>CAJFVQ010000083.1 GCA_904420535.1 Candidatus Cryptoclostridium obscurum
CGGGAAAATTGAGGAAAGATGATACCGTAGGCTTTCATTCTGGAAAAAAATAGTGTATAATAATAACATTCGCATTAAGATTGCGAAAAGAGATGTTCCAAACATGAGGTGGATTTGTGTTAGAATTTAAAGTACTGTGCCAACGAGGCAGCGCACGTCGCGGCCGCTTAAAAACGGCCCACAGCACCATTGAAACGCCTGTGTTTATGCCTGTTGGCACCCAAGCAACAGTAAAGACAGCTACTCCTGAAGAGGTTTGGGAAACCGGTTCTCGGATCTTGTTAGCCAATACATACCATTTATATCTCCGTCCCGGTCACGAGTTGGTCAAAAAGGCGGGAGGACTCCATTCTTTTATGAATTGGAAAGGCTCTATTCTTACGGACAGCGGTGGTTTTCAGGTATTTAGTCTTGGCCCCATGCGTAAGATCACCGATGAAGGCGTGATGTTTAAAAGCCATCTCGACGGTTCTTCCCACTTCTTTACGCCGGAAAAAGTCATGGAGATTGAAATGGCACTGGGTGCGGATATTGCCATGTGTTTTGATGAATGTACCCAGTATCCTGCAGAATACAGCGAAGTTTATCGCGCCATGAACCGCACATGGGATTGGGCGAAGCGCTGTAAAGAAGTTCATCGTCATGAATATCAAAACCTTTTTGGCATTGTCCAAGGAGGACTTTTTAAGGATCTGCGGCTGGAAAGCGCGAAACAGATTACAGATCTCGACTTTGTCGGCTATGGGATTGGCGGCCTTTCTGTGGGCGAACCGAAAGAGATGATGTATGAAATGCTGGAGGTATTGGATCCTGTCATGCCCAAAGAGAAACCGCGGTATCTGATGGGCGTTGGCAGTCCCGATTGTCTGGTAGAAGGTGTGATGCGCGGCGTCGATATGTTTGACTGTGTATTACCCACCCGCATTGCCAGAAATGGCACGGTATTTCATCCCGAAGGGAAACTGGTGCTTCGTAATGCCTGTTATGCAGAGGATTTTCGACCCATCGATGAAACTTGTGATTGTCCTGCATGTCGTAATTATTCTCGAGCCTACATTCGCCATCTGCTGAAAGCGGGAGAAGTGTTGGGAATACGCCTTACCACCATCCATAATTTACATTTTTTGCAGAATTTGATGGCTCAGATCAGAAAAGCTTTGGAGGATGATACTTTCGACAGCTTTTACAAAAATTTTTTTGCGAAATACAAAATTTAATGCGAAAAGAATATAGACACAACGATTGAAATCATCTATAATACTAATCATTAGGAAAAAAGGAGTGAATCTTTTATGAACAGTATGGTTTGGACGATCATCTATTTTGTGGCAATCATCGCCATCATTTATTTCTTGTTGATTCGTCCCCAGAAGAAAAGAACCAAACAGCACAATGATATGGTCAACAACCTTACCATAGGTGTTGAAGTCGTTTCCATTGGCGGAATCCATGGGGAAGTCAGCCGTATTAAGGATGATACTATTTGGATGAAGGTCAGCAATAATGTGGAAATCGAATTAGAAAAAAGTGCTATTGGCAGGATCGTCAGCTAATGAAAACCAAAAAGACTTCTTGCAATCATGCATGAAGTCTTTTTATTTTTAACGCTTTGATTCATAGCTCTTTTGGTACATTTACAAAAGGAGTGAAATTATGTCTAAAAAAATCTCCAATGGCCGCGTGGGGTTGGTGATTATCGCGCTCTTGCTCATTGCGGCAGTTTCAGCTTCCGTTTATTTGGTCAGCAAAAATCAAAATCTCATGCACCTTGGCCTTGACCTACAGGGGGGCGTCAGCGTTACTTTAGAAGCCCAACCCGAGGAAGGGGCGGAAATTACACAAGATGACATGGACAAGCTATCCACCATTATGAGCAATCGTGTCAATGAATTTGGGATTGCAGAGCCCTTGATCCAACAAGAAGGCAGCGATCGCATGATTGTAGAGTTGGCCGGCGTTACGGATTCGCAGGAAGCTCTTGATATGTTGGGAAAAACTGCGCAACTGGAATTTCTTGATCCCAACAACAACGTGATTCTTGATGGTAATGATTTACAGGATGCTTATGTTTCACAAGATCAGTCGGGATATGTTGTTGCTTTGGAATTTACCGATGAAGGCGCTGAAAAATTTGCCGATGCGACGACTGAATTTTTGGGACAGGTCATTTCCATCAGCCTTGACGGTACTGTCATTTCCAGCCCAGTAGTGGAAAGCGCCATCACTGACGGGCGGGCAGTAATCAACGGTATGGCGGATTATGATGAATGTGCCGAACTTGCTTCCCTGCTTCGCGGCGGTGCCCTCCCCGTTGATGTGGAAGTTTTAGAAGTGCGCGTCGTCGGTCCTCAGCTCGGTTCCGATTCTTTGAGTCAGAGCTATGTGGCTATTCTTTATGGGATTGCTGCGATTTTCCTCTTTATGATTATCTATTATCGTCTTCCCGGCCTGCTTACTTGCTTATCCTTGTTGCTCTATGGATTAATTCTTTTTTGGGTGCAAAGTTTGATCAATGTCACCTTGACTTTACCGGGGATTGCGGCGTTTCTTCTATCTATGGGGATGGCCGTTGATGCCAATATCATTATTTTTGAGCGTATCAAAGATGAGCTGCGTCATGGGAAGACACTTTCCGCAGCGGTTACCTCTGGTTTTAAGCGTGCATTTAAAGCGATCCTTGATTCCAATGTTACGACGCTCATTGCTACGGTGGTACTGTTCTATTTTGGAGTCAGTTCCATCAAAGGTTTTGCTATCACCTTAAGCATCGGTATTTTGGCCAGTATGTTTACGGCCATCGTCTTTACCCGTTTCATGTTGAAGATGTGCGTTAACGACAAGGTGTTGAGTAAACGCAGTCTTTACCGGTCGTAAGGAGGTGGCAAACATGACTTTAAAGGATATTCGATTGAATATTGTCGGAAAACGAAAAATTTGGTATTGTATTTCGATTGTAATTATTTTGGCAGGACTTGTCTCCTTCTTTGTGCAGGGATTTAATACCGGGATCGACTTTACCGGCGGCAGTATTTTACAGTTAACCTTTGACAATAAAGTTGATGTCGCCGATCTGCGGGAAACGGTTTCCGATATGGTGGAACATACCCCGCTGATTCAGGAGTCCGAAGGGAGCAACACCTTCAATATCCGTACGGATTTGACGACTGACGAAGATGTCAACGGGCTGTTGGCGGCCATTGAATCGTCTCATGGATCATATAGCATTGACCGCAATGAGCTTGTGGGACCAACAATCGGTAAAGAATTGACTCTGAACGCCTTTTTGGCATTGGTCATTGCTTGTGCTTTGATGTTGGTATACATATCCATTCGCTTTCAACTCCGTTTTGGAATTGCCTCCATCATTACACTGGTTCACGATGCGCTGATTTTACTTTCGGTTTTTACTATTTTCCAATTAGAGGTTTCCAGCTCTTTTATTGCGGCAATTCTAACGGTGATTGGTTATTCCATCAATGCTACCATTGTTATTTTTGACCGTGTCCGTGAGAACAAACCCAATTATCCTGCTGATCGTATCAAAGATTTGGTCAACGATAGTGTCAGCCAGACTTTGGCTCGTTCCATCAATACTGTTTTGACGACATTGTTTACCTTATTTGCTTTACTGATTTTTGGTGGAGATACGACCAAAATTTTCGTACTGGCATTGATTGTCGGCATCGGTGCTGGCGGATATTCCAGTATCGTTCTTTCCGGTTCTGTTTACTATGATTTGGCGACACATTTTAAGAAAAAGAAAAAGTAATTCTTTGAAACCGCCGAGCGGGGAAGGGGCATGATTCTTCCCCGCTTTTTTTGTGGCTACGATAGAATTTATTAAAATATTCGAGGAAAACAACAGGTTTTCTATTCTCAAATCAAAAATAATATGGTATAATTTATCATTAAAGTTAAAATATCAGATTGGGGGCGAAGGCGTTGAGTGAAATTCAAGCACTATTGGATAAAATTGCAGAATATAACCGAGAATCGGATACCGCTCTGATTGAAGACGCCTACGCCTTTGCGGAAAAAGCCCATGCTAACCAATTTCGTCACTCTGGTGAAAAATATATCATTCATCCTTATTCCGTCGCATTGATTCTTACAACGGTAGAAGCTGACGACAAAACTATCGTTGCAGGACTTCTTCATGATGTGGTGGAGGACACGGAATACACCATTGAAGATATTACCGAACGTTTTGGTAAGGAAGTTGCTGTTTTAATTGAAGGCGTTACGAAACTGGGAAAACTGGAAGGTCGCACCAAAAGCGAGCAAAAAATGGAGAACTTACGTAAGATGTTTTTGGCTATGGCCATGGATATTCGGGTCATTATCATCAAACTGGCGGATCGTCTCCACAATATGCGCACCTTAAAATATCATTCCTCTGAAGCGAAACGACGGGAGATCGCCCAAGAAACATTGGATATTTATACGCCTTTGGCCAACCGTTTGGGAATTTTTCAATTTAAGTGGGAACTGGAAGATCTTTGTTTGCGCACCTTGGAACCTGCAAAATATTTCCGCCTAGTGGATGAGATTGCCAGTACCAGGGCAGCACGTCAAGCCTATATTGAAGAAGTAATTGATATTCTACGGGAGAAACTGCACGAGGCGGGAATCCAAGGTGAAATTTACGGCCGTCCCAAGAACTTATACAGTATTTACAGTAAAATGATCCGACAAAATAAAGAACTTTCGGAGATTTATGATATTTTAGCAGTACGGGTCATTGTAAAAGATATTGCCGATTGTTATGGCGTTTTGGGACTCGTCCATAGCATGTGGACGCCGATGCCGGGACGCTTTAAAGATTATATTGCTCTGCCAAAACAAAATATGTATCAGTCCATCCATACTACCATCATTAGTCCCAACGGCAAACCTTTGGAGATTCAGATACGCACCGAGGAGATGCACCAAGTGGCGGAGCATGGTATTGCCGCGCACTGGCAATATAAGGAAGGTGTATCAGCTCCGGCGAAAACCGCGGAAAAACTAAACTGGCTCCGTCAGATGTTGGATTGGCAAAAAGAGGTGCGGGATGCCGATGAGTTTATGGAGTCGGTGAAAAACGAGCTGTTCGATGAGTCCGTTTATGTATTTACCCCCAAGGGAGATGTTTTTGAGCTTCCGACGGGTTCTGTTCCTTTGGATTTTGCGTATCGTGTCCATACGGAGGTTGGTCATCATGCAATCGGCGCTAAGATCAATGGGCGCATCGCGACCTATGATACCAAATTGGAAAACGGCGATATCGTGGAGATTATTACTTCCAAGGCCGGAAAGCCCAGTCGCGACTGGCTTCAATTTGTAAAAACACCCCAGGCAAAAAACCGTATTCGCAGCTGGTTTCGAAAGGAACAGCGGGAGGAATTGATCGCCCGAGGGAAAGACCTGTTTGAAAGCGAGATCAAACGTTATGGTAGCTTGATGCTGGAGTTCTTAAAAGGCGAAAAACTTGCCAAATTGGTGGAACGCCATAATTTCGCCAGTCTGGAGAATTTTTATGTGGCTTTGGGGGAAAACCATTTACATATCAATGCCGTCATCGCTACGATCAAAGATGAACTGCGTTTTGAAGAACCAAAGCCTCAACCGGAGACGAAACCTTTTCAAGAACATCGAGGCAACCACATTGGCGTTTCTGTGCGTGGGGTGGATAATGTTATGATTCGTTTCGGTCACTGTTGCAATCCTCTACCTGGCGATGAAATTATCGGCTATATTACCCGGGGAAAAGGAATCACCGTTCATCGAAAAGATTGTAACAGTGTTGGCGCCAATGTAGATCCGAATCGATTGATCGAAGTAGAATGGGTCGGGGAGACTGATGGAAAATTCCAGGCGGAGATCGAAGTAGAAGCATTTGACCGGGACCGTTTGACTACCGATATTATGTTGGCTATTTCAGAAACGAAAAGTGCCATCAATTCAGTATTCAGCCGTTCTATAAAAACAGGTTCCGCTTTGGTTAATATGAAAATTGAGGTGAAAAGCCATCAGCACCTGGATTATATCATCAATAAAATCCGCAAGATCAAAGGCGTTACCGAAGTGCATCGTGTCATTCACGGTAAACAACATGAAAAGTAATCATAGAGGAAACTTATGCGAGTGATTATCCAAAGAGTAAAGTCTGCTTCCGTTACCTCTGAAGGTAAGCCCACCGGCAGCATTGAGGAGGGACTCCTTCTATATATCGGCGTCGGCAAAGAGGATTGTGAAGAAGATGTGATATATCTCGGCGATAAAATTCCAAATTTAAGGATTTTTCCCGATGAGAATGATAAAATGAACCGTTCCCTGTTTGATGTGAACGGTTCCATTTTGGCTGTTTCCCAATTTACCTTGATGGGTGATTGCCGAAAAGGACGAAGACCGGGGTTTAGCGATGCCGCTCCGCCCGAGGAAGCCAATGAACTTTATGAATCTTTGATCGCTCGTTGGCGCAAAGATGGCATCGTTGTGGAAACCGGCGTGTTCCAAACGGATATGCTTGTTTCATCGGTCAATTGGGGGCCCGTAACTTTTGTTCTTGACAGTAAAAAATAAATTTGTAATTCTTTTATCATGAGGTGTAACATGGAAGTTCATAAAATTGAAGTCATGCCTTTGGGAACCAATTGCTATTTTGCTTTTGACGAATCGACCAGAGAAGGTATTGTCATTGATCCCGGCGGCAGCAGCGATCTGATTATGAAAAAAATCGATGAACTACAAATGAAAGTAGTTGCCATTGTCAATACCCACGGACATTGGGATCATGTCGGCGCCAACCAAACTGTCTCTGAAAAAATGGGAGTACCTGTGTATATTCATGAAGATGATGCTGATTATTTGACGGATCCTGCGAAAAATATTAGCAATATGATGGGAACCCAATCCCAGACCAAAGCGGCGGACCATTTACTTAAGGAAGGGGATACGGTCACCTTTGGTAGTTGCAAACTGGAAGTGATCCATACGCCCGGTCATACACCGGGTGGGATTTGTCTTTATGGTCATGGCGTATTGTTCTGCGGCGATACCCTTTTTTATCGTTCTATTGGCCGAACAGATTTGCCAGGCGGTGATTTTCATACATTGATCGAAAGCATAAAAAATAAGATTTTTACTCTACCGGGAGATACTCTCGTATGTCCAGGCCACGGTATGGTGACCAACGTACGGGATGAGATCAACGGAAATCCCTTTGTGAGGTAATGAGATGACAACGACGAGACCAAAAGGTACCAATGATTTTTTGCCGGAAGATACTGTCAAATGGCAGTATGTAGAATCTGTCCTCAGAGAACTGGCACTGTGTTACGGCTTTGAAGAGTTAAGAACGCCAATTTTTGAATCAACGGAACTTTTTTTGCGTGGGGTTGGCGAAACTACCGATATTGTCAATAAAGAAATGTATACGTTTGAGGATAAGGGAGGTCGCAGCATTACTTTGCGCCCTGAAGGCACAGCTTCTTCCGCCCGCGCCTTGATTGAGCACAAACTCTATGGCGGCCCTTTGCCTGTAAAACTGTGGTATACAGGTCCTATGTTTCGCTATGAGCGTCCGCAAAAAGGACGTTTCCGCCAGTTCCATCAATTCGGTGTAGAGGCTTTCGGTTCCCAGGATCCCGCTTTAGATGCAGAGGTTATCTCCTTTGCCATGAGTTTTTACGAAACATTGGGTTTGCGCGGTTTAGAAGTGCGACTAAATAGTGTGGGATGTCCAAAATGCCGCAAAGAGCATAAGGAAAAACTGCAGGAGGCTCTTCGCCCCGTATTGGGAGAATTATGCGCCGATTGTCAAAGTCGTTTTGAGAAAAACCCCCTTCGTATCTTCGACTGCAAAAATGAACACTGCCAGGAATTGATCGCGGGAGCGCCCACCATTCTTGACTGTCTTTGTGATGAATGCCACGATCATTTTGAAAAAGTAAAGACCTATTTGACAGGAGCGGGAATCCCGTTTCACATTGACTCTCATCTCGTTCGCGGTCTTGACTATTATACAAAAACTGCTTTTGAAATTTTATTGTCAGATATCGGCGCTCAAAGCGCCATCTGCGGCGGTGGACGTTATGATGGACTTATCCAAGATTTGGGTGGCCCCGATACTTACGGTGTAGGGTTTGCCCTCGGTATGGAACGAGTTTTTTCAGCCATGGAAGCTCAGGGGCTTTCATTCCCGCAACGCCCCCGCTGCGATGTGTATTTTGTTGCCTTGGGTGACGATGCCAAGAAATCGATGTTTCCCATTCTGACTACTTTGCGTAAAGAGGGGATCAAAGGTGAAATTGATTTTATGGGTCGTAGTCTTAAGGCACAAATGAAAGCCGCTGATCGAGTCCATGCACGGTATGCGGTGATCGCCGGTGAAGAAGAGTTGAAAAACAACGAAATGATTCTTCGGGATATGACAGATAAAAGTCAAGCTAATATTAAAATCGAAGACATGAAAGAAGAACTTATTAGGAGGATAAAATAATGAAAAGAACCCATTACTGTGGCGACTTGAGCCTAGCAAACGACGGCGAGATTGTCTCCATTTGCGGCTGGATTCAGCGCCGTCGCGACCATGGCGGTTTGATCTTCATTGATCTCAGAGACCGCACCGGTTTTGTCCAGATCGTTTTTGACCCTGCTATTTCCGGGGAATATTTCCCCCTGGCGGAAAAAGCGCGTCCCGAATATGTGATCAACGCCACAGGAAAAGTTTCCAAACGACCTGAAGGCCAGGAAAATCCCAATATGACCACAGGGGAAATCGAGATCTATATCAGTGAAATGGAAATCCTGAATAGCGCGAAAACGCCTCCTTTTCTCATTGAAGATGATGTTGACTGCGATGAAAATGTTCGCCTGAAATATCGCTATCTCGATTTGCGACGTCCTGAATTGCAAAAGAATTTTAAGTTGCGTCATCAGCTTACCATGAAGATTCGAAACTACCTTGATGGACATGGTTTTTGGGAAGTGGAAACTCCGATTCTCGGAAAAAGTACTCCCGAAGGAGCCAGAGATTATCTCGTACCTTCCCGGATGCATCCTGGTGAGTTTTACGGTTTGCCCCAATCCCCGCAACTTTATAAACAGATGTTGATGATTTCCGGTATGGATAAGTATTTCCAGATCGCTCGCTGCTTCCGTGATGAAGATTTGCGCGCCGATCGTCAGCCGGAATTCACCCAGCTCGATATCGAAATGTCCTTTATTGATCGTGAGGTCATTATGGATTTGATGGAGAATATGATGGCGGAGATCTATCGGGAGCTGCTGGGCATCGAAATTAAAACGCCTTTTCTGCGGTTGAGTTATGCTGAAGCCATGGAGCGTTTTGGCTCCGATAAACCGGATCTTCGTTTTGGAATGGAATTAAAGGATATTAGTGATATCGCTAAAGATTCCAACTTTAAAGTTTTTGCGGCCAATGTGGCCAAGGGCGGTGTTGTAAAAGGGATCACTGTCAAAGGAGGAGAGCATTTCTCACGCCGAGAATTGGACGACCTGACAAAATATGCAGGGATTTTTGGCGCGAAAGGTCTTGCTTGGATGGTTGTCATTGGCGGAGAAGATAAAGTCAAGTCTCCGATCGCAAAATTTTTTACTCCGGAACAAATCGATGCTATTCTTGGGCGGATGGAGGCGGAAGTCGGGGATGTTGTAATGTTTGTAAGCGACAATTATGACACGACTTGTAATGTCCTGGGCAATCTCCGCTGCGAGATTGCCAAACGGGAAAATCTTATTGCCCCTGATGACAATCAATTCCTGTGGGTTGTGGATTTCCCGATGTTTGAATACGATGATGAGGAAGAACGCTATGTAGCAAAACACCATCCTTTTACCATGCCCATGGATGAGGATTTGGATATTTTAACGGAGCATCCCGAAAAAGTACGCGCAAAAGCTTACGATATGATTTTGAACGGTGTGGAACTGGGTGGTGGTAGCATCCGTATTCATAACAGCGAAGTTCAGTCTAAGGTCTTTGAACTTTTAAAATTAAGTGAAGAGGATATTCATGAAAAATTTGGTTATTTTCTCACTGCCCTGCAATATGGTACACCGCCCCACGGCGGCATTGCTTTTGGGATTGACAGAATGGTCATGTTGATGGCTCAGAGAAAGAGCATTCGTGATGTAATCGCGTTTCCAAAAACCCAGAGCGCTACTTGTCTTACTACGGAATCGCCTTGCGATGTTGCGCCTAAACAACTTCGTGAACTCGGAATTTCCCTTAGAGAAACGGATAAAAATTAATAACTTGTTATCTGGGAATTGTAGTAGCAGAATTATTTCATGTCTCAGTTGGTAAAATTTCAGAGGGAATGCCAATAAAATTTTTTGAAATAATAACTTTGGTGAATGTTTCTTCTTGCATTTACCGCGGTAATGTAGTATACTTTAAACAATCAATCCCTGCGTTGTACGTGTTAACCGAGTTTTGAACCTACACCACTTCTACGGGAATCTGGCGCTTTCTGTGGACCAAATGCCCCCTCGTCGGGGACTTGGAAATCAGGAAGGAGGATACCCACCTGCCTATGTGCAGGGAGCAAAACAAGGTACACGGCAAATGTGGGGATGTTTGCTTTTGGGCATACAGTGAAGGAGTTATATGATTGATCAACGGTTTCAACGGTTTTCCGCATTGGTGGGAGAAGATCGGTTCTCTTTGCTTCAAAAAAGTAAGGTGATTATTTTTGGCATTGGCGGTGTCGGCTCTTTTGTGGCGGAATCATTGGCTCGTTGCGGCATTGGCAATTTGACGCTGGTGGATTTCGATACTATTGCGCTTCACAATATCAATCGCCAAATCCATGCGCTGTCTTCTACAGTAGGAGAGTTGAAAGCTGCTGCGATGGCAGAACGTATTCTGGATATTAATCCCCACTGTCGTGTTAAAGTGATTGCCGATCGGGTGACGCCTGCATCGTTAGATCTCTTTTTCCGCGATGATTATGACTACATTGCCGACGCCATCGACGATGTCTCCGCAAAAATCGGCTTGATCCTTTACGGTAGATCCCAAGGTATTCCTCTGATTTCCTCCATGGGAACCGGAAATAAACTTGACCCTTCTCGTTTAAAAATCGCCGATATTTCTAAAACATCCGTGTGTCCGCTTTGCCGTTCCGTGCGGCGAAAATTGCGAGAAAACGATATTGAACAGGGAGTTACAGTTGTTTATTCTGATGAAACGCCAATCAAAAGTCCCATGGTGGAAGACGGACGAGCTGTACCAGCCAGTTCCGCGCTGGTTCCCCCGTCTGCCGGAATTTTGATTGCTTCCCATATTGTCAAAGAGCTAATAAAAACTGAGTAAAAAACATTGTTTTGTCATAAAATAACATAAATCATTTCAATCAGATGATTAAAGATTTATGGTAAGATAATATCAAAGAAATCATTTCATCTAGATTAGGAGGTAATAAAAATGTCGGATACTGTTGTGGCTTTACAGCAAGATACTTTTGATGCCTTTATTGGCGGCGACACCCCTGTTCTTGTGGATTTTTGGGCGGCATGGTGCGGCCCTTGTAAGATGATCTCCCCTGTAGTGGATGAAATTGCCCAAGCTTATGCCGGCAAAGTAAAGGTTGGCAAAGTGAATGTAGACGAATGTTCGTCTGTAGCGTCTGCTTATGGTGTGATGAACATACCCACTTTGGTTCTCTTCAAGAATGGGAAGGAGACGGAACGTATTGTAGGATTCCACAGCAAAGAAGAGCTGTCGGCAATTTTGAACCGCAATATTTAACAACCGGATACTGAGAAAACGAAAAAGCCGGAGATTTTCCGGCTTTTTTGAGGATTTATCATGGATTTATTTAAAAATGAAATTTCTCCGAACGCACCTTTGGCTGCCAAGATGCGTCCGCAAAATTTATATGAATACGTTGGACAGCAAAAAATTTTGGGGCCTGGCACTCTTCTGCGAAAAGCCATTGAGCATGATAAAATCGGTTCCTTAATTTTTTACGGACCGCCGGGAGCAGGAAAAACAACCTTAGCCGAGATTATTGCAAAAACTACGGCAGCCCATTTTGTCCCCATGAGCGCCATCACTGCAGGAAAATCCGATATTATGAAAGTTGTCGATGAGGCTTCGGAACAGCTCCACTATTACGAGAAAAAAACCATTCTTTTCATCGATGAGATCCATCGTTTCAATAAAACGCAGCAGGATGCACTGTTGCCTGCGGTAGAGAACGGCATTGTCACTTTTATTGGAGCTACGACGGAAAACCCATACTTTGAAGTAAACAAGGCACTTTTGTCCCGTGCCCGCGTTTACGAGCTGGAACCGCTGACCACCGAGGATATCAAAAATATCTTAATTCGCGCTTTGGAAAACAAGGAACGCGGCTTGGGGAACGAACCGGTAGACTATGACGATGAGTCTCTCGATGCTTTGGCGATATTAAGTTCTGGCGACGCTCGAGTGGCCTTGAATGCCTTAGAAACGGTAGTGGCCGTTTCAGAACCGGGAGAAGACGGAAAAATCCATTTTTCGATTCCCGACATTGAGGAAGCCATTCAAAAAAAACAAGTTCGATATGATAAAGACGGCGATAATCACTACGACGTGATCTCCGCCTTCATCAAAAGTATGCGGGGTTCTGATCCAGATGCTGCTGTTCACTGGCTGGCACGAATGATTGCCGCCGGAGAGGATATGGAATTTGTGGCGCGCCGCATCATGATCTGCGCGGCTGAGGATGTTGGTATGGCAGATCCTCAGGCTTTGCTTGTAGCCACCTCGGCTTTTCAGGCTTTGCGTGCGATTGGCTTGCCGGAAGCGCGGATTCCGTTGGCAGAGGCTGCTATTTATGTAGCCTTGGCTCCGAAAAGCAACGCCGTCATTAACGCCATTGATGCAGCTTTGGCTGATGTCAACAAAATTGATGTTGGGGAAGTGCCTAACCATTTGCGAGACGCTCATCATAGTGGTGTCGTCAAGGGGTTAGGCCATGGAAAAGGATATCTGTATCCCCATGATTTTCCTCATGGTCTTGTCAAACAGCAATATTTACCGGATCGTCTTAAGGATAAGACTTACTATTCCCCAACGGAAAATGGAAGAGAAATCCGTATTAAAGAATGGTTGGAAAAAATCAGAAATTGGAAGGGTTGAACTATGGCAAGGGAAAAAGTATTGGTGGCCATCAGTGGTGGTGTTGATTCTGCAGTAACCGTCCATTTGCTGCAAGAACAAGGGTATGAGGTGTACGGTTATACCTTCTTGACTTGCGGCAGCGAAGAAGACCGGAAGGCCGTCGCCGAGGATGCGAAAAAAGTAGCGGATTTCTTTCATATTCCCCATAAAGTAGAGGATATCAAAGACGAATTTGAGAACACCGTGATGGTTTATTTCCTGGAACAATACACTTTGGGATTCACGCCAAACCCCTGTGTCTACTGTAACCAAGTCATAAAATTTCCCAAGCTGTTGACTTGTGCCGATGGCATGGGGATCGACAAAGTTGCTACAGGCCATTACGTCCGGGCGGAACAGGGGATCATCAAAAAGGCTTCCAATCTGCAAAAAGATCAAAGCTACGTCCTTTGTCAGTTGAGACGGCGTGACATTCCTCGATTGATTTTTCCCCTGGGGGATTATGAAAAGCCGAAGATCCGAGAAATCGCCAGGAATATTGGTCTTCCTGTGGCAGAAAAAAAGGATAGCCAAGAGATCTGTTTTATCCCCAACGATGATTATCGCGCCGTGATCCGCCAATTTCCTCAGCATTATAAAGAGGGAAGTTTTTTGGATCGAGATGGGAATCATCTTGGAACTCATCAAGGCCTACCTTTTTACACCGTTGGCCAACGCCGTGGCATAGGGATTGCCTTTGGAAGACCTATCTATGTAACCAAACTCGACGGAACAAAGAATGCAGTTTACCTTGGAGAAGAAAGAGATTTATATCATCGACGTTTAAGAATTGATTCCGTTAACTATATGGTAGATGGGTACGGCGATGAACCATTTCGCGCAGAGGTGAAGATCCGCTATCTCAGCCAGCCGGTACCTGCCTTGGTGAAACCATTGCAAAATGATGAGGCTGATGTCATTTTTGACGAGCCGCAAAAATCAATTACTCCGGGACAGTATGCGGTTTTTTATGATGGCGATGTTTTATTAGGCGGAGGCGCTATTCAAGAGACCGATGATACTTTTTAAAAAATCATCCGAAGCAAAGTATTTAGTTTCAGATTCTTCACCAAAGATTTAATTTATGATTTTAATGAATGAAAAGGGGAAAACCAGTGATTTATCGAACTTTAGGGAAACAGGGCTTGAAAGTAAGTTGCCTTGGGCTGGGCGGCGTTCCTATGAACCATATGACACCTGAAAAAATCATTTCTTTGATCCGGGAATGTCATGATTACGGAATCAATTTGATTGATATTTATATGGCACAAACTTGGCTTCGCGACAGTATCGGTGCTGCCATTGCGGGAAAACGAGAGGAATATATTCTACAAGGGCATATCGGTACAATGGAAGAGGACGGAAACACGGTACGTACACGGAATCTATCAGAAACAAAAGCATCCTTTGACGCTTTACGAAGAAGTTTAAAAAGCGATTATATTGATGTGGGAATGCTCTATTTTATCGATAGTGATGAGGACTACCGCAATGTATTTGAAAGCGAGATTATTGAATATGCTCAAAAATTAAAAGATGATGGTATTATAAGATCAATCGGTATGGGGTCCCATAATCCCGCTACAGCCTTACGGGCAGTGAGGACAGGCCTCATTGACGTTTTGATGTTCAGTATCAATCCCGCTTATGATATGGCGAGTCCCGATGCTGATATTGATACCCTGAAAGATCACGAAGGCTTCTCTGACAGCGGTATGAAGATCGATCCGGCACGGCAAAAGCTCTATGCTTTTTGTGAGCAAAATGGTACTTCCATTACCGTAATGAAATCGTTGGGAGCTGGAACCTTGCTCTCTGCGACTGCATCACCTTTTGGCAAAGCATTGACGGTACCTCAATGTATTCAATACGGTTTGGATCGCCCTGCCGTTGCCTCGGTGATTTTGGGATTAAGAAATTCGGAAGAAATCAAAGGCGCCTTATCATATTTTGATACATCCGCAGAAGAGCGAGACTATTCATATATTTTTCACGATCATGAGCGGATTGTTGCCAATGGGCGTTGTATGTATTGTAATCACTGCCAACCTTGTCCAGAAGGTATTGATATAGCATCTGTGACAAAATATCTTGATATCGCGCTGGTGGCAGGTGAGGTGACCGCAACGATTAGAGACCATTACAATGCATTAAAGAAAAATGCTGATGACTGTATTGCTTGCCGTTCATGTGAGGAACGTTGTCCCTTTTCCGTATCTATTTCTGAAAATATGTCAAAAGCCCAAGAAGTCTTTTCATAAAAGCCAGCCCGTCTCTTTTAAGGAGTACGGGCTTTTCATTATTTAGAAATAATATTTAATATATTTCTATTTGTTTGATATTTTTTAATTGTTTTAAATTGTTCTAATATTCAAATAATTTTGGTTGATTTTTCCAAAATTTCATGATAAAACTAGAGTATGAGATTGGAATAAAAGAAAGTGGAGAAATCGGTACAAAGATAAAAGGCTAGGGAAATTAAAGATTGAACAACAGGATATCAATGTGCGATTTTGCATAGAATAAAGTTTGTCACTCATTCATGTTTTGGTAAGAACCTTAGGAACGCGCCGAGGATTTTAGAAAACGAAAGGAGTGTTTTTTTTATGAAAAATCCTGCAAGAGAAAGTTACCAGTTGTTTATTGATGGCAAATGGGTGGATGCTTCCGACGGCGGCACCTTTCAATCCTTCTCGCCTGCCAATGGTGAATTACTTTCTACCTGTGCCGAGGCGACAAAAGAAGATGTTGATGCTGCGGTCGACGCTGCCTGGAAAGCTTGGAGAACCTGGAAAAATGTTCCTCCTATTGAAAGAGCCGATTATTTGATGAAAATCGCCGATATTATTGACGAGAACAAGGAAAAGTTGGCGATGATTGAAAGCCTGGACAACGGGAAACCTATCCGTGAAACCATGGCAATTGACGTTCCTTATGCTTCCGACCATTTCCGCTATTTCGCCGGTGCTGTCCGTACAGAGGAAGGTTCCGCCGCGATGTTGGATGAAAATACCTTAAGCCTCATTTTAAGGGAGCCCATCGGCGTTGTAGGTCAGATTGTGCCTTGGAATTTTCCCTTCCTAATGGCTGCCTGGAAACTGGCGCCGGTGCTTGCGGCAGGATGTTGCACGGTGTTTAAACCTTCCAGTTATACATCATTAAGTGTCCTGGAACTGGCCAAACTCATTGGCGATGTGCTCCCCCCGGGAGTTTTCAACGTGATCACCGGGAAAGGTTCTCGCTCCGGTCAATATATGCTGGAACATAAAGGGTTCCGTAAATTAGCCTTTACCGGTTCTACAGAAATTGGTTGTAATGTTGCGGCTGCAGCTGCCAAACGTTTGATTCCTTCCACTTTAGAATTAGGAGGTAAATCTGCCAATATCTATTTCCCCGATTGCCAATGGGATATGGCCATGGATGGCCTGCAGCTGGGCATTCTGTTCAATCAAGGACAAGTTTGCTGTGCCGGTTCACGAGTTTTCGTTCACGAAGACATCTATGATAGATTTATGGAAGATGCTGTAAAAGCCTTTGATAATATCAAAGTTGGTATGCCTTGGGAAGAAGATACTCAAATGGGTGCTCAAATTTATGAAGCGCATCTTAATGATATTCTTAAATATATTGATTTGGCCAAAGAAGAAGGGGCAGAGATCGCTTGTGGCGGCCAACGCATTACCGAAGGGGAATTTGCCAAAGGCTGCTTCATGCGTCCCACTTTAATCACAAATGTAACCAATGACATGCGCATTGCTCAAGAAGAGATCTTCGGTCCTGTTGCCGTTGTAATTAAGTTTAAAACGGAAGAAGAAGTCATTGATATGGCAAATGACAGCACATACGGCTTGGGAGGCGCTGTTTGGACCCGCGATATTAACCGAGCAATGCGTGTTTGCCGCGGTATTGAAACCGGTCGCATGTGGGTGAATACTTATAACAGTATTCCTGCCGGCGCACCCTTTGGTGGTTATAAAGAATCCGGGATTGGACGTGAAACGCATAAAGTTATTTTGGAACACTATACTCAGATGAAAAATATCATGATCAATCTTGCGGAAACCCCTTCCGGGTTTTATCCAAAAGCATAAGGAGGAGTGAATGACTGTTTCTTATTTTATGCCCAACCGAAGCTATTTTGGACCGGGCTGCGTCAATGAACTGGGTAATTTGTCCCAAAGTGTTGGAATGAAAAAACCAATGATTGTGACAGATCATGTTTTGGAACAGTTGGGAATGACAAAAAAGATTCAAGACATTTTGCTTCATTCTAATATTGAATCGATGGTTTTCAATGAAGTAGAACCAAATCCCACCGATCAAACTGTAACAAAAGGAGTGAAAAATTATAAAACTTGGGGATGTGACGGTCTGATTTCTCTGGGCGGCGGTTCTCCTCATGATTGTGCCAAAGCCATTGGCCTCGTGATCTCTAACGGTGGTGCTATTAAAGATTATGAAGGCCTTGATCAATCAAAAAATGATATGATTCCCATGGTTGCTGTGAATACTACAGCGGGAACCGCAGCAGAAATGACGCGTTTTGCCATTATCACCGATACAGAACGCCACGTAAAAATGGCAATTATTGATTGGCGTATCACACCTTTGGCCGCCATCAATGACCCCGAGTTGATGATGGGTATGCCGCCGTCGCTGACCGCGGCCACAGGTATGGACGCGTTGACTCATGCCATTGAGGCCTACGTTTCTACCGGGGCAAATTCCTTGACAGATTGCGCTGCTTTAAAATCCATTGATATGATTGGAGAATATTTACCAAAAGCCTTTGCCAATGGTACGGATACCCAAGCCCGGGATCAAATGGCCTATGCGCAATACTTGGCAGGTGTAGCCTTTAACAATGCTTCTTTGGGTTATGTCCATGCCATGGCGCACCAGCTGGGTGGTATTTATGACTTGCCGCATGGCGTTTGCAATGCCATCTTACTCCCATATGTTTGTGAATTTAATCTTCCCGCGCGGATAGAGAGATTCGGTGACATTGCTGTCGCGTTGGGGGAAAATATTGAAGGCTTATCTCCTTATGATGCAGCAATGAAAGCAATCACGGCGATCAAAAGGCTGTCCTGTTTGCTGGATATTCCCGGTGATTTAAAAGAACTCGGCGTAAAACCCAAAGACTTTCCTGTCATGGCAGATAATGCCAAAGTTGATGCTTGTTGTCTTACAAATCCTCGTACCGCTACGAAAGAAGAAGTCATCGCAATTTATCAGCAAGCCTATGATAAAAAATAAAAGTAAATGTTAGATAAAAAGGAGTGGCTTACATAGCCACTCCTTTTTTAGTGTCAAAATACACAGTTATTTAGAATACTCAGAGCCCATCATATGGACAATTCCTGCTACATCATCCACAGGCAACGAAAAAGAAAGCCCTTTTCCTTCGGTAGTAAGTCCTGCACCTTGAGTGATCGCTTTCATAATAGCACTTTTTTCTTCGTGGCGAACTAAAATCAAAACAATGTCCTTTTCCGGTTGGATGCTAAAACCAAAGAATTTTTCCGCTTCGTGGATTCCCGACCCTCTGGCGGAAATAATGGTGCCACCTTGTGCTCCTGCTTCTTTTGCAGCCTCCATAGCCTCTTCTGCAAAACCTTTGTTGACAATGGTTAAAATTAAGTCAAAGTTTCGTTTCATCTTTCTACTCCTTTACCTAATATTCCTATGAAATAATTTAATGTATGGGGACCGCCTACACTGGCGATAGGTATGGTAAAAGCAATACCGTGACCCGGTTTACAAAATTCAAATTCTTCATTGAGCATCTTTATGATCGGGGGAACCTCGTCATTTTCCGCGATGGATAACACGATATCCCGCTCCTTATGTCCAAGTCCCAAACATTCTAAAAGTTCTGTTTTGGCGGTACCTCGCCCCAGGCAAATCAGGTGGTAGGTAACGCCATTTTTTTTGTAAGCTTCAACGATAGTTTTGCCTTTGCCGCGGTTTACAATGGTGACGATCAATTTTAGCCCCTTGATGGTTTCACTCATTGGTCTCGGCCTCCTTTTTTTCTTTGTCAATGCTATCTCCGGTGATTTTTTCTTCTATGACCTTATTCTTTTCTTCTGTTTGGGTTCCTGTTTTTCTCTTTGTTTCAGTTTGGAGAGGAGTTTCTTCTTCCAAATTCTGGAGGAGAGAGTCGTTATCCGGAGAAGATACTTTTTCCGTTTGGTTGGTTTCGTCTGTTACAATAATTAACATATCGTCTGATATATCATCGTCTGTTGTTTCTACTTCAAATTCCAGTTCCGTTTCTTCCGTTGCCGCAAGGGATCCGGCAGAAGCGGTTTCCAGTTTCGCTTTGGAACGTTCTTTGATCGTATATAGTACACCTAAGATTTGGATGGTAATTAAAGGCGTCATTGCAACCATGGTGACGATGCCAAAGGCATCGGTGAAAAGATTACCACCGATCGCACTGCAGGCTCCCAACGAGAATGGGAGAAGGAACGTTGCTGTCATGGGGCCTGAAGCAACGCCGCCGGAGTCAAAGGCAACAGCAGTAAAAATCTTCGGCACAAAAAAGCTCAGTAACAATGCGATCCCATAGCCGGGAATGATAAGATACCAGATGCTTAGTCCCGTCAAAACACGGCACATGGCCAATGCAAGGGAAATGCCGACGCCGGCTGCCAAACTGATCATCATAGCCTTTCTGGAAATAGAACCGCCAGTAATTTCTTCTACCTGTTTATTAAGAACGTGAACCGCAGGTTCTGCCAGGACAATAAAACAACCCATAATGAATCCCAAAGGGATTAAGATATAATGATAGTCGAGATTTGCCAGGGCACTGCCTAAATAATTCCCGGCAGGCATAAAACCGACATTAACGCCGGTAAGAAATAGCACTAAACCGATATAGGTATAAATAAGCCCCATACACATCTGGATGAGTTTCCCCTTGGGCAAACGCAATGTGAAAATTTGAAAAAGTGCGAAAATAACCACGATCGGTGATAATGCAATGGCCACTTCTTTGGCGTATTCTGGGAAATTATGACCGTAAACCGCCAGCAACTCATTGATTGTCTGGGGATCTGTGACCTGCATGACATCGGAAGTACCTTCCACATCCACAACGATGCCCATGATCATGACGGCGAGGATAGGGCCGATAGAACAAAGGGCAATCAGACCAAAGCTGTCATCGTGGGAGCTTTTTCCACCGAGTACTGCTGTAAGACCGATCCCCAACGCCATGATAAATGGTACCGTAATGGGGCCAGTGGTCACGCCTCCGGAGTCAAAGGCAATAGCGATAAAATCATCTGGGACGAAGAATCCTAGTGAAAATACAATGATATAAAAACCTATAAGCATATAACGCAACGGGATTCGAAGCACCATGCGCAGCAAAGCAACGACCAGGAAAAAGCCAACCCCCAAAGCAACGGACATAATAATAATACCGTTAGAAATCCCAACGACTTGTTCTGCCAACACTTGTAAATCCGGTTCAGCGATTGTGATAAAGACGCCTAAAGCAAAACATGTGAGAATAATAAACCAAAGGTTTTTACTTTGTGTAAGTTTGGAACCGATGCTTTCACCCATTGGCATCATGGCAATATCTGCTCCCAAAGTAAAAAAACCCATTCCCAAGATAAGCAAAAAAGCGCCTGTCAGAAACAGGGCAAATGTTCCGTTGGGCATGGGTGCGATGATATAATGAAGCAGAATAACAATAATTGTAATGGGGATCACAGAGACCAAAGCTTCTTTAATTTTTGGCCAAAATAAATCTCTCAAATAAGATCCTCCTTTCCATATCTTACTTAATATCTTATTATATCTAAATGAGTTTGTCAATCAAACCGATAGGACTTATATAGTGATAATCGTCGAATTTTGTGGGACAATGCAGAATTTTTATTGTTCTGCATATAATGGAGTAATGACATCGGAGGTGGACTTTGTATGATTTTGCTGTTTCGCCATAAGTGGAAACTAAAAGTAATATGTCTTTTGGGACGTGATTTTTGCGGATATGTTGGGAACCATTATTTCCCAAAACCTCTTTCAACAGAGGAAGAGAAGGAAATGCTCCTTCGGCGAGAAAATGGCGATGCCGAAGCCCGTAATATTTTGATCGAGAGGAATCTGAGGTTAGTAGCGCATATTTGTAAGAAATATGAAAATACCAATGTTGATAAGGACGATCTGATTTCCATTGGAACCATCGGTCTGATTAAAGCGATAGATTCTTTTTCCATGGACCGCAAAGTGCGCTTGGCAACCTACGCTGCTCGCTGTGTGGAAAATGAAATTCTGATGTTTTTGCGGGCCGGTAAAAATTTAAGGCAGGATGTTTCCCTTTATGAACCATTGGGACATGATAAAGAGGGAAATGAGATTGCTCTTATTGATATTTTAAGTACTGGTGAAAATACTATGATAGAGGATTTGGAGTTAAAGCATCTCAAATCAGAACTTTTGAAGCATATGGATACTTTGGAACCGCGGGAACGACGTGTTTTAATCATGCGGTACGGATTAAAGGATGACCACAAGCAAACTCAGAGAAAAGTCGCGGAACAGTTGGGTATCAGCCGTTCCTATGTATCCCGCATTGAGAGCAAAGCGTTAAAAAAGCTTTTTGGAGTTCTGAAAGAAACATAATCGTAATGACAAAAGTAAAAGCCGCGGACCCATTGAAGGATCCTCGGCTTTTTACGTACCTTACTTTTAGTAGAAAAATTGATGTCTATCAACTGTATATTTTTCATGTGGGTTTTTTATTACGATCCGCAGTTTGCTACAATCGCATTGACAAACTGCCAATACATGCTGGTTCTACCTGTATTATGGCTTGTGAAAGCGATGATTAAATTAAAATCGGGAACGACAAAAATAAATTGACCGAAATGACCTTGGGCAAAATAGGCACTATGTCCTTCAAACTGTCTAACCCACCATTGATAGCCGTAATCGGCTGAGCCTGAGTCTCTAATAAATTGAATGCTGGTGGATGCTTCTATCCAATCGGAAGAAACAATTTGCTCTCCCTGCCAATTACCCTTGTTGAGATAAAGCCTTCCGATTTTTAACATATCATATACATTCATTTGGAAACCGTTTCCGCCGTCGGTAATGCCTTGGGGATCCGTATTGCACTGCACACTTTCCATCCCCAGCGGTTCAAATAAATACTTTTGACCAAATTCATAAACACTCATGCCGGTTGCCTCTTGAAGAATGGCGCACAATAAATGGGAATTCCCGGTAGAATAACTGAAGACAGTTCCCGGTTCTGAGGTAACAGGTCGATCCAAGATATACTGAACCCAATGATCACTTGCAATCCATTCGTTCCAGTTTGCATCGTCACTCATGTCAATCCCGGACGTATGGGTCAGTAAATGCCAAATTGTTATTTGTTTCTGATACTCACTACCATTGGCTTCAATTTCTGGAAAGTATTCAGATATGAAAACATCAGTACTTTCAATCAATCCTTTGTCAATGGCGATGCCAACCAAAGCGCTGGTAATACTTTTTGAGCATGAATATAGAGAAAATATGCTGGACGCATCGTAGCTGTCTTTATAATATTCGTCGATGATATAGTCATCTCTGACGGTGACACATGCTTGAATTTCAGTATTGTCAAATTGGTTGTGGAGAGAAGTGAAGATACTGGAAGAAATATTATGGTTTTCGGGAGTATCCTTTTGCCACTCAAATTGTGTTTCTATGGTTTCCGTTGTTATATCAGAAGTTTGCTCTGATTGTTCTGTTGTTTCGGTATTGGCATTATTTGTACAGCCTGAGAAAGTCAGCAATAACAATAGTACCGGTAAGATAACAATCAGTTTTTTCATTAAAATTTACCTTTCGTTTTCCTGCTATTTTATCTGCTTTCTATCTTTTTACCGGAATGAAATGTTGGGAAATGAATGATTACCATTTTGACTCGGTCAAACCGCCATTGCTCCAGTCGGAAGAAGCATTTCCGTAAGTGATACCGTCAGCATCGGTAAATTGTCCCACACTAGGATACGTTGCCGAAGTTGTTGCATTGTGGTACCACGTTCCACGGAATGTCGCCCCATCGATAAGATATCCGATGCCCTCGGTAATATGGCCTTTGGAAAATGTGCCGACATACAGCTCACCCATTGACGAAATATAGCGCCCGCTGCCGGTCATGGTTCCATTCGCCCAGTTTCCGATATAGCGATGTCCCGTTGCAGTAGTAAAGCTTCCATAAGTAAGATTTCCGCTTGCCACGGTTCCGTAAAAACCATCTCTCTGGTCGTTAAAACCAAGGGAAAGCAGACCGTTAATGTCATTTTGCGTCGATGCTGTTCCATAAAAGCCATTTGCATTCCGCAGAATGCTGGGTAATGTACAACTGATATAAATTGATTTGGTGCTTTCATTTTCTGTCACCGAGATATTCAGGGCGTCTGCCATGGCTTTTAGGGGAAACATCGTGTTTTCATTTGACAAAATTGGGGCAGCTGCCAGCGTTGTTTCGTTACCATTGACATAAGCGTTGGTTTTTCCGATCCAGCATTGTAAATCTTGGGAATCGTTGTCTACTACTAGCAACTTTGTCGTGGGATAAAATGTGATTTCATATCCCATGGACTCCACAAAGGGCCGCGCCTGAATCATATTCACGCCGTCCACTGTTTCAACGCGAACATTGGATTTTACCAATGAACCGTTTACGTAGATCTTAACTTGATTTCCCTCGGGGATTTCAACGTTGCGAAGATAGTAAGCTAATATTTTTGCAGTTTCTCCGCGAGTGATTGCTCGTTCCGGTGTAAAAGAGCCATCTTCATTGCCATTAATGATCCCTGTGGCCTGGAGTCCGTACACTGCTTCCTTGGCCCAAACGCCAATTTCGTCATCATCGGTAAATGGGGTCGTTTCCATAGTAGCGTCGGGAAGGTTGTCTTTTACTTTGACCAGATAACGGTAGAACATTACAGCCAGTTCCTGTCGGCTGATATTTCCATCGGGAAGAAAACGACCATCAGTATATCCGTCGACAACGCCGTTTTCCGTCGCCCATTGGATGGCAGACGCACCCCAATGATCATTTACATCACTATAGGGGACCTTCCCTGAGAACGATGTTAAATCAACACCAGCTTCTCTTGCCAGAATCATGACAAATTCTGCCCGGGTAATTTGACCGTTGGGTCGAAAGCTACCGTCGGGATATCCGTCGATCAGTCCTTTATCGGTAATATATTGGATATTTTCTTTGGACCAATGTCCATCGACATCTGTAAATTCCACCGCAAAAACGGGCATAGCGCAAAAAAGACACAGTATAAAAGCGCATAGGAAAATGTGTTTTTTCATAAAACAGTCTCCTTTGGGACAATGTAAGAGTGCCGAGATCTTAATTAAGATATTAGGGATATCAAGAAGTTTAATAAAATGAATGATAAATTAATAACTATATTTGATTTATTATATCATAACGATTGTAATGTTTCAAACCGATAATTGAAAAGAATGACCATAATAAATGACCAAAATTAATTTTAAATAACGATTTTTTATGACATATCAAAGATTTTATAAAGATTCTTAATAAATTCCTTTATGAATTTTAAAAAACGTGGTATGCTATTATATATCATTTATAAAGAAAATGAAGATAAGGAGGTTCCCATGAAAATTTATTTATGTGAAAAATGCGGTGAAATGGTCATGGAATTAAAGGAAAGAGAGCACCCTTCTTGTTGTGGACAACCTATGAAGATTCTTGAAGCAAACACTGTCGACGCCGCGAAAGAAAAGCATGTCCCCGCAGTAACGAAAGAAGATGGTAAACTTTCTATTCATGTGGGTTCTGTCGAACATCCAATGACAGATGAGCACAGCATTGAATGGGTAGCCGCCGTTGGCGATCAGTCACTGATTATGCATCATTTTCAACCGGGCGAAGCTCCTTCGGTAAAAGTTTGTGATCGAGGAGCAAAAGAAGTTTACGCCTATTGTAATTTGCATGGTCTGTGGAAAACGGAGCTTTAATATGGATCAAACAGTTCTGTATCAATTATCTTATGGACTTTACGCCATTGGAGTCATGGATGGGCAAAATCCGACGGGATGCATTGTTAATACAGTGTTTCAGATTACCAGCGATGCACCATCCATTGCTGTAAGTATCAACAAAAATAACTATACCATGGAAGTATTAAAACAGAATCCTCAATTTGGTGTGTCGATTCTTTCTGAAGACGTGCCTCCCGAAGTTATCGGCAATTTGGGGTTTTCGTCGGGTAAGGAAAATAAGGAAAAATGGAAAGATTTGCCTTATCGCATGTTCCATGGGGTTCCTGTGATCAGTCAAGGAGCGACTGGGTTCCTTCGCTGTGAAATTTTGTCCATGACAGAGAATGGAACTCACATCGTGGTCATTGCCAAAGTGCTCGATGCTGAACAGGGAGAAAAGGGCGAGCCGATGACCTATAAATACTATCACGAGGTGAGGAAGGGGAACGCTCCGAAAAATGCTCCCACATACCGGGGAGAATCATCAGAAGATGAGTCTGAAGTTTCAGGTCCTCGTTATCGTTGTGTATTTTGCGGTTATATTCATGTGGGAGAACTGCCCGATGATTTTGTATGTCCGGGCTGTGGTATGCCTGCTTCTGCCTTTGAGAAAATTTCCGATTAATATCTGTTCTTTCAAAAGACCGGCGAAATAGTATTTCGTCGGTCTTTTGCATATGATAACATAGGAAAGTTTTGAGACAAGAGAGGGAATACCAAAATGTATGATTATTCATCATTTCGCCAGTGGATGACCGGAGTAAATCGTGTTTATCTTGCTTCTTGGTCGGCGGCAGTCCTCAGTTATGGTAAAAATGCTGAAGATATTACTGTACTGGCGGAGTATTTTTCTCTTTTATCTACTTGTTTATCCAATATCGTATTGGCGCTAGGAGCGGAAGTAGTTCTCAATACGGATGAAGTGAACACGATTATTTAAATACCGGTGCAGCTTTACTTTAGAACGGCGCCATGATATTATATAATTAGCCATTTTTATGCCAGATTTTAAGAAAGGGGTGATTTAGTGAATTTACTTCATTTACTTTTTACTCGTCTTTTTTCTATTTCCATTTTAATTTTTTTGCAAATCATCCTTTTCTTAGGTGCGGTTTTTGTTTTATCCGAAGTTGCGCCGCTCATTTATATTTTATTTATCGTTTTCAGTATGGTGATTGTTATCTACGTTTTAATGAAAGATGATAATCCTGCTTATAAATTGTCATGGTGCATTATCATATTAATGGCGCCGCTTTTTGGGGGCATTCTCTATTTAATTCTCGGCAATAATCGTTTGCCTAAAAAAATCCGTGTAAGAGCAACGGCGTTTAATAGTACAAGCCTGCACCAGGCTTACCGCAATGACCATATTTTAAGCGATCTCTGGCATAAAGATAAACGTCTCGGAACCATTGCTCGCTACATCGATGAAAACGGCGGATTTCCAGTCTGGGAAAATACTTCGGCAGAATATTTCCCAAGTGGAGAAAATAAATTTGTACGTTTACTAGAAGAATTGGAAAAAGCCGAGCATTATATCCTGTTGGAATATTTTATTATTGCGGAAGGGCGGATGTGGGAAACCGTCCACCATGTTCTATGTGAAAAAATAGAGCAAGGCGTTGAGGTCTATTTGATTTATGATGACGTAGGATGTATCAGAACGTTACCCCATGACTATTATAAAAAACTGTCTCAAGAGGGTTTCCATGTAAAGGTGTTCAATCCCTTCCGTCCTCGTTTGAATCCCTTTATGAACTACCGTGATCATCGTAAAATTGTAGTGATAGACGGTAAAACAGCGTTTTGTGGCGGAATTAATTTGGCCGATGAGTATATCAATGAAAAACCCCGCTTCGGCTATTGGAAGGATACTGCCGTCATGATTCATGGCGAGGCTGTCTGGAATTTGACGGAAACATTTTTTAAGATGTGGAATTTCTGCTGCCGGTCTCAAGAGGAAAAAGTTGATATCAGCTCTTATCGACGTACCATCGGTTCATCCTACAGCGACGGATACATTCAACCTTTCAGCGACAGCCCCTTGGATGGCGAAAATGTCAGTGAAAACTTTTATCTCAACGTGATTAACAGAGCAAAGGAATATGTTTATTTATCTACTCCCTACCTTGTGATTGATTATGAAATGCAAACAGCACTTTGTCTTGCAGCAAAAAACGGTATTGACGTTCGTATTATTACACCGGGAATTCCTGATAAAAAGACCGTATTTATGGTAACGCGCAGTTATTACGCGCCTTTGATTGAGGCTGGTGTCCGAATCTATGAATATACCCCCGGTTTTATCCATGCAAAAAATATGGTCTCGGATGATAAGATTGCTCAGGTAGGTACCATTAATATGGATTTTCGCAGTTTTTATTTCCACTTTGAATGTGGTGTTGCCTTTTATCGCAGTAGCGTTATTGAAAGTATTCGGGAGGATATGGAACGCACGATGGCAGAGTCACAAGAAATTACTTCACAAACAGTCAAAGAAGTTCCCTTGTTTAAACGTTTTGCCAGAGCATTTCTCAAAATATTTGCTCCGATTATGTAAAGTATGTAAGAAAGGGATCGAAGGTGACGAATGAGAAAACTTGACAGAAGTTTAGCAAACTACTTACTCTTGCTTTATGGGGGATTAATGATCATTGGACTTCTTTTAGTAATTTTTCCCCAGTGGAGTCTTATGGCCGTTACCTGGTTATTGGGCTTTGGTGCTTTGATTTCCGGGGCGATTTCTCTATTTCTTTTTTGGAAAAATCGCAAAGACGGAGGAAATAGCCTGTTGCTTTTTGGGGCTGTTTTGGGGATTATTGTGGGAATATTGATTATGATATTTCGGTTAGAGATAGCCCTTGTCATTTTACCCAGTTTGATCGGGGTTGCGGTGGTGGCTTCTGCTGCCCTCTGTATTATGGCTTCATTGCGTTATCGTGAACTCCGAGTGTCATCCTGGTGGCTGCCGTTGATTGCTGGCGCGGTAGCATTGACTGTGGCGATTTTGATTTTTTTGAATCTCAGCAGCACCGTATCGTTGCTCACTCGGATTATTGGTTTTTATTGTATTATTTTTTCCGGTATTCGGTTCGGTGAATGCTGTACCGTAAAAAAATATCTTTAAAATTTGATTGTAACTATGCAAAAAAGAGCCTTTTAAAGGCTCTTTTTTGCATATCTGTAATGAAGAATTGCCAATAATAAAGGAAATTGATTCCATTCAATTAAGAAATTAAGGGAGGTTTTATTTAATGTCAATTTCCTATTGGCAAGATACTGTTAAGAATCAGACAAATGATAGAAACCAGCGTCCCATTCCTCGAAGAACCGATGTCGCTGTAGTCGGCGGCGGTATCGCTGGCATTCTAATTGCTTATTACCTACAATCCGCTGGAAAAAAGGTAGTTTTATTGGAAGCAAAACATATTTTGGAAGGTGTGACAGCTTGCACTACGGCAAAAGTAACGTCACAGCACGGATTGGTTTACAGGGATTTGGAGCGCTATTTTGGCCTGGAATTTTCGTCTCTTTATGCTTCCGCTAATGAAGAAGCAATTTCGGAATATCGAAGGTTGATTCGGAAAAAAAAGATTGACTGCGATTGGGAAGATGTCAATGCTTACATTTACTCTCTTGGTGATCCGAAACGGGTAGAAAGAGAGATTGAATCTTCTTGTAACGCCGGCATCAAAGCAGAGTGGACTGATCAAACGGAGTTGCCTTTCCCTGTGACTGCAGCTGTTTGTTTTCCTAATCAGGGAAAGTTCCATCCGTTAAAGTTTCTCACCTGTTTGGCAGAGGAGTTAACTATTTTTGAAAATATCCGGGTGAAAGAAGTCCGTAATCAAGAAGTGATTTGGGATGGTGGAGCCTTGCAAGCAGAAGATGTTGTCATTGCAACCCACTATCCATTTATCAATATTCCCGGTTTTTATTTTCTAAAAATGCATCAAGAGCGCTCCTATGTGGTGGCAATGGAACATGACGACCACTTGCATCATCACTATTTGGAAGAAAGCAGTCATTGTTCTTTTCGAAGTCATGATAAATTGCTCTTTCTTGGCGGTGGCGGCCATCGTACCGGTGAGCATGATCATGCTGTTTACGACGATTTGTGGTTACGAGCGAAAAAGTGGTTTCCTCAGGCCAGGGCACGTTATTTCTGGTCGCCGCAAGACTGCATGACTGATGACCGACTTCCCTATATCGGACATTATTCTCTTGAAACACCGCATCTTTATTTGGCGACAGGATTCGGCAAATGGGGGATGACCAATGCCATGGTCGCTGCTCGCCTTATTTCTGATCTAATCATCAATGGTCACTCTCCTTACGCTTTTTTGTATGACCCGGGGCGGTTAAAAATTTCAGCATCGGCCAAACAGTTTTTTATTGACGGCAGCGAAGTAATAAAAGGACTTGGAAAGTCAATCTTTTCCATCGGCCCTCATCATATTGGTAACTTGGAAAACGATCATGCAAAAATCATCGATCATCATGGCTCCCTTGTGGCCGTTTATCGAGATAGTAATGGGAAGGATACTGCTGTTTCAGGGGTATGTTCTCATTTGGGGTGTGCCGTTCACTGGAATAGTGACGAAAAAATCTATGAATGCCCCTGTCATGGCTCTTGTTTTGATGCCCACGGCCGGTTGTTGGGTGGCCCGGCATTGAAAAACCTGGAGCCTGTTGCCTTGGATCACTTGGATCAAGAATAAATAGAAAATGAAATTCAATTTCATATTGACAAATGACATCTTAAAGCGTACAATAAATTTGAAATTGAAACTCATTTTCATTTTATGCCGTTTAAGGAGGTTGTGATGGGATACAATACCAAGCAAAGAGATCGCATCATGGAATTCCTGAAGGCCAACGGTGACCGACATATTACCGTTGATGTCCTTTTTGATGCTTTCCGTAAAGAAGGAAAGTCCATTGGGAAATCAACGATTTACCGCTATCTTGATATTTTGGTAAGTGAAGGTGTTGTACGTAAATTCATGATTGAGGAAGGCCGTCCTGCCTGTTATCAGTATTGCGGTGACTGCTCTCAATGCTGCGAGCATTATCACTTAAAATGCAGCGGTTGTGGTGAGCTGTTTCATATTGATTCTATTTATTTGGAAAAGGCAAAAGATGAATTAATGCGACTTTATGGTTTTGCCGTAGATTCCTCTAAAACGGTTTTTTATGGTCTTTGTGCCAGATGCAGAGAGAAGGAGAACAGGGTATGAGGCGTTTAGGAACTGTTTTTTTATTATTATGTAGTTGTCTGCTATTTGTTGCTTGTGGTTCCGTACCTTCATCCGATGATGGAACTGCCGCAACGGAGGGGGAGGCCAATGCCGAGAAAATCAATGTTGTAACAACCATTTTTCCAGTGTATGATTTCGTGAGGGAAGTCGGCGGTGAATATGTATCCGTGACCAAGCTCTTGCCTTCAGGAGTGGAAAGCCACTCTTTTGAACCGAGTCCATCCGATATCATTACCATCAACGAAGCGGATTTGTTCCTTTATACCGGTGATGCCATGGAGCCCTGGGCTGTCACAGTGATAGAAGGCACTGACTCTGAGTCTTTAACAGTGGGAACTGTCTCGGAAAATGTACCTTTGCTGCGCCATGAGGAAGAAACCGATGCCGACAGTGATGAGGAAAACTATGATTATGATCCCCATATATGGACAGACCCCACCCGTGCCATGATTATGGTGGATAATATCGCATTGTATCTTTCCCAGTGTGATCCAACCCATGCCGACGATTATCTTGCCAATGCAGAAGCCTACAAAAAAGAGCTGGAAGCATTGGATCAGGAGATACTGGAAATTGTGTCTAATGGGTCACGAGATAAAATCATTTTTGGGGGGCGATTCGCCTTTCTCTACTTCGTTGATCATTACGACCTTGAGTATGACGCAGCTGTGGATTCTTGTTCAGATCACAGTGAACCCAGTGCCAGAAAAATTGCGGAAATCATCTCCGAAATTGAAGAAGAGACCATTCCCGTTGTTTATTACGAAGAGTTGACCACACCTACAGTGGCACAAAGTATCTGCGACGATACCGGTGCAAAAATGTTACTGCTTCATTCCTGCCACAATGTGACCGAGGAGGAACTTGAAGATGGCGTAACATATTTGTCTTTGATGGAACAAAATGCGGCCAATCTGAAAGAGGGGCTTGATTGATGTACTTGGCTTGTAACCACCTGACAATGAAATATGAAAATACTTTAGCGTTAGATGACGTCAGTTTTCAGGTCGATGCCGGAGATTACCTCTGTATTTTGGGAGCTAATGGTTCTGGAAAAAGTACGCTGCTCAAGGCAATCCTCGGGTTATTACCGGTAAAAAATGGATCTGTTATTTACGGTGATGGCATCAAATCATCCGAAATTGGTTATTTGCCTCAGCAAACATCGGCGCAGAAGGATTTTCCGGCTTCCGTTTGGGAAGTCGTGCTGTCGGGAACCTTAAATCATTGCGGATTGAAGCCTTTTTATTCTCGGCGGGTAAAATCCATTGCCGAGCACCATTTGGAGCGTTTGGGGATCATTGATCTGCGGAAAAAAAGCTATCGTGAATTGTCCGGCGGTCAGCAGCAGCGGGTGCTTTTGGCCAGGGCACTTTCCGCTACAAAAAAACTACTGCTTTTGGATGAACCTGTCACAGGACTAGACCCTGTGATTACTGCGGAATTATATGGTCTCATCGAAGAAATCAATCAGAAAGAAGGCATTGCCATTATAATGGTTTCTCACGACATGGATGGTGCCTTAAAGCATAGCAATAAAATTTTACACTTAGATCAAAAAGTATTATTCTTTGGCGATACGAAAACTTATACCCACTCTAAGATTTGCAGAATCTTCTTGGGAGGGGAATGCCAATGCTGAATTTATTGCAACAAATTTTTTCTTACGATTTTTTGGTACGTGCTATGATTGTCGGCTCTCTGGTTTCCGTTTGTGCTTCGTTGCTCGGTGTAACATTGGTTTTAAAGCGGTATTCCATGATCGGCGACGGTTTGGCTCACGTGGGATTCGGCGCTCTTTCTGTGGCGCTTGCCATGAATGTAGCGCCTTTACAGATTTCTATCCCCGTAGTGATGATTGCCGCAATACTACTTTTGCGAATCAGTGAAAACAGCAAAATCAAAGGGGATGCGGCCATTGCCTTGATTTCCAGCAGTGCCATTGCTATTGGTGTTATTGTAACTTCGTTGACGAGCGGATTGAGCGTGGATATTTACAGTTATATGTTTGGCAGTATTTTAGCAATGGGGCGTCAAGACGTCGTGCTGAGTGTGGTGCTTTCCATTGTGGTACTGGTTCTTTTCGTATTGTTTTATCATAAAATTTTTGCAGTAACTTTTGATGAGAATTTTGCCAGAGCCACGGGAACAAAATCCGGTATCTATAACATGCTGATTGCTTTGCTCACGGCATGTACCATCGTTGTGGGAATGAGGATCATGGGAACCATGTTGATTTCCAGTTTAATCATTTTTCCCGCTCTTTCTTCGATGCGTGTATTTAAAAGTTTCCGTAATGTAGTGCTTAGTTCTGCGATTATTTCTATCGTATGCTTTTTCTGGGGGATTGTGGCTTCTTTTGGCTGGTCATTGCCGACGGGAGCCAGCATTGTAATTGTTAACTTGATTGTATTGGGACTTTTTGCATTTGCAGGCTTTATGATATCGAAAATCAATAGGAGAAAACTACATGAATAAAAAGAAGATTGAACGCATCAACGAACTGGCCCAAAAAGCCAAAACTCAGGGATTAACAGCAGAAGAAACTTCCGAACGAGAACAGTTGAGAAAAGAATATCTCGCTTCCATTCGTAAAAATGTAAGAGCCACATTGGACAACGTCGTTGTCCAACAGGAAGACGGTTCTTTGGTTCCTTTAAAAAAGCGAGATCCAAATCAAACGCATCATCAACATTGCGGCTGCGGTTGCCATGACCACGACCATCACCATCATCATCACAGTGAATGCGGTTGCGGTCACCACCATGGAGATGAGAAATGGAGGCAATAAATCATATATATATTATGGTTTTGTCGCAAAGGAGGCTTTGGCCTCCTTTTGACTTTTTTATGATTTTTTTCAATAATTTTGGTAGATTTTCAAAACTGCTGGTCAGGTCAGAATGGAAGATTTGCAATTCATTTGCTTTTCGTATACAATAAATAGTAAATACAAAATAGAAAGAAAATTGCAATATAATTAGAGATTTGGCAGCTAAATCCCTGCATATGGGGTATTTTAGCATTTGGAGGAATATCGTCATGTTGGAAACAATCATAAAAAGAGATTTTCGCGAAGTGCCATTTGACGAAGATAAAATCGTGCAAGCCATCGTCAAGGCTTTTAAAGCATCGGGCAGTACAAAACGGGAAGAAACGGCTCAAGAATTAACAAGGCAAGTGATCGCTTCTTTGAAAGAGGAAGGATGCGACCGCCCAACGGTAGAACACATTCAAGATATTGTTGAACGAGTGTTAATGGACAACGGCTTTGTCCAAACAGCTAAAGCTTATATCCTTTACCGTGCGGAACGGAGCCGTGTTCGCGAGATGAATACCAGTTTGATGAAGGTATATCAGGATATTACCTTTAAAGCCGCGGAAGATTCCGATATCAAACGGGAAAACGCGAATATTGACGGCGATACTGCCATGGGGACCATGCTCAAATATGGTTCTGAAGGTTCCAAACAATTTTATGAAATGTTTGTTTTGGACAAGGAATTTGCCACAGCTCACCGTGAAGGGGATATTCACATTCATGATATGGATTTTTATACTTTGACGACAACATGTTGTCAAATTGATCTTCAAAATCTGTTTCATAATGGATTTTCCACCGGTCACGGTGTATTAAGAGAACCCAATGATATTTCCAGTTATGCCGCATTGGCCTGCATTGCCATACAGAGTAATCAAAACGACCAACATGGCGGCCAGAGCATTGCGAATTTCGACTACGGCATGGCGCCGGGGGTTCATAAAACTTTTGCCAAACGTTTTAAGGTGAATTTGTCCAATGCCTTGGAGCTCCTTGGCGATTGTAATGACAGCGATTCGCTGGCAGATGAGGTGATTGCGTCTTGCGGCAAACCGACCCTGGAAGGGAAAACGCAAAATCAAGCCTGTTGTAATTTTTTGCAAAACCAAGGGTTTTCCCAGGAATTATCCGAACGCATCGTGGGTTTTGCTCAACGCAAAGCCATTGAGGAAACAGATCGTTTGACCTACCAGGCTATGGAGGCTTTCATTCATAATTTAAATACAATGCATTCCCGTGCCGGTGCGCAAACACCGTTTTCCTCGGTGAATTACGGCACCGATACCAGCCCCGAAGGACATTTGTTGATTAAGAATCTGCTTTTGGCCACGGAAGCTGGACTTGGGCGGGGAGAAACTCCAATTTTCCCTATCCAGATCTTCCGTCTGAAAGAGGGGAAGAATTATAATCCTGGAGACCCCAATTATGATTTATTCCAACTGGCTTGCCGCGTCAGTGCCAAACGCTTGTTCCCTAATTTTTCCTTCCAGGACGCACCTTATAATTTACAGTACTATAAAGAAGGACATCCCGAAACGGAAATCGCTTATATGGGATGCCGTACCAGGGTCATTGGAAATTACCATGATAGAGACAAGGAAATATCGACTCGCCGCGGCAACCTTTCGTTTACTTCCATTAATTTACCGCGAATTGCCATTCGTTCCAATGGTGATTTGTCATTCTTTTTTGATGAATTGGAACGAAAAATGGATTTGGCGGTACGCCAGTTAAACGAACGTTTTGCCATCCAGTGCAAAAAGAAAGTAAAGAATTTTCCTTTCCTTATGGGGCAGGGCGTGTGGCTCGATAGTGAAAAACTCGGTTGGGAGGACGAAGTAGGCGAAATATTGAAGCATGGCACCTTGTCCGTAGGCTTTATCGGCCTGGCAGAAACGTTGAAGGCTCTTTGTGGCGCCCATCATGGGGAAAGCGCCAAAGCGCAAAATCTCGGTTTAGAAATCGTCGGTTTTATGCGCAACTATCTCGACAACCTTACGAAGAAAACAAGACTCAATTACACTTTGTTGGCAACGCCGGCAGAAGGGTTGAGTGGACGTTTTGTGCGCATGGATAAAAAACGTTTTGGAATTATTGAAGGTGTTACCGACCGTGAATACTATACCAACAGCTTTCACATCCCCGTATATTATCCAATGAGCGCGTTTGAGAAAATTAATTTAGAAGCACCCTACCACGCGTTGACCAATGCGGGACATATTACCTATGTGGAAATGGATGGCGATATTGCCCAAAACCTTGAAGTTTTTGAAAAGATCATCCGCGCCATGAAGGAAGCCGGCATTGGTTACGGCTCTATCAACCATCCGGTGGACCGCGATCCGATCTGCGGCTTTAACGGTATCATCGGTGATACCTGTCCCCATTGTGGGCGCAGTGAAAATGAAGTGGAATTTGAGCGAATCCACCGCATTACGGAATGAGTTTTGGCTTCATACTGTCAAAATCCTTATGAAAAAGAAAAGGGAATATCATGAAGATTCAAATCGCCGAACTTATTAACGATTCCATCGTAGACGGAAAAGGTCTGCGTTTGGCTATATATGTACAAGGATGCAGTCATCATTGCAAAGGCTGTCATAATCCCCAAACTCACGATCCTAGCGGGGGAAAAACCATAGATACAGAAGAGATTTGGAAGGTGGTAAAAAAAAATCCATTATTGGACGGTTTGACCTTTAGCGGTGGGGAACCGATGGAGCAACCGCTTCCCTTGGTAGATTTGGCGCAAAAAGCCAAAAATAGTGGCATGAGTATTTGGTGTTATACAGGCTATACTTGGGAAGAGCTTATTGCCGCAATGGATCCTAGAAGAGAACTCCTTTCCTTGGTTGACGTCCTTGTCGATGGTCCCTTTCTTCTGGAACAGCGCACTTTGTCGTTACCTTTTCGCGGTTCTAGAAATCAGCGAATCATCGATGTAACAAAAAGTTTATCTTCAGGGGAAATTGTTCGGTTCATGGAATAAACGACGGGCGGTGTATGGTAATATACCGCCCGATTTCTTAAAAGAAAGGAGAGTATATATTGCCTTATGCGGAGGTTCTGATCAATCGAAAAGTTGCAGCATTGGATCGGCCTTTTACTTATGAAATTCCGCCGGAGCTTTTTGATGAGATTCAAATAGGCAGCACCGTTTCGGTTCCTTTTGGCAATACTACGGTAAAAGGTATTGTTATCGGCATGACTGATGATCCCGGTGAAATTACTCCAAAGTATATTGACGACATTGTCAACGAAACCTTTCTTTTTCCAAAGGATCTGTTGGAGCTGGCGGAATATCTCGGTGAATATTATATGAATCCAAAGATCTCCATGCTTCACGCAATGATCCCTCGTGGCGTAAACCTTTTTGGAAAAGCGCTGAAACCAAAAACAGAGCCTTATGTTTCATTGGCCCCTTGGACGGAAACTTCTAATCTACGCGGTGAAAGGCAAAAAGAAATTGCGGCATATTTGGATTCTTATGGGGAAATTTCTCTTCATGAGGCGGTGCATGAAAAAGGGTTTTCTGTTTCTGCATTGCGGACCTTGGTGAAAAAAGGTGTGCTTTTAAAAGAAGAACGCCCCGTGCGCCGCTATGGTTTTGAAATCCATAGCGGTGTAGAACATGACTTTCAATTAACGGAAGAACAGCGAAGAATACTTCATACCATTAGAAGCCGCGGCCATGACGATACACGACCAATTTTACTCCATGGTGTCACTGGTTCCGGAAAAACGGAGATCTATCTTCGCTTGGTAACGGATGTGATTTCCCAAGGAAAACAGGCCATTGTTTTAATGCCGGAAATTGCTTTGACACCGCAATTTGTAACCATATTTGAACGAAGATTCCCTGGAAAAGTGGTCTTGATGCACAGCCGACTCAGCGCCGGAGAACGCAGGGATGCTTGGTATGCCGCCCGTTCCGGGGAGGCCGCTGTGATTTTAGGCGCCCGCTCCGCAGTGTTTGCGCCGGTAAATTGTCTGGGGATCATCATTATGGATGAGGAACATGAAGATTCCTATTATCAGGGCAATGCGCCACGGTTTCATGCCAGAGAAGCCGCAGCAAAAAGATGTGAAATGACCGAGGCTTTGTTTCTCATGGGTAGCGCCACTCCTTCGCTTGAATCTTATCATAAAGGCTTGATAGGGGAATATCAATTATTAACGATGGAACGCCGTGTGAATGATGTCCCATTGCCTACAGTGAAAGTCGTTGATATGCGAGAAGAATTGAAATCAGGGTGGACAGAGGTGATCAGCCGACAATTAATTGAGGAAATGAACAAAAATTTGATTCAAAAACAACAGACGTTGCTTTTTTTAAACCGGCTCGGTTCTCATACGTTTGTTTCATGTCGAGATTGCGGTTTTGTTCATACTTGTCCCAATTGCGGTATTTCTTTGGTCTATTATGAAAGCAGAAACTCTCTTCGGTGCAATCATTGCGACCACGAAGTCAAAATGGAAGATACCTGTCCCCAATGCAATGGCCGTCGCATCCGTTATTTCGGCTTGGGCACGGAAGGGTTGGAAAAAGTAGTTAAAAAGTTTTTTCCCAATGCTGTGGTGGATCGCCTCGATTCCGACAATACAAAACATAAAGGTGATTTTGATCGCATTTATGAACGAATGAAAAGCGGTGCCACCGATATTCTGATCGGTACAAAAATGATTACGAAAGGCTGGGATTTTCCTAATTTAACATTGACGGGAATTATTGCTGCCGATCTGACCTTGAATTTTCCTGATTTTCGTTCCAGCGAACGAACTTTTCAAACGATTACCCAGGTTGCGGGGCGCTGTGGACGATGTTCGGAGCAAGGGCGCGTGATTTTACAGACTTACCGTCCCAATGATCCTGTCATTCTCAGCGGCAGTCGTCAGGATTATGGTGCTTATTACGAATGGGAGTCGCAAAAGAGGGCAGGCTATGAATATCCGCCCTTTACTCACGAAGTGAAAATTATTTTCACGACTCCCAGAGGATATTTGTTTCAAAATGATTTAGATCAGATCCACCGCTGTTTTGAGGATGTTGTAAACAGTGAAACAGAGGTTTTGGGGCCTTCACCGGCGATCTATCGTTATCATAAAGAAACAGAAAAATGGGTCGTTACCTTGATAGGGCCAAAACTTTTCGACATGAGAAATGAAATAAAAGAAGGACTTTGCTGTCTTAAGGGAGAAAATATACTGGATAAAAATATCATAGTTCAGGTGGAAATTGATCCTCTTGATATTGTTTAGAATAAACTATATAATTTAGGATAAAGAGAGATTAAAATTATGGCTATTTATGAGATTTTACAAGTTGGCGATGAAGTTTTGCGCCAAAAATGCCTTCCCGTAAAAGAAATCAACGATACGGTACGCGAACTTCTTGACGATATGGCGGAAACCATGTATCGTGCTGACGGCGTAGGCCTAGCAGCGCCTCAGATTGGAATCACGAAACGCATGATCGTTGTTGATGTTGGGGAAGGTCTTGTGGAACTGATTAATCCCGAATTGGTGAACGGCAGAGGACGCCAGATTGACGATGAAGGGTGTCTCAGCGTTGTAGGTGTTACCGGTCCCGTAGAACGGTATAAAACTGTCATGGTCAAAGGGCTTGACCGTAACGGAAAAGGCATTTTAATAAAAGCCCATGGTTTATTTGCTAGAGCGTTGCAACATGAAATGGATCATCTTGATGGGATACTTTTTATTGATAAAGTAAAGAAGTGATATCATGAAAATAATTTACATGGGAAGCCCTGCATTTGCCGTTTATGGTTTAAACGCTTTGTATCAAGGGGGACATGAAATTAAAGCTGTGGTGACGCGGGAAGATAAGGCGCGGGGCAGAAAAAAACAACTCCAGCCAACGCCGGTGAAGGCTCGCAGTCTGGAATTGGGAATTCCTGTTTATACGCCTTCCGATGTGAATGATCCTGCTTTTATTGAAATTTTGAAGGAGACAGGAGCGGAAGTGATCGTGGTTTCTGCTTTTGGACATTTGCTAAAATCAGAATTGTTATCTGCTTTTCCCCTGGGAGTTATCAATATTCATGGTTCGTTGTTGCCTCAGTACCGTGGCGCGTCTCCTATGAATGCGGCACTCCGTGACGGACAAACGAAAACCGGCATTACGATCATGTATCTCAATGAAGGCATGGACGAAGGAGATATTTGCCTCAAAGGCGAGTTGGAAATTGGGGAAAATGAAAATTTTGCCTCTCTTTGCCATCGCATGGGAGAGTTAGGAGGATCGTTGATTCTGGAAGCCTTAGCAAAGATCGAACAGGGAACTGCTCCAAGAATTCCGCAAAACCATGAGGCGGCGACCTACTGTCAGCTGATGACCAGAGAAGATGAAAAAATATCTTGGTCACAAAAGGGTAAATCGATTCATAATCAAATCCGCAGTTTATCTCCGGAACCAGGGGCATATACCTATTTTAATGGAGAGGTAATAAAACTCATCGTTTCCCACTGGGAAAATGATGATAGGTGCGAATTTGATGACGCCCCGGGAAAAATTTTGTTTATGGATAAGAGAAAAGGCGTTGCCGTCAAGGCTCAAGGCGGTATTCTTTGGTTAAAAGAAGTCAAACCGGCAGGGAAAAAACAGATGAAAGCCAATGATTGGTATCGCGGTCTTCGCAACAAAGAAATGGCAGTTTTTACTGATGATTCAAACAGGTAAATGGAGAAGTCATCATTATTTGCACTATTATTGTAATTAAGGGAGGATTTTATTAAGTATGTTCTTTTTTGACCCTACGATAATCATTTTGATACCTGCGATTATCTTATCTTTATGGGCCCAAGTAAATATCAGTAGCACCGTTGGACGCTTTGAAAGGGTGCAGGCTCGTAGCGGCCTTACCGGTGCTCAAGTCGCACAGCGCATTCTTCAGAATAATGGCATTTATGATGTCCGCGTTGAAGCAGTGAGAGGACACTTGACTGACCACTATGACCCGAGGAAAAAAGTGGTTCGTTTATCGGAATCGGTTTACGGCAGAACATCCCTAGCTGCCTTGGGAGTAGCAGCGCATGAGGTCGGCCATGCGATTCAGCATGATAACGACTATGTTCCTTTGCGCATTCGTTCCGCATTGGCGCCCATTGCGCAATTTGGCAGCTATGGTTCTTGGATTTTGTTAATTATTGGTATTCTCTTTTCTTACGGCCCTTTGGTAGAAATTGGCATTTGGCTTTTTGTGGCTGTTGTTCTTTTCCAGCTGGTTACTTTGCCTGTAGAGTTTAACGCTTCTTCCCGTGCCTTGGTTCAATTGGAAACGGGAGGATTTCTCGCATCCGATGAAATTGACGGAAGTCGGAAAGTTCTTCGTGCCGCAGCGATGACTTATGTAGCTGCTGTCGTCATGGCGATTCTTCAATTAGTGCGCTTATTGGCCATTGCAGGAATCTTTAATCGGGAATAAATGATGGAAAATACTCGAGAAATAGCGGCGACTACTCTTTATGCGATTACCGAGGATGGCGCTTACGCCAATTTGACGCTGGGTAATGCGTTAAGAAAAAGCCATTTGGACCAACGAGACAAATCCTTTGTAACGAACTTGGTTTATGGAACACTGGAACATCTTTGTCCCATTGATTATCAAGTGAAGCAATTTTTAAAGAAACCTGTAAAGAAGAAGGATCGTTTTTTAATGACCCTTCTTCGTTTGGGTTTTTTTGAGTTAATGTATACTTCTGTTCCCGGTCGTGCCGTTGTCAATGAAATTGTTAAATTAGCAAAAAAATACGGTCATCAAGGCTGGGGGAATATGGCGAATGGTATTTTAAGAAATTTTTTGCGTCAAAAAAACCAATTAGTTTGGCCAGTATTTCAAAACAGATTGGATCAGATCTTGTTTGAACAGTCTCTTCCTCAGTGGCTGGGGGATCTTTGGAAAAGAGAGAGGGGAGAGGAAGAAGCCCTTCTGCTTTTGGAAAGCATCGGTAAAAGTCGACCATTTACCTTTCGGATCAATTCATTAAAAACCGATCGTGACCATTTGATGGAACGTCTCGAACGTGAAGGTTACCATGTGAAACCGTGTCTCTATTCTCCCCACGGATTTCGTTGGGAGAGTGGTGAAAATCCTCTTACAAGTCTTGAATATCAAGAAGGTTATTTTACTGTGCAAGAGGAGTCTTCTCAGCTTGCTTCGTTGGCTCTGGCACCAAATCCTGGGCAAACAGTTCTCGATCTTTGTGCAGCTCCCGGTGGCAAATCTACCCATTTGGCCCAGTTGATGGAAAACCGCGGTCTGATCATGGCCGGGGATATCCATCCGCACAAAATTGCGTTGATCGAGGAAAATGCGAAGCGGCTTGCCATTGATATTATTCAGGCTGAAGTTAAAGATGGCCGGACATGGGGAGAAGATTTCCCAAATCATTTTGATGCTGTTTTATTGGACGCCCCTTGTTCTGGCTTGGGCGTTTTCGCCCGCCGTCAGGATGCGCGCTTCAGAAAGGATGCTGCTGATATTGCAACCTTGGCAAAGGTTCAGTGGGATTTAATTGGTTCCGCCATAAAAGCATTAAAACCGGGAGGAATCCTCGTTTATTCTACCTGTACTTTGACGAATGAAGAGAATCATCAAAACCGAGAAAAACTGTTGACAGAGTTCCCCCAAATGAAACCTTTTGATCTTAGCAGACGACTTCCCTGTTTTTCTCAGAAAGAAGCGGCATGTTTGGAGAAAGGCTATCTAGAGCTCCTACCTTACCGTCATCATACCGATGGTTTTTATATTTCTGCATATCGAAAGGATCCTCCCCAATGATCGATTTACTGTGTCTTACTCAACAGGATATGGAAAATCTTCTGTATAAAGCAGGGTTTCCTCGCTATCGTGGACGCCAGCTTTATCAGTGGTGTCATGAAAAAGAAGTAAAAAATCTTCAAGCTATGGCTAATTTACCACATCAATTAAAGCAATGGCTGGAAGAGAATACGATCATCGGTAGAGGAAAAAGAGTCGACACTCGTTACGGTCGTGATAAAAACACAGTGAAGTTTTTGCTGGAGTTTCCTGAACATTCCTCCATTGAAACAGTTTTAATGTGTTATGAGCGGGAGGCTTCCAGAAATCGCAATACCGTATGTGTCAGCACCCAAGCCGGCTGCGGAATGGGATGCCGATTCTGTGCCACGGCTTTGGGAGGATTTCAGCGAAACCTCACTGTCGGAGAGATCATCGAACAGGTTAATTACGGCAATCGGTATTTAAAGTCGAAAAAAGAAGCGAGAATTACCAATGTGGTATACATGGGCATGGGAGAGCCTTTGGCAAATTGGGATGCTGTTTGGAAAAGCATACAAATTTTAAATGACGCCAAAAAAATCGGTATGCGTCGTATTACAGTTTCCACTGCCGGTTTGGTCCCGCAAATTAAAAAAATTACCGCTCTGGGCCCTCAATTTACTTTAGCAGTATCTCTCCACGCGCCCAATGATACGATGAGAAATCGTCTGATGCCGATTAATCGGCGCTTCCCGCTAAAAGAATTATTTGATGCTTTGGATGAATATACAGAGAAGACAGGCCGTAGAATAACCATTGAGTACGCACTATTTGCCGGTGTAAACGATTCTAAAAAAACCGCTTTGGAACTGGTAAATCTTTTAAAGGGGCGATTGGTTCATGTCAACCTTTTACCAGGGAATCCTGTCAAAGAAACGGGGTTGTTTCGCTCTGGCGAAGAAAATGTCCAAAGCTTTTTGCAAATTCTTGAAACAAACGGTATTGAAACAACGTTAAGAGAATCAAGAGGACAGGATATCGATGGTGCTTGCGGACAACTGCGAGGAAAAATGTAAAAAATTGTGGCTTTTTATGAAAAAGCATATTCTGAAAAAAGGATAAACAGGAAAGAAAAAGAATATTATTTCAATTAACTTATTTTACAGCTGGAGTGAAAGAGGATATCATGAAAGCCTGGTCATTAACGGATATTGGTTTAAAAAGAATAGAAAATGAAGATTTTTATTATTGCGATGCCGCGAATGGCCTATTTCTAATTGCAGATGGCATGGGTGGCCATGCCGGCGGTGAAGTCGCCAGCGCCACAGCAGTGAAAGTATTTCGTGACCATTTTATGGGTGTTACTGCAGAAAATTATCAAAAAGAAATTGCCGATCTTTTCCTTCTGGCGAATCGAGAGATTTATGATTTGGCCCAAAGGAAAAAACAGTTAAAGGGGATGGGAACGACCTTTGTCGCCACCATTGTCTCTGAAAATCAATTATATATCGGTTATGTAGGTGATAGTCGGGTTTATCTCTACCGTCAGGGAGGAATTCACTGTCTGACCCAGGATCAAAATGTAGCAGGCCAGCTGGTACGAGAAGGTGAATTAACCGAAGAAGAAGCAATGGAACATCCTGGAAAAAATTTATTAACTAATGCGATGGGAACTCATCCTACCTTAGACATTGCTTTCATTCATGAGTCTTTGGAAGCTAACGATATGCTTTTAATGTGTACTGATGGACTGAATAGCTTTCTTTCTACTTCAGACCTGGAAGGAATCATTCGCAAATACGAAAAGGATCCTTCCAAAGCCTTGGATAAAATGCTAAAAACGGCCCTGGAACGCGGGGGCGATGATAACATAACAATCATATTGACGAAAAATTCTTGATATGAGGTGAAATGATGATAGGAACGAAATTTATGGGACGATATGAAATCGTTTCCAAATTGGGCAGCGGTGGAATGGCTGTGGTTTATAAAGCGATGGATACGGTTCTCAATCGTATGGTAACCGTAAAAATTATGCAGGAACAGCTTTCCTCGAATCAGCAATTTGTGGTTCGTTTTCGAAAAGAGGCACAAGCAGTTGCCGCTTTGTCGCATCCCAATATTGTGAAAGTTTATGATGTGGGACGCAGTGAAGAAGGACAACATTATTTAATTATGGAGTATGTGGAAGGTCGCACTTTAAAAGAAGTTATTCAAAAAAATGGCTCTCTTTCTGTTTCTGCTGCATTGGATTATGTGAATCAGATTTTAGCAGGCCTGCGTCATGCCCACTCCTATGGCGTCATTCATCGTGATATCAAGCCACAAAATATTATGGTAACCCCGAACAATCAGGTTAAAATTATGGATTTCGGTTTGGCAATGAACCTTTCCGATTCTACCATGACTTATGACTCTACAGTCTTTGGATCCGTTTATTATATCGCGCCGGAAATCGCTCAAAAAGGGACCGGCGATGCTCGTGCCGATATTTATTCCACGGGAATCGTGCTTTATGAAATGCTCACCGGTGAATTGCCCTTTTCCGGCGACAGTCCTATCACCATCGCTTTACAACATGTGGAAGGAAACTATACTCCTGCCGATGAAATAGATGATGACATTCCCTACGAAGTGGCGCGTATTGTTGATAAAGCTATGGCTGTAGATCCGGAAGAGCGGTATCATAGCGTTAAATCCATGATGCGCGATATTGAGCGGGCTGCTGCCCAGCATGGCATTCATTTATCCAGTGTTTCTGTGGATGAAGGAAGCGAAGCAATGCGCACTGCGGCATTGGGAAATACCGCAATGGTTGCAGAATCTCGCAGAAGACAGCAAGACTACGATTTTGATAATGACGATGACTTTGACGATGAAGAGGAAGATCGGCATAGCAAGCGTCGTTCAAAAAATAAAAACAATTCTTCCCGTAGTGCCAAGGCAACGGCGGCCAGAAAAAAGAGGAATAAAAAAATTGCAATTATTGTAATTATTGGCGTTTTGCTTTTGTCTGCGGGCATTTTTGCTGGAGTTCGCGCCTTCACCAATACCGGAGAAGAAGTAGAAGTTCCGATGGTGGAAGGAGAACAAGTTGACAGAGCGTGTGAAATGTTAGATGAATTGGGACTCAAATACAATCTCATTCCCACCGAGAGTGATGAAGTGGAAGTGGATTATATTATTTCCCAGAGCATCAAAGCCGGCCAAAAAGTGAAAGTCGGTCGTGAAATTGACTTGGCAGTCAGCACCGGCAGCGAAACCGTGGAAGTCCCCGATGTTGTCGGAGATTCCGAAAGCAGAGCCACCAGAACGCTGGAAAACAGCGGTTTTCAAGTAGAAGTGGAGGAAGAGGCCTCTGATTCGGTCGATGAAGGCGATGTCATTCGACAGGATCCCGAAGGCGGTGAGAAAGCCGCAAAAAATGCTACTGTTACTATTGTAGTGAGCACAGGGCCGGAGACGCCGGAAACTGAGACTGTGACGGTTCCAGATGTGACGGGCCTTACTTTGGAAGATGCGAAAAGGCAGTTGGAAGCAAAAGGCCTCAAATGCGGCAGTGTTACGGAGAATTATACTTCGGAAGCTGCTGCCGGATACGTTTATTATCAGAGTATCAACGCAGGTACCACAGTAGAAGAAGGAACTTCCGTTAACCTTACGGTAAGTAAGGGTAGTGCAAATCGAACATATAATTATTCTTACGTTGTGCCAGAAGAGTATGATGGCGGTCTGCTCATCATTCGTTGCGAAGATGAACGAGGGACTACGGAATACTATCATGATACTTGCAGCGCAGGTCAAACCATTCGTGTAACCATCGATGTAACGCCGCCGGCAAGAATTATCACTACCATTGATGGTCGAGAAGTTGACAGCGAGACGGTGGATTGATTTATGACTTTGAAAGGTTTACTGATCAAAGGTTATAACGGATTTTATTACGTGGAAACGGAAGGCCGCATTTGGAGCTGTTCCTTGCGAGGACGGTTTCGCATTAAGAAACAACGGTTTTTGCCTGGTGACCGTGTGAAATTTACCGTTATTGATCCTGATAAGGGGTGCGGTGTAATCGAAGAACTTTTTCCGCGGCAAAATGAGTTGATTCGCCCGCCTGTGGCCAACGTCGATAAGGTTGTGATAACCTTTGCCCTGCATAATCCAAAGCCAGACTTGCTTCTTTTGGATCGTATATTGATCCAAGTTCTGCAAGCGGGAATTGAGCCCCTCATTTGTTTCAACAAAGCGGATCTGGTAACAGAGGGGGAATGTGATGCCATACTTTCTCCTTACGTTTTTGCAGGTTACGATGTGATCGCTGTATCGGCATACAGTCGACAAGGGATTGATAAACTGAAGTTGGCAATCCACGGCAATCTTATTGTTATGGCAGGTCCTTCTGGTGCCGGAAAAAGTAGTATACTTAATGCCATCGATGAAAGATTCCATTTGGCGACGGGAGAATTGAGTAAAAAAGTGGAGCGCGGCAAACATACGACTCGTCGTGTAGAGTTGTTACCTTTGGAGAAAGGAACTTATTTGGCGGATACCCCTGGATTTTCCAGTTTGTTTCTTCCCGACAAAATAGAACGTTCCGATTTACAAAAATTCTATCCGGAATTCGCGGTTTTTGCTCAGGATTGCCCGTATACATCTTGCCTTCATGATCGAGAAAGGGATTGCGGCGTTAAAAATGCTGTTACTCAGGGTAGTATTGACGCGGGACGATATGAACGGTATTGCCTGTTTCTGGAAGAGTTAAAGGAGAGAGAAGGGAAATATTGATGACTATTATAGCGCCATCACTTTTATCTGCGGATTTTAGTCGGTTAAAAGACGAAACGGAAATGGTAGAAAAAGCTGGAGCCCAATGGCTTCATCTTGACATTATGGACTATCATTTTGTACCGAACCTTACCTTCGGCGCAGGAGTTGTGAAATCTCTTCGTCCACATTCCAATATGGTGTTTGACGCCCACTTGATGGTAGAAGATCCGGAAAAATATATCCCGGATTTCCAAAAAGCAGGTACGGAATATTTGACATTCCATTATGAAGCCGTCTCTCATTGCGATCAAGTGATTCAAGAGATTAAAAAGCATGATATGAAAGCCGGCATTTCTGTAAAACCAAAAACTGATGTTACGGTTTTAGAGCCTTTTCTGGAATATTTGGATTTAGTTCTTGTGATGAGTGTGGAACCGGGGTTTGGCGGACAAAAATTTATGGTTGACATGTTGCAGAAAGTACAATGGTTAAAGGAACAGAAAGCACAAGAAAAGGGAAATTTCTTGATTGAAATTGACGGTGGCATTAATCGTTCCACTGCTGTAGAAGCAGTGAAAGCCGGTGCAGAAGTGCTCGTGGCGGGAACCGCGGTTTTTGGCGCGGCATCGCCGAAAGAAGAGATTTCTTATTATTTAAAATTATCCTGATATGGTTCTTTACAAACAGAAATTAAATGCTATAATAGATTATAATAAAATAGATTTCTTCGGGGACGGTTGAATTCCGTACCGGCGGTAAAGCCCGCGAGCCCATTGGGGTTGATTCGGTGAAATTCCGAAGCCGACAGTGACAGTCTGGATGAAAGAAGAATGATGATGTGATCATTTTGATAAGCCCCGATTTTCGGGGCTTATTTTTATGGAGTGTGATATCGATGCAAGTAGAAGAAGAGAAATTGCATGAATCATTTATGCGTCGCGCGCTGCATTTGGCGGAAAAATCCAAAGGGTTTACCGCTCCGAATCCTATGGTCGGCGCAGTAATTGTCAAAGACGGAAAAATTGTTGGTGAAGGATACCATCGGCGGGCAGGAGAAAATCATGCCGAGGTCAATGCCCTGCATCGTGCCGGGATTTATGCCCAAGGCGCTACAGTTTATGTAACGTTAGAGCCCTGCTCCCATTATGGGAAAACGCCTCCCTGTGCCGATGCTTTAATTCGTGCAGGAGTAAAAGAGGTCTATATTGCGATAACGGATCCCAATCCCAAGGTCAACGGCGGCGGTATCAAGAAACTGGAAGATGCCGGAATCCCTGTTCATGTCGGGCTTTGCGGGAAAGATGCATTTTATCTGAATGAAGTGTTTTTTACCAATCAAAAGGAAAAACGCGCCTTTATTGCTTTAAAAAGCGCCCAAAGTATCGATGGAAAGATCGGTCCCGAAGATGGTTTGCCGATTTCGATCACTTCGGAGTTGTCGAGAAAATACTGTCATATGCTGCGTCGGCAGTATGGCGCTGTTCTTGTGGGGATCAATACCATCTTAAAAGATGATCCACGGCTGAATATTCGCTACGATATTCCTCATGATAAAAATAAGCCGATTCGTATTATCATTGATTCTGAAATGCGAATTCCTCTCAACGCGAAAGTCCTTGACGTTCATGACGGACCGATTTTAATCTATACGGCTGCGAATCTCTCCAGAAGCTTACGCGGGAGAATTGAGAGTAAAGGTGTGGAAGTTGTGGATCTTCCCGATGAAAATGGTCGCGTGGATTTGGCAAAACTGCCTGTTGACCTCTATGAACGTGGCATTTGCAGCGTATTAGTGGAAGGCGGTTCTCAGATTCTTACCAGTTTTTTCCACCAAGGAAATTGGGACCGCTATTACTCATTTACTGCGCCGGTGCTCATTGGTAACCAGGGAATTCCCGTTTTTGGCACCTGTGATCGACCGCCGTTAGAAAATTTGGTAAGAGACCAGGCAAAAATGATTGATAAAGATATTTTAGTCGAATATCTCAGAAAGGATGGATTTGATCGATGTTTACCGGAATTATTGAAGAAAAGGGAATCGTAAAATCCATTACCCTGCGAGGCGAAAGTGGCTTTTTGGAGATACAGTGTCAGAAAGTCCTTGAAGATACTAAATTGGGAGACAGCATTGCCGTGAATGGCGCTTGTCTCACAGTAACCAGTTTGGAGCAGGACGCTTTCACAGCCGATGTTATGGCAGAAACCTTACGCCGTACTTCGTTGAAAGAGTTGAAGAAGGGCTCTTTTGTCAATTTGGAACGCGCATTGCAGATAGGACACCGACTGGGGGGCCATATGGTAAGCGGTCACGTGGATGGTATTGGTATCATTCGTAAATTGGAACCGCAAGGCATTGCCATGGTCATGACCATCAGTACCAAGAGCAGCATTACGGAAGGAATTATTGAAAAAGGTTCTGTTGCCATTGATGGTATTAGTCTTACAGTAGTGTCGGTGGAGGAAGAAGCCTTTTCTGTTTCCTTAATACCCCATACGATACAAGAAACCAATTTGGCTCATAAAAAACCTGGTAGCACCGTTAATTTAGAAACTGACATGATCGGCAAGTATGTAAAAAAATTTTTAACCTCTGAGACCCGTGATAGCGATTCCTCAATCACCATGGATCTCCTTGCAGAAAACGGATTTCTACTATAAGAAGGAGGAATGATAATGAGTTTTTGTACCATTGAAGAAGCAATTTCCGACTTAAAACAAGGAAAAATCGTCATTGTCGTTGACGATCCCGATCGTGAAAATGAAGGCGACCTTATTTGTGCGGGTGAATTTGCCACAACGGAAAACGTTAATTTTATGGCCAGCTATGGCAAAGGTTTGATCTGTATGCCAATGAGCAGTGCAAATATCCATCGTCTCGGCTTGCGTCAAATGGTGGAACACAATACCGACAACCATGAAACGGCTTTTACAGAAAGTATCGACCATGTTTCAACCACTACGGGAATTTCTGCAGTGGAGCGGTCGGTTACTGCCATGAAAGCAACAGAAGATGGGGCCCGCCCTGCCGATTTCCGTCGCCCTGGCCATATGTTTCCATTGGAGGCAAAATCCGGCGGTGTATTGATGCGTAACGGCCATACGGAAGCGACTGTGGACTTGATGCGTTTGGCAGGATTAAAGGAGATTGGTCTTTGTTGCGAAATTATGCGCGATGACGGAACTATGATGAGAACCACAGAACTTATGGAATTTGCCGAAAAACATGGTTTGAAGATCACATCCATCAAGGCACTACAATCTTACCGAAAAATGTATGATAAATTTATGGTACGAGTCACTTCCTCGCATCTGCCCACCAAATATGGTAAATTTATGCTTCACGGTTATGTGAATACTATCACACAAAAGCATCATGTGGCTCTTGTCATGGGGGATGTTGCCGATGGAAATCCTGTTTTATGCCGTGTTCACTCTGAGTGTCTTACCGGCGATGTCTTCGGTTCCTGTCGTTGTGACTGTGGCTTGCAGTTAGATTCCGCAATGCGCCAAATCGCCAAGGAAGGCCGAGGCATTCTTGTTTATCTTCGTCAGGAAGGTCGCGGCATTGGTTTGATCAATAAATTAAAGGCCTATGAACTTCAGGAAAAAGGTCTCGATACCGTTGAGGCGAATATTCAATTGGGATTTGCTCCAGACCTCAGGGATTATAGTGAGGGAAGCCAAATTTTAAAGGATCTTGGCGCAACGAAGTTGCGTTTACTAACCAATAATCCCACAAAAATTTCGGGTCTTTCCGATTATGGTATTGAGATCGTGGAACGAGTCAGCACGGAAATGCCGACAAATCCTTATAATGAGTTTTATATGGAAACCAAAAAAGAAAAAATGGGCCACTTGTTAGAGCATGTCGAAGGACATCATCATAATTGAGAAAGGAATGTGTTTTGAATGAAAAAAATTGAAGCGCAATTGAATGGAAACGGATTGAAAGTAGCAATTGTGGCAGCGCGTTTTAATGAATTTATTACTGGGCGCTTAATTGAAGGGGCAGAGGATGGTCTTGTGCGGCATGGAGTTGATACTGATGATATTACATTGTACCGTGTCCCCGGTGCTTTTGAAATCCCAATGATGGCACAAAAGGTCGCATCCACTGAAGTAGATGTGGTGATTTGCCTTGGTGCTGTGATCCGAGGCAACACACCTCACTTTGATTATGTTGCAGCGGAAGTTTCCAAAGGGTGTGCAAATGTAAGCTTGGAGTGCGGAAAACCTGTAATCTTCGGCGTATTAACTACTGATACCATTGAACAAGCCATTGAACGTGCTGGCACCAAAGCGGGAAATAAAGGTTATGACGCCGCTGTGAGTGCCATTGAAATGGCGAATCTGGTGAGTATGATCTGATGAAACGATGTGTTTTAATCTGCAATGGTTCCTTAAAAGATCTCCGGTTTCACCGTGATCAAATGAAAAATGATGACTTTATCATTGCCGTTGACGGCGGTGCAAACCATTGCCACCGCATGGGAATAACACCCAATTTAATGTTGGGGGATTTTGATTCCATTGATAAAAGCACCATGGAGTCTTTTGCTGAAGTTCCCAGAATTACGGTTCCTGCGGAAAAAGATTTTACAGATATTATTTTAGGAATTGAGGAAGCAAAGAAACGAAATTATAAAGATATTTTGATTTTAGGTGCCCTTGGTGGGAAAAGAATCGACATGGAAATCAGCAATTTATTATTGCTTTCTCGTTATCGGGAATTCATTGAAATCGCAGACGACGTCAGCTCTGTTCGTTGTGTCAGAGCAGGGGAATCCATTGAAGTCTCCCACCGACAAGATCAATACCTTTCCATTATCCCTTTGTCCCCTCTGGTGAAAACAGGTAAAAGTTATGGACTAAAGTATCCTTTGGAGGGTTTGGAATTTTCTTTCGGTACAACCTGTGGCATCAGCAATGAAATTATTTCTGAGACTGCGGAATTAACAATACTGGAAGGTGAAATCCTACTGATTTGTCAGAAAAAATAATCGATATATGGCAGGATATGTGGATAAAAGGTCGTATTTATAATTCATTCAGGAAGTTAAATATGAATAAAAAAGATGAGTTTATAAATGTTTATAAAAATAATATCCGCAGAGACGGCGCGGAGCAGTTGCTAGATTTTTTGGAGCATAAATGTGATTTTTTCATTGCTCCGGCTAGTGCCAGATTTCATCTGTCTCACGAAGGGGGCCTTGTAACCCACAGCCTTAACGTCTATTATTGTTTAAAGGCATATATGGAGCGTGCAAGGGTACGAGAGGAATATGGTCTCACTGCAAGTGATGAAACCATTGCCATTGTATCTTTGCTCCATGATCTTTGTAAAATCGACTGCTACCGACCTGGTTTTCGCAACGTGAAAGATGACAATGGAATCTGGCAACGGGTGCCCTCTTATGATTATGTGGATTCTATGCCCTACGGCCATGGGGAGAAATCAGTCTATATTATCAGTGGATTCATGCGGCTAACTAGGGAAGAGGCTTTTGCCATCCGTTATCATATGGGATTTTCTGGCACAGAAGACCCTCGCAATGTTGGTGACAGTTTTCGCCGTTTCCCTTTGGCTTTTGCTTTATCCACTGCGGATATGGAGGCTACTTACTTTTTGGAGAACAATGACTAAGAGAAGGAATGTATTATGAAATACGGACATGGAGTGGGATACTCCGCAAACTTTAAATTACCGGAATATCGTATCGGGCCTGGAATGCTGGGAAAAATTCCTCCCAATTTACCGATTGCCTCAAGTGTACTGGTTTGGATTATCATGGTCTTATTGGGACTTTTCCGCGTAATATCCTGGGGGAACATTTTCATTTTCGGCGGTGCCGTCGGGATTGTGGCCTCGGTTTTATCAATCTTATCTACTTATGCGCGGAAAAGATCTGCGCCAAAACCCGATCGTGAGGGAATTTTGAAAAAGAAAGTCATTGTGAAGAGCAAAGCAAAGGGGATCATGAAATATCGACTGGTCTTTGAGTTTTCCAATGGCGCGGAATATAATCTGGAACTGAATGTTGATGAAGAACCGATTTTTCAGTATTATGAACCAGGTGATAAAGTTTGCTTCCATGACGGTTATACTTATCCGGAAAAGTATGAAAAACTTTTTGATGACCGTGTTGTTTGCATCTCTTGTGGGAGGCTTTATCCTACGGAAATCAGTCACTGCCGCCAATGCCAATTAACGTTGCTAAAATAGAATCATGATTTTAACACAAAAACCCGTGTTCATACAGAACCGGGTTTTTTCTTCATTTTTATGAAAAAAGATTTACAAATCGACAAAAGATGTTATAATTATAAATTAACTGCTAAGTAAAGGAGGTTGGTAAATAAGCTTTGTGGTTTTATGCCGCAAAGGGGAAATTATATTGAAAGGGGTTCAACAATGACAAATGAGACTCATACCTTAAAAAAACATAAGGTAACGACTACGACTGTATTTTTTATGATTTTTTGCATGGTTTGCGCCGGAGCTTACGGAATTGAAGATATGATTCCCACTTCCGGACCCGGGTTGACGCTTCTTTTGCTGGTGGCTTTGCCCTTTTTTTGGAGTATCCCCCAAGGGTTGGTTGCCGCAGAATTGGGTTCTGCCATTCCTGAGGAAGGAGGGTATTACAAATGGATTCAACGGGCGCTTGGTGAGTTTTGGGGGTTCCAAGCCTGCTGGTGGCGGACGATTTCAATTTATGTGGATTCTACGCTATACGTAATTCTCTCAGTGGGGTATATTTCTTCTATCATTCCGCTTACAGGTTGGCAAACATTGGTATTAAAAATATTTTTTATTTTGGCTTTCACCTATATTAATATTCTCGGTCTGCGATCGGTAGGTAGAATCGCTTCTTATTTTTCTATCATTGTGATTGGATCATTTATTGCTCTCATTCTTGTAGGAGTAGCAAATTGGCAATATAATCCCGTAACTCCTTTTATCCCGGAAGGTCAAGGACTTTTCGAGAGCATTGGTTTAGGAATTGCGATTTGTATGTGGATGTACGCCGGCTATGAATCGATGTCTACTATGGCAGGGGAAGTAGAAAATCCACAAGTGATTCCCAAAGCTACCATTCTTTCGGTGCCTGCAATCATGTTGTTATATATTTTTTCCACTGGCGCATGTTTGGCGGCAGTGGGGCATTGGCAATCTTGGGGGGTAGAAGAAGGTATTTCCTTTGGTAGTGTCGCCCATTTGTTGGGGTATCCGACCTTGGGCTATGTATTTGTCATCACAGCCGTTATCGCAAATCTTTCGATGTATAATACCTATTTGGCGTCTGGTTCTCGCGGTTTCTTTTGTCTGGCCGACGATCATCTGAGTCCCAGATTCCTCAAAAAGATACATCCGAAACACAAAACCCCTTATGTGGCTGTGATCAGTATGGCGGTTGTCAATTTACTTCTCTGTCAATTTGGTTTCGATACATTAGTAGTAATTGATGTATTTTTATTGATGTTTGCTTATATTTTAATTTATATTTCAGCCATTGTTCTTCGGGTGAAAGAGCCGAATTTAGACCGTCCGTTTCGTATTCCCATGGGAACAAAGGGATTAGTTGTTTTGTGTATTAGTCCGATTATTCTAGCGGTGGTGGCACTTTTCACCAATGGTCTTGATTATTTTATCGGCGGTTGCATTGGAGCGATTTCCGGCCCCGTTGCTTATGTCATTTGTAAAAAGGCTTATGGCGGTATCAACGGGAGTAAAACTATTTTATCCCGCGATAAAAAAGCGATATTTATTTTATGCGGTGTTATGATGATTTTTATCGCAGGTGGACTGATCTTTTTTTAAATAAATCGAGCAACAGTAAGAAACCGCCGGTAAAAGTGGCGGTTTTTTACTGTTTTGAGAGACTGTTTACCGAATATGAAAAATATCGCGATCTCCTATGATTCACCACTGATCTAGCAAAAAAATGTAAACTATGGTAAAATAAATCATAATGAAGAGAGGTACGAATCTCATGGGAGAGAAAATCATTTTGGCAAAGAACGCGGACGCAGAGTTGATTGAAAAAAAATCAAGGTTTATTGGTCATTGCGCCATTGTTCATAATGAAGAAGAAGCACAAGCTTTTATTGATACCATTAAAAAACACTATTGGGATGCGACTCACAATGTCTATGCTTATCAAATTGGCAGTCATTGTGAAATTCAGCGGTCAACCGATGATGGCGAACCTTCCGGAACAGCAGGTCGTCCTGTTCTGGAAGTGATTAAAGGTGAAAATCTTACTGATACGGTGGTAGTTGTGACGCGATATTTTGGTGGCACATTATTGGGAACTGGTGGTCTCGTGCGAGCATACAGCAAAGCAGCACACATGGCTATCAAGGCAGCAGGGAAAGCACGTTTTACAGAAGCTTCTATTGTATGTCTTTTTATGGACTACGATTTGCTGGGAAAAGTGCAAAACTATCTTTTACGGGAAATGATCGTCATCGATCATATTGAATACCAGAATAACGCAGCTGTCTTTTGTCATGTAGAGCAAAACATTGTGAATGATTTTTGCCGCCGTCTCAAAGAAATATTCCCTCATGGGATGAATTATTCCATCCTAGAGGGAACAACTTGGCTTTCTGTACCACTGGAAAAATGATTTGCGTTTAATGTGAGGTTATATTTAATCCTATGATTCCTACCACAATTAAGCCCAAAAATAATAAACGAAGCAGGGATATGGGATCTTTATAAAAGATAATTCCCACGACGACCGCGCCGATCGCTCCAATGCCGGTCCATACGGCATAAGCGGTGCCGATGGGCAATGATTTTACCGCAGTGGAAATGCAATAAACGCTTAAAGCCATAAGACAGAGGTTAAGAAGGGAAGGCCAAAGCCGCGTAAACCCTTCTGTTAGTTTTAAGGTACTGGCCCAGCCGACTTCAAACATTCCTGCAATAATTACCAAAAACCACGCCATGCTCTTTCCCTCCTGTGTGATAGTCTTTCTACGTTAATTATAAACTTTTTAGTTGAAAAAGCAACAATTTTTGCAAAATTTTCGTTATAGAGAGTATTACTTCTTTTGCAAAATTTATAGAAAAATGATATAATATTTTATTAAAGATCATTAATACAGATCATTAATATTGAAAGGTAATGAAAGAGTTTTATTCTTCTGGATGGGTGTATTTTCCGAAAAATACGTATGTTAAATAATTTAAAGTGAGGATCCATGTATTATTATATTAGAACATTTGGCTGTCAAATGAATCAACATGATTCTCAGTTTGCTGCCGCATTATTGGAAAAATCCGGCTACGAACCTACAGCAAATCTCGATGAGGCCGACATTGTGTTGGTAAACACTTGTTCTGTACGGGAAAGCGCAGAAAAAAAAATCTTTGGATTTATCGACAGTTTGATTCTTAGAAAACGGATCAAACCTTCTTTGCGAGTGGTCATTATCGGTTGTATGGTATCAGCAGAGGAAGCAGTCGATAACCTTTTGAAAAAAAGGAAGCATATTGATATTGTATTGGGAACTCGAAGCATTCATCGTCTTCCGCATTATTTAGAATTATTGGAATCTGAATCGGGCCCTTTTGTGGAAATCGATTTAGACCATGAAGTTGTCGAAGGTAGAATCCATAAAAGGGAAGATTTTTATCGCGCTTTTCTTACGATTATGTATGGATGTGATAATTTTTGTTCTTACTGCATTGTTCCCTACGTGCGGGGGCGTGAGACAAGTCGTTCCATGAATGATATTTTGGCGGAAGCTCGTTCTTTAGTAGCAGATGGGGTGAAAGAAATTACGCTGCTTGGACAAAATGTCAATTCCTATGGGAAAGGCCTTTCTGAAGAAGAAAATTTTGCGAATCTACTTTTGGCAATGGAAAAAATTGACGGTTTGGAGCGGATTCGTTATATGACGTCCCATCCGAAAGACTTCAGCGAAGAAATCATCGATGCCATCGCTTCTTCATCCAAAATATGCCGCCACTTCCATCTACCGTTCCAAGCCGGTTCCGACCGCATATTAAAGGCCATGAACCGCCATTATAATAGAGAGAAATATCGTGATCTGATTCTGAATATTAAAAATCACTTTCCTGATGCCGTTTTGACTACTGATATTATCGTTGGCTTTCCCGGAGAATCAGAGGAGGATTTTTGCGAAACCTTGTCACTGTTAAAAGAACTGGAATTCGATTTGGCTTATACTTTTTTATACTCACCGCGCCGCGGAACGCCGGCGGCCGAGAGCGATTCCCAAGTCCCTCAAAGCGTCAAAAAGGAGCGTTTGCTTCGATTAATGGATGTTCAGAATGGGATCAGCCTGAAGAAAAACAAGGCGATGGTGGGAAAGACTTATATGCTATTGGGCGAAGGCCCCAGCCGTACCGACCCAAAGGTACAAAGCGGCCGTACCGATGGAAATAAATTGGTTCATTTTGAAGCCAAAGAAGACTATACGGGCAAACTGGTTCCCGTTACGGTCACAAGCGCTAATACCTGGTCCATGCGGGGCCAGCTGTTGAAATAAAGGAGGATATCATCAATATGTCTAATGTGTTGGAAAAAGCCGCCGAATTGGCGGAAGCTTTGGAAGTATGTGAGGAAATGAAAAACATGAAGGATAAAGAAGCTGCTATTAAGCAGGATCCTGAAGCGTCTACAATTTTAAATTCTTATTTTCAGATGCAAAATGAACTTTATCAACTTCAAGAAATGGGGAAAGAGCCCGAAGCGGAACTGGTTGCACAGTTTAATGAAGTACAAAACAAAATGGAAACCAACATCCATATTGCAGAGTTCTATAAATGCCAGGAAGAACTGGGAAAACTTTTGCAAAAAATCAACGGCCTCATCAGCAAAGCCATCACCGGGGAAGATCCCACAGAATGTGCTCCCAGCGATTGTGCCAGCTGCGTTGGCTGCCACTAATGATTTTATGAAAGAACTGTAGAAAGGTTTACAGAGGAAAGAATATGTCCAAAGCCACTCCTATGATGCGACAATACCGAGAAGCCAAGGCCGCCCATCCGGAAGCGATTTTATTTTTCCGGATGGGAGACTTCTATGAAATGTTCGGTGATGATGCTGTTTTGGCTTCCCGAGAATTGGATATCACTTTAACGGCCCGCAGTGCCGGAGAAGAGGGAAAAGTTCCTATGTGCGGTGTTCCGTATCATGCTGTGGAAAACTACATTGCCCGTTTAATTGACAAAGGATATCGGGTTGCCATTTGTGAACAAATGGAGGATCCCAAAACTGTGAAGGGTTTGGTAAAAAGGGATATTATTCGCATTATCAGCCCCGGTACCGTTGTGGAAAATTCATTGTTGCCGGAGGGAAACCATAATTATTTGGCAGCGCTTTTTAGCCGCAAAGGCGATTGGGGCTTCTGTTATACTGATATTTCTACCGGAGAGTTTAAAGCGACAGAATTTACCACTGAAAATGGTGAGGAAAAAGACCGTATTTTTGATGAAATTTTTCGTGTGCAACCCAAGGAAATTCTCATTCCCCAAAAGCTTTATGATAGCGAAAGCTTTCGCTTTCGTCTGAAGAAAGTATTCCAAGGACTTGTTTCTCCCTTGCCTGACAGTGATTTTCGTTACACCAGTGCAGAAGCCGTTCTTATGGAACAATTTCAACTGGAAACCATTGATTCTTTATTTTTGCCGGAACTCTCTGTGATCGTTGCAGGGGCAACCATTACCTTTTTAAATCGAACCCAAAAACGTTATTTGAGTTATCTCAGTAAGATTGATTATTACAGCGGCAACACCTTTATGGTATTGGACCAGGCGACCCGTCGCAATTTAGAATTAACCTCCACAATTTTGACAAATCAGAAGAAAGGCTCTCTTCTTTGGGTGATTGATAAAACCACCAGTATTATGGGAAAGCGTCTCATGCGAGAATGGCTTGATAATCCTTTGCTAGATTTAAATCAGATTCTTTTGCGTCAAGAAGCGGTAAAGGAACTTTTTTGTCACCCGGAAACAGTGGCGGAACTGGGAGAGTTTCTTAGTAAAATTCAAGATATGGAACGCCTTTCCAGCCGGATTGCCTATGGTAGCGGAACTCCCAGAGATATTGCATCGCTAAAAAATTCCATTGCCGACTTGCCATCTTTACGGAAAATTCTATTCACGATGAAAAGTACGGTATTCCGTGATATGACGGAACGGTTTGACGACCTTTCCGATCTTTTCCATACCATCGACGAGGCGATCAATGACGACCCGCCGATTTCTCCCAAAGAAGGGGGAATCGTCAAAGAGGGGTTCGACGATACCATCGACGAATACCGGCACATCGCCAAAGGCGGTAAGCAGATGATTTTGGACATTGAAGCAAAAGAGCGGGAGGCTACAGGAATTAAGTCCCTCAAGGTTGGCTATAACCGCGTCTTTGGCTATTATATAGAAGTATCCAATGCTAATAAATCCATGGTGCCGGATCGTTACATTCGAAAACAAACCTTAACCAATGGGGAACGATATTTCACACCGGAGCTAAAAGAGTATGAGGATAAAGTTCTTGGCGCCACAGATAAACTTTACCAAATGGAGTACGATGTTTTTTGTAGAATCCGCGATTTTATTACCAGAAATACATCTAGAATTCAGTTGACGGCATCGTTTATTGCCGTGGTCGATGTGCTTCGCGCCTTGGCAGTTGTCGCTGTGGAGAATCGTTACTGCTGTCCAGAATTGGATCAAAGCGGTGTAATCGAAATCAAAAATGGACGCCATCCCATGGTGGAGAAAGTTAATGAAGAGGTATTTATTGCCAATGATACTTTGTTGAATCAGACAGATCATCGTATCATGGTGATTACCGGCCCCAACATGGCAGGGAAATCGACTTATATGCGTCAAACAGCCTTAATTATTTTATTGGCGCAGATTGGATCTTTCGTACCTGCCGACAGCGCGCATCTTGGGATTGTAGACCGTATCTTTACCAGAATCGGCGCCTCCGATGATCTGGTCGGCGGCAACAGCACTTTTATGGTAGAGATGAAAGAAACTGCGGAAATATTAAAACATGCCACAGAAAACAGTTTTATTATTTTAGATGAAATTGGTCGCGGTACCAGTACCTTTGACGGGTTGGCCCTTGCCTGGGCTTGTATTGAATATTTATCTGATGCTACCCATGGTCCCAAAACCTTATTTGCCACTCATTATCATGAATTGACCGAACTGGAAAATGAGAAAACAAATTTGAAAAATTATGCCATCACCGTTCAGGAGCGCAATGGCGATTTGATTTTCCTTCGCAAAATTATGCCTGGAAAAGCCGATAAAAGCTATGGCATTCAGGTAGCAAAGCTTGCGGGAATGCCAATTTCCATCATCAATCAGGCAAAACGAATCCTTAAGATGTTGGAAAAGCATCAGATTCATATCGATCCAAAGGCTCCTCATGAAGAGGAGTATACTCTTTTTAAAGAATTAACGCCGGAAAAAGAAGAAGTGTTAAACGCGATCTGTTCCTTGAATTTGGATGAATTAAAGCCGGTTCAGGCTCTATCCTTATTGGCGGAATGGCAAGATTATTTAGGGAAAGCCGATGAAGCATAAAATTCAAATTTTAGATAAGAATATTGCCAATCAGATTGCCGCCGGTGAAGTTGCGGAACGGCCAACGTTGATTTTAAAAGAATTGATAGAAAATTCCCTTGATGCCGGTGCAACTTCTATTCGAGTTTTACTAAAAGACAGTGGCTTTACGCAAATGCGTGTGATTGATAACGGTGAGGGAATTCCCAAAAACCAAATTCATACGGCGTTTTTGCGCCACGCTACTAGTAAACTGCAGACGATGGCAGACTTGGAATCACTGTATACCATGGGATTCCGCGGCGAGGCATTGGCTTCCATTGCAGCAGTGGCCAAAGTCAAAATAACTACCAAAACAGCAGGGCAGGACAGCGGCTTTTCGTCGGAAATCAGCGATGGAAGTTTTGGTGAATTGGTGCCTGCGCCCTGCAATGACGGTACCGAAATCACTGTAGATGACTTATTTTATAATACCCCGGCAAGAAAAAAGTTTTTAGCGACGCCAACCCGGGAATTGCGGGATATCAGCGATCTTACAGGAAAAATCATGATTGCCAATCCGGATGTTGCCTTTGAATTAAGCAATAATGGAAAAACGATTTTCCGCAGTAACGGCAACGGTAAAATGAAGGATGCGATCTTATCAGTTTACGGCCGTGAGCTTGTAAAAAACCTCATTTCTTTGGAAGATGATTTATTTCATGGTTATATCTGTCATCCCGGCTATCATAAACCCAACCGCAGTTATTATCATTTTTATATCAATCACCGTTATATTCAAAATGACACTCTTAACCGCACCTTGGAAGAGGCTTACCGCACACTGATGCCGGAACGCCGCTTCCCTGTGGCTTTCATTGATATTGCCGCCAATCCTGCCGATTATGATATTAATGTGCATCCCAATAAATTGGAAGTTAAATTTCATCACGGCAGTGTGATTCCTCAAAGACTTTATGACGAGCTGAAACGCGTTTTATCGGGAGCGGAGCGATTCTATGATATGGCAGCAGATACCAAAGGTTATTTTGCTGCCCCGGAAAGCGTTGAAGATGATTCCGGAAACAAAGTTCCCGTGATTCATCAAGAAAAACCGGATAAGTTTGCCGATGGTCGCAATAAAATGGGCTTTAGCGATTTAAAATCGGTCCCTGCAGAGCAACAGATCCTGACTGCATCGGAGCAGAATTCTCCCCCTGTCTCAGCAAAGCAAGAGGATCAAACCTCCGATTCATTGAAAAAAATGCCTTTACAATCAAAACTCAGCTCTGATTTTAAAAAGATTTCCGATACTGTAGATATGTCTTTACTCCACCTTATGGATAAAGATGAACGCGGTCAAAGTGAAATCAGTGAAGACGAGACAGATTCGCCGCCGGAAATAACTGCAGAACAGTTGCTTTCTGTTGATCTGTTCCGCAGCCCTGAGGAGTTGGCGCTTCGTGAACAATTTGACGCCTTTGAAAAATCTCAAAAACTGAACCTTGATGAATCTTTTTATTCTTCTTTAGAAGTTTTAGGTCAACTTGCCGCTTCCTTTATTATAGCTGCCGGTAGTGATGCTCTCTATATCATTGACCAGCACGCGGCTCATGAGCGACTGTTGTACAATAAAATTCGCAAAGTTGTTTCCAGGGAAAGTAACGATACACAACCGCTCCTCGTTCCATTGGAAATCAATGTAAATTATAAACAGTTTAGCTGGATGATTGAAAATATTATTGCCATCCGTGATCTTGGGTTTGTGTTGGAAGAATTTGGAGATCAATGTTTCATCCTTCGTGAAGTGCCCATCTGGGCGAAGGATATTGATCATGTAGCCTTTCTTTTGGAATTAGCCGATGGACTGATTGAGGAAGGAAGCCCTTTAACGGTGGAAAATATTAAAGATTCTCGTATTATGACAAGAGCATGTAAAAGTGCGATTAAAGCAAATCGTTATTTAACGAGAAGTGATATTCACTTTTTATTCAGTGAATTGGACATGGCTGAAGATGCCTTTACGTGCCCGCACGGGCGGCCGATTACGATCAAATACAGTGTAGCGGAAATCCGCAGGAAGTTTTTACGAACTTAAATGAATGGACAAAAAAAACAAAAATTGATTGCCATTGTAGGGCCAACAGCTTCGGGAAAGAGCAGTGTTGCCATTGCTTTGGCAAAAAAAATCAATGGAGAAATTGTCTCTGCCGACTCTGCACAAGTTTATCGCGGATTAGATATCGGCACGGCAAAAGTAACTGAGGAAGAAGCCCAAGGGATCCCGCATCACTTGATTGATATCGTGGGTCCTGAAACAGATTATAATATCGGTCTGTTCCAATCCGATGCCAAAGCCGCCATTGACGATATTGCATCACGGAAAAAGATCCCCATACTTTGCGGTGGCAGCGGGCTCTATGTCAATTCCTTGATTAATTCCAGTTACCATTTGGGAAGAGCAAATGCAAATCCTTCCCAACGAAGAAAATGGTTAGAAAAGGAAAAGGCGGAAGGGGAAGGAACCCTTCATCGGATACTCACAGAACGTTTCCCCCATAGGGCCGCAAAGATTCACCCTCATGATTATCAACGTATTTTGCGCGCTTTGGAAATGGATCGAGATTTGCCGCAAGATGACCAATATGACCTTTGGGAAAGTCCCTATGATCTTTCCATATGGGGTTTGACTATGGAACGATCTCTGCTTTATCGGCAGATTGAGGCGAGAGTTGATTTGATGTTTCAAGCAGGCTTGGTGAAAGAGGTTCGGCAAGCATTGGCAATGGGATATCGCCCCGGCGGTAATGCACTGAACGCCTTAGGGTACAAAGAGGTATTGCCGATCCTCGACGGTATTTATGATGAAGACACTGCATGCAAATTATTAAAGAAAAATACGCGTCATTTCGCCAAACGCCAACTCACTTGGTTTCGAAGGGATCCACGGATTCATTGGATCTCTATGGAAGGTTTTCCTGAAAACACAGCAGATCAAGCTGCAGAATATATTTTCACGAATCTATCTTGGTTTGGCAGGATTTGACTGACTTTTAGAGAATTATATATACATCGTTTATTTTTGTTTATGTTGGAGGTACCCTCACTATGGCCAAAAGTGTAAATTTACAAGACTATTTTTTAAACCAGGTACGCAAAGAAGGAATTTCCGTTGTTATTTATTTAGTCAATGGATTTCAGACAAAGGGGCACGTAAAAGGCTTTGACAATTTTACAGTAGTCCTTGATTCCGACGGTAAACAGAACCTCATCTATAAACACGCCATTTCTACGATTATGCCGGCGAGACCCATTAACTTTAATGTGGAAAAACAAGAAGACTGATGATTAAGGGAAAAACCTTTAATTATGATAGGGCTACGACGTTTTTACGTTGCAGCCCTTTTCATCATGAAATAAATTAGTTGGAGAATTTTATGAAAACTTTTTCGATGTTAGAAACCAAAGGTCTAGAAGCAGTCCATACATGGTATCAACAGTATCTTCCTACGGAATTACATAACCAAAAAAAGGTATTGAACGCTTTTCGAAACCATCGCGTTAATTACCAACATTTTCATACCACCACTGGATATGGCATGGGAGACACCGGTCGGGATACCTTGGAAAGTTTGTGGTCCGAGATATTTTCCGCGGAAGACAGTTTGATCCGCCAACAAATTGTCTCGGGTACCCACGCCATCAGTTTGGCTCTTTTTGCAATGTTATTGCCTAACGATGAGATTGTTTTTTACGGTCCCCCTTATGATACGTTATTTAAGGTTTTGGGAGATCGCGTAGATGCCCCCGGCACTCTCCGTGAAATGAATATTAATATCAAGATTCATCCTTACGGGGATCTGGATACAATTTTTGATTCCGTTACCGCAAACACGAAAGTGCTTTATTTACAGCGTTCCAAAGGGTATGTGTATCGTAATGCCATGACCATTGGGGAAATCAAAACCATCACCCAAAAGGTAAAGGCAAAATACCCAAATCTCATCGTTTTTGTTGATAATTGTTATGGTGAATTTACGGAAAAAGAAGAACCTCTGGAAGCGGGGGCGGATCTGATTGCTGGCTCTCTGATTAAAAATCCGGGGGGCGCCATCGCGCCGTCGGGAGGGTACCTTGCGGGACGCAGTGACCTGATCGAGCGGGCATCTTATCGTTTGACGGCGCCTGGTATTGGCAAAGAAGTGGGGCCGAGTCTTATCAGCAATGTTTATCTTTATCATGGCATTTTTGTGGCGCCCCATGTCGTTTCCGAATCTTTAAAAGGCATGACTTATATCTCAGCAATTTTAGATGAGCTGGGATATGCTTTGTTGCCGGGTAAAGAGGATATCAAAAGCGATATCGTAACAGCCATCCGCTTTGAAGACGCTGAGAAAATGAAATCATTTTGCCGCGGCGTACAAAAATATTCCCCGGTGGACTCCCATGTTTATCTGGAAGCTTGGGATATGCCGGGCTATAGCGATAAAGTCATTATGGCGTCGGGAGGATTTGTGGAAGGATCATCCATCGAATTAAGCGCCGACGGCCCCCTGCGTGAACCTTATGTATGCTTCATACAAGGAGGAACTTCCTTTCCTTACATTAAAATCGTTATGGATAGTATTATCCAAGAAGAGTGGGGCATAGAATAGACAAAAAGCAAAAAGGGAGCATGAATCATGACTTTCTTTTTTCAATTTTTGTCAGAACTGATCTGGTCTCCTCTCCTTTTCGGAGCATTGATTTTTTTGGGAGCATATTTTTCGGTAAAGCTCCGTTTCCTGCAAATAAGAAAGCTTCCTCAAGGCCTCTATGAGGCCTTTTTTCATTCATCATCGATAGGGGGAAAGGGGGATATTTCTCCTTTTCGTGCCTTAATGACCTCGTTATCGGCAACTGTTGGCACTGGAAACATCGTTGGTATTGCGGGAGCACTAGCCATAGGAGGTCCCGGAGCACTCTTTTGGCTTTGGGTCTCCGCATTTCTTCTCATGCCGGTGAAATATGCTGAAGGATTTCTTGCAGTAAAATTTCGGAAACGAAACCGAGGTGGTGAGTACTGCGGTGGGCCGATGTACTATATTGAACATGGACTCGGAAAGAAATCTCTTGCTGTGATTTATGCCTTTTGCGGTCTTTTGGCCAGCTTTGGCATCGGCAATATGGTGCAGTCAAACTCCATGGTTTTGGGAGCGGAACAACTGCTTTCTGTGCCTCCTAAGATGACTGCAATCATTACGATGATTTTGGCTGGGCGGATTCTGTTTGGAGGCATTCAAAGGGTTGGAAAATGGGCTGGTATTTTAACACCATTCATGGCGCTTTCCTACCTACTTTTGGGTGTTCTATTTCTTTTTAGAAATTATCAGGAAATTATTCCGGCATTGCGAGAGATTTTATGGGGAGCTGTGGGAGGAGGAGCAGAACCTTTTGTGGGGGGAATTTGCGGCACTGCTTTTATTAGCGCAATGCGAGCCGGGATCTCCCGTGGCATTTTTGCTAATGAAGCTGGGCTGGGCAATGGCGCTATTGCTGCAGCTGCGGCAAAAACAAACTCTCCATCGTCGCAAGGACTAGTTTCCATGAGCGGGACGTTCATCGACACCCTGGTCTTTTGTTCCGTTACCGGTTTGGTCCTGGTAATTAGCGGTTCCTGGTCTGATCAGAGTTTAAATGCAGTAGCAATGACTACTGCCGCCTTCTCTTATGGGTTTCCTCATATTGGCAGTATCATCGTTAACAGCAGTTTACTGGTCTTTGCTTTTACTACCATTATTGGCTGGTCATACTATGGAGAACGTTTTTGCGAATACCTTTTTGGAGAAGGCAAAGTGAAATATTATAAACTGATTTTTACTGCTATGATTTTTATTGGAACCATAATAAAATCCGACAGTATTTGGTACCTGTCGGATTTCCTCAATGGAATCATGATGATTCCCAATTTAATCGCTATTTTCTTTTTGAGAAAATTGATCATTAAAGAACGCCCCTAGCTTTATTTAAAGCTGCGAAACAGCCCGATCACTTTGCCGATAATTTCAACATTTCGTGCATAAATCGGCTCCATGGAAGAATTTTCCGGCTGCAAGCGCACTTTGTCTTTTTCCTGGAAAAACCGCTTTACTGTGGCTTCGCCTTCGATCATCGCGGCAACGATCTCTCCATTATGGGAGATATTACATTTTTCCACAATGACATAATCACCGTCCATAATGCCGGCTTCAACCATACTTTCTCCTTTAATTTTTAAAACAAAAGTTTCGTTTTGAGGTCGAAAAGTATCCAGGGGCAGGGGATAATAATCTGTAATGTTTTCTTGTGCAAGAATGGGGGAACCGGCCGCGATTTCGCCCACAATGGGAATCATGGAAATTTCTTTTTGCGGAATGTTATTGTCTTCATCTTGACGGTAAATTACTTCAATGGCTCTCATTTTTCCATCATTTTTGTGAATATATCCTTCTTTTTCCAAAGTTTGCAAATAATAATACACCGTTGAAGTGGATGGAATCATGAGGGCGTTGCAAATCTCTCTTACCGTAGGAGGAAAATTATTTTTTTTACAAAAATCTTCAATAAATTCAAAAACGAGAGCTTGTTTTTGGGTAAGCCCCGGATATTTGCTATCAGCCACAGATTTTTTTCTGGCCATATTCATCTCCTTTATGAGAACTTATTTTCTATTATACAATATTTTGGGCAAAGATTCAATCGTTTTTATCCATATTTCTCTAGGGTGATCTGACTTGACAACGTATCATTAGATTTTTTATGATATAAACATCTTAAAATAAGTGAAGTGGGTTTTATGAAAATTGATATCTTCCGCATCGCTCCAGAAACACAAGAAAGTGCAAGGTGCCTTGTAGGTAGGGTTTTTATGGAATTTGTTGCGCCGGATTATTCTGAAGAAGGAGTAACATCTTTTCTAAAATTTATTCATAATGAGGCCATGTTCAAAGATTTAGAAGTATGGGGAGCATGGTGTGAAGGATCATTGGTCGGAGTGATCGCTTTGGACAAGCAGAAACAACATATTGTGTTATTCTTTGTCGATCAACGGTATCATCGTTGCGGCATCGGTAAAAATTTATTTCGGCTGGCAGTGAAAGAAAGTGTGGGAAATAAAATTACCGTAAACTCCTCTCCTTTTGGCGTTCCGATTTATGAAAAGCTGGGATTTTTTGCCGATCAAAATGAGCAAACTGTCGATGGAATCCGTTATACGCCCATGACGTATTGGAAAGTAGCAAAAGGAGGCAATGATACACCTTCGTAAAAACAAAGTAGAGATTTTACAGCACCATAATAGAGAGACCCTTTGATGAACAGTGTATTACCTGAAAATTTGAAAGGAGAATGAATCTATGATTCGTCAAATTATACAAATCAATGAAGAAAAATGTGACGGCTGCGGACTTTGCGCCGAAGCTTGCCACGAAGGAGCCATCAGCATAGTACGAGGCAAAGCGAAGCTGATTCGCGATGATTACTGCGACGGTTTGGGTGATTGCCTGCCCGCCTGCCCTACAGGCGCAATTTCCTTTACTCAAAGGGAAGCTGCTGCATACGACGAAGCCGCTGTCATTGAACATCAAAAGAAAAAGTTTAATCCGCACCTCAGTGTTTGTCCGGGGAGCAAGCCTAAGGCTTTGCAATGCGATCAACATGTTTCCTCTACCTGTTCTTCGTCGGAAAACAGTTCTCAGTTGCTTCAGTGGCCGGTTCAGATTAAGTTGTCGCCGGTAAGTGCTCCTTATTTTAACGGCGCACATCTTTTGATTGCCGCAGATTGTTGTGCTTATGCTTATGGGAATTTTCACCGGGACTTTATGAACGGCAAGATCACATTGATCGGCTGTCCTAAGTTGGATGAGTTCGATTATAGCGAAAAACTGACAGAGATATTAAAACAAAATGATATCAAAAACTTGACAGTTACAAGAATGGAAGTTCCTTGTTGCGGTGGTATTGTAAAAGCTGTGACAACTGCTCTAAAAAACAGTGGTAAGTCCATTCCTTGCCAGGTGATTACTATTTCTACCAATGGTATGATGTTGGATTAGCCATGCAAGGAGATTGTTATTAATCTTTACCAAAGGAAGCCTTCGGTCGTATGATTATCACAAATCTGTATGATAAGTGATAATTAGGAGCGGATTTTTGCTTTCAAAGGAGAAAATAGTGAGGATAGATATCGGAAATGTTAGATGAAAATAAAATAGTCTTCATATATTAAAAGCATTTTATAAATTAAGCATAATGTGCATATTTACATCATTTCTTTCCGGTGATATAATAATTTTGACGCATAAAAACAAAAGGGTGATGAAATCATGACGATAAAAATAGGCATTTTAGGCTATGGAAATTTAGGACGCGGTGTGGAATGTGCCGTAAAACAATGTTCTGATATGGAACTTACAGCGGTCTTTACACGTAGAAATCCCACTTCCGTTACGATTTTAACCCCAGGTGTTCCGGTGAAGCATATGGATGATCTATTATCCATGAAAGACAATATTGATGTATTAATCCTCTGTGGCGGCAGTGCTACAGATTTACCGGAGCAGACTCCCCAATGGGCAGAGCATTTCAATGTCATCGACAGTTTTGATACCCATGCTAAAGTGACCGAACATTTTGAAGCTGTTGATAAGGCAGCACAGAAGGGAAAGAAAACAGCCGTTATTTCTGTGGGCTGGGATCCTGGAATGTTTTCTCTAAATCGTCTTTATGCCAATGTAATTCTTCCCGTAGGTTGCGACTATACTTTCTGGGGGAAAGGGGTAAGTCAGGGGCATTCCGATGCAATACGGCGTATCAAAGGTGTAAAAGATGCTCGACAGTACACCATTCCCATTGACAGTGCATTGGAAGCGGTACGAAGTGGCAAGAATCCGCAATTAACTACCCGTGAAAAGCATTTGAGAGAATGCTATGTCGTTGCGGAAGATGGAGCTGACCTTGAGGCCATCGAAAGAGAAATTAAGACTATGCCCAATTATTTTGCCGATTATGATACCATTGTCAATTTTGTTTCACAGGAAATATTGGACCAGGAGCATAGCGGAATTCCTCACGGTGGATTTGTTATTCGAAGCGGTAAAACCGGTTGGGAAGAGGAGCATGGCCATATTATCGAGTATTCTTTGACTTTAGACTCCAATCCTGAATTTACCTCATCAGTATTGGTTGCTTATGCCCGGGCTGCATACCGGTTGAATGGCGAGAAAAATTTTGGTTGTAAAACGGTTTTTGATATCGCTCCCGCGTATCTATCACCGAAAAGTAATGCGGAATTGCGCAAAGAAATGCTCTGATTTTCTTTATTGGATTTTGATACCTCGTTGATTATTTTAACGAGGTATTTTTATGTTCAGATGTTGTCTTGATTTGCCTTTTCTTTCATCTTTTGATAAGATAATAAGGAACGGAACCGTATTGGTTCTTTCGAATCATTTGTCAGTGAGGAAGGATGGCATTTTATGGAAGAATTGATCCAAAAAGCCATAAAAGGTGATGAGGACGCCTTTACCGCACTGGTTCTTCGCTATCAACACCAGATTTATCATATTGCCTATCGCTTTTTTGGACATAAACAGGATGCCGAAGATGCGACACAAAATACAATTATTAAAATATACCGTTCTCTCCATATGTATCGGGAAGGAAGTTCTTTTAAAAATTGGGTTTATACGATTACGATGAATACCTGTCGCGATATGATGCGAAAAGCCAAGCGAACCCCGAGTGTATCTTATGATAATGATGAAAATCGATCGGTTTTACAAATAAAAACAGATCGCAGGGAAGATAATCCGGAAGATTCCATGATGGGAAAGGAAGAAATGGCCCAATTGGAATCTGCCATTGCGCAGCTTCCTGAGGAATATCGCACCGTAATTATTCTACGTGAATTTAGTATCTTGACATATGAGGAAATTGGCAATATTTTGAATATCTCTTTGGGCACCGTAAAATCGAGAATCAGCCGTGGACGAAAAATTCTTCGTGAACAATTAATTAAAAATGGGAACAATCGCTATCGCAGCAACGTAGAGCAGATAGAGGAGGGATAACGATGGAATGTCAACGCATACGAGAAAATATTTCCGCATACATCGATGACGAACTCTCAGCGGAGGAAAAAACTGCGTTTAATGAGCATTTGTTGCATTGCGAGCATTGCCGCGAAGAATATCGCACAACATTGTTGCTCTCCCAGGATATTAGCTCATTGCCCCTTTGTGAAACAGAACGTGATTTTAGCAAAGAATGGAAACGTTTTGTCAGATTGGAGCAAGGAGAATTTGTTCCCCGCCATGCAAAGCGAAAATATCACAAGGAAACAAGAAGGAGTCCATATTTTAAAGGAGTTTTGGCCATTGCCGCTTGTCTTCTATTAATATCGGTTGCTGCCGTTGCCGGGACTGATTTCCTCTTCGAGCATAATCTTTCTATTTCCGATGCTGGCAGTTCCGATCAAGTATTGGAGGAAAACCAACCGGTCTCATCCTATGATGAAAGTGAAATAACTCAAGGTAGTGAGATGGATGAAATAAGTCCCAATGATGAATCTGATAATACATCTGACAGTCAGACCAAACCCCAAGAGTCCGATGATTCCTTGATTGATGCACCGAGCGTTTCTCCATCAAATTTTGAAGACAGTATTGATCTCCAGGAGGGAACCGCTCAAATTGTATTATCGGCGGAAAACACTGAATCTATTGTGGAATATTTGGCTCACAATACTTCTGCTGAAGTGGAAGAGTATAGTAACGACGCGATAACGTGCATGGTAGCGCCAGAGTATTTTTCAAGTTTTTTGGAAAACCTGTATACAAAAGGCTACCTTCAGAGCGAGGCATATGAACGATTGTCCTCCTGGAATTTATCGGAGTCTAATTCTCAGGTCATTACTTGTACTCTTACCTTAAATCAATAAAAGTGTTTCGCTCAAAAAGGTTTTTTCCCTTTTTGGGCGAATTTTATATCCTTTAAGCATAAGAAAGCGTTTGTGAATCTGCCGCGATATCGCGATATGTTAGTTATTTGAGGTGAATTTATGAATAAAATTTTGTTAATTGACGGTAGCAACATCCTCCATCGAGCTTATCACGCACTTCCATTGTTAAAAACTTCCGATGGGCGATATACCAATGCTGCCTATGGATTTATGGCAATGTTGAAACATATTTTGCAATTGGAATCCCCAACTCATATCGCAATTTGTTTTGATAAAGGGAAGAATACCTTTCGTCACCGAAAATATCCTGAATACAAGGCCCAAAGAAAGCCGACGGATCCGGAATTGATTGAGCAGTTTCCCCTGATTCAAGAAATTCTTACTTTAAACGGCTATCTTTGTCTGGAAATGGAAGAATATGAAGCAGATGATATCATCGGTACTTTGGCAAGAAGAGGTCAGTCTCACGGCGATGATGTTATTATTTTTTCCGGGGATAAAGATTTACTGCAGATGATAGGTGATCATATTACAGTATATAGCGGTAAGCGGAATCTTACGGATTTGGCAAAGATAGATACCGCCGCTTTTGAAGAAAAATATGGTCTGGAGCCCATAAAGTTGATTGATCTTAAAGCCTTGATGGGAGATGCCTCCGATAATATTCCCGGTGTTTCCGGCGTTGGTGAGAAAACAGCATTAAAACTCCTTCATCAGTTTGGTAGTTTAGAGGGGGTTTATAGTCATATCGACGAGCTGCCAAAGAATAAGATGAGGGAAAAATTGGAACGGGATAAGGAGAATGCGTTTTTATCCAAGGAACTGGCTACGATCATCGATGATATTCCTCTGTCTGTGGGTTTCGATGATCTGCAGCCAAAAGAGAAAAATTGGCAAGCGTTACAGGAACTATACCGGTCTTTGGAATTTCGCGGACTACTCAAGGAATTGGAGTCGGAAATGCCATCCTCGTCGGCATTAGTTCAAGATAGCCTTTTTGCTTCTGAAGAAGAAGTAGTGGAGGTGCATTATACTGTTGTCAAAGACAATGAGACTTTTTTGAGAAACCTCAAGGGGCCCATTGCGCTGTTGAAAGAAGGGAATCTTTGCTATCTTTCATCTCCAGAGAATGAAGTCGCAGTTTTGGATCTTTCCGTCGGCGATGATACGATGTTGCTTCTGGAATACCTAAAAGAATATCAGGGAAAACTCGTGTCCCATGATTTAAAATCTTTCTATCATTTTAGTTATGAGCATGGTTTTTTCCCCGGTTATGATTGGGATGATCTCGAAATCATGGCCTATTTGTTAGAAGCGAATGTTAGCAACTATGATATGAACTTCCTCATGGATCACTATTTAGAAATTGATATTTATTGTGTAGCAGAGAGAGAACGGCCCTTTGCCCGAGTTACTTCGATTTTAAGTTTACAGGAAAAACTTACAGAAATGCTGAATTCTATGGAACTGATTTCTCTTTACGAGGCGGTAGAGCGGCCGCTGATTGCCGTTTTGGCAGATATGGAATTTATTGGTATTCGTGTAGATCGTAACAATTTAAAAGAGATGTCAGCAGAATTAGATCAGCGCGTATCTGCCCTTGCAGAAAAAATTTATACTTTGGCGGGTTGTGAATTTAATCTTAACTCTCCTAAGCAAATGGGTGAGGTGCTTTTTGATCGGTTGGGGTTGCCCAAAACCAAAAAAACAAAGTCTGGGTACTCTACCAGCAATGAAGTGTTAGAACCCTTGCGGACAGCTCATCCCATTATTAACGAGATCCTTTCCTATCGACAGCTTTTTAAATTAAAATCTACTTACACCGATGCATTGGAAAAACTAATTGATTCTCGAACCGGCCATATTCATACGAGATTTCGACAGACTGTCACTACAACAGGTCGGCTTTCTTCCACAGACCCTAATTTACAAAATATTCCCGTTCGTCTGGAAGAAGGTCGGCTCGTTCGTAAGGCCTTTACTGCTTCGTCTCCGGATCATATCCTTTTGGCAGCAGACTATTCTCAAATTGAATTGCGACTTTTGGCTCATTATGCTGATGATTCTGTCTTTATTGATGCTTTTTGTCGGGGAGAGGATATTCATGCTCGTACAGCTTCGGAGATCTTTGGCGTCCCTCTCGCGGATGTTGACCGTGAAATGCGTAGAAAGGCCAAAGCCGTAAATTTTGGAATTATTTACGGCATCAGTGAATATGGACTTGGCCGCGACCTTGGTATTACGCGTTATGAGGCAAAAGAGTATATGGAAAAGTATTTTCATCGTTATCCCAGTGTAGAACGATTTCAAAAAGAAATGGTGGCCCAAGCCCGACGTGATGGCTATATCACTACTCTTTATGGTCGCCGTCGATATGTACCGGAAATCAACAGTCGTAATTTCCGTCAACGGACTTTTGCAGAGCGGACAGCGATGAATACACCTCTTCAAGGGAGTGCTGCTGATATTATCAAAGACGTTATGGTGGCGCTTCATCAAAAATTACGAAATGACGGATTGCAAAGCCGCATTATCTTACAAGTCCATGATGAATTGATTTTAAACTGTCCCAAAGATGAGTTAGATTCTGTTATCCCCATTGTAAAACAAACTATGGAACACACAAAAGAACTAAAAGTTCCATTGACTGTTGACATGAAATGCGGATATAATTGGTACAATATGGAATCGATCCATCTGTGAGGTGTCGTGATGCCTGAATTGCCTGAAGTGGAAACAGTGAAACGAACTGTTGAACCGAAAATTACGGGACAGATTATCACTGATATTGACGTGCGAAATGATGCAGTTTTAGAAAATGTTTCTTCCGACTTTTTTATACAATTTATACAAGGAAATTATGTGGTTTCCATGTCACGTCGAGGGAAGTACCTGATTTTCCATATGAATCAAGGCGGTGACATAGTACTGCATCTCCGCATGACAGGACAATTAATTACGTTTGAGAATGAGCCTGCTTTGGATAAACATTGTCACTTGGTCATATATTTTGAACAAGGCGGTTTCTATTACCGTGATGTTCGACGTTTTGGCCGCTTTTGGATTGTAAAAGACGGAAAATATTCCGGAACGGGGATGGAACGTTTAGGGCCGGAGCCCTTTGATAAAGCTTTTTGCGGGAGTTATCTTTTGGAAGCGTTTTCTCGTCATCATTGTCCTGTAAAATCCGAATTGTTAGATCAACATATTGTGGCGGGCATCGGTAATATCTATGCTGATGAAATCTTATTTGATGCGGGAATCAATCCTTTTCGCTCTTGCCATACATTGACTTTGAAAGAATGTGAATCCATATGTTCTTCCGCAAGTGCAGTCTTAAAGCGAGCGATTGAAAAACGTGGGACTACTTTCCGTGATTACCGTGATGGTGATGGAGAAAAAGGGACATTTCAAGAACTATTGAAGATTTTTCATAAACAAGGAGAACCGTGCCCACGTTGCGGAACTCTGATAAAAAAGTCAGTTTGTAATGGCAGAGGAACTTTTTATTGTCCCAAATGTCAGCCTAAAGATTCGTCAAAAAGAGTTATTGGCCTTACCGGAGGAATCGCCAGTGGTAAAAGTTTTATTTCCGGATATTTGCAGTCTTTGGGAGCAGAAATAATTGATGCAGACGAGATTGCGCGAGAAATCATGGTCCCCCATGGGAAAGTATTGGAGAAACTCAACAAAACATTCGGCGGCGGCTTCCTCAATGATGACGGGTCTTTAAATCGTAAAAAGTTGCGAGATTATGTTTTTGCCGACAAAGATCGTGTAAAAACAATGAATCAAATTACTCATCCTGTTATTCGCAGGATTGCCTTGTCTAGAATTCAAAAATCAACCAAAGACTTGGTAGTTCTTGATGCTCCTTTATTGATTGAGGCCAAATTCCACTTCTTTTGCGATGAAATTTGGGTGGTTTATGTTGATGAGAAAAAGCAGAGAAGCCGACTGAAAAAACGTGATAATATTAACGAGAAATTGGCTGATGAGATTATCGCATCCCAGTGTTCTTTTGAATATAAAAAAAAATATGCCGATATTATTATTGATAATAGTGGAACTAGGGCGAATACAAAAAAACAGATACGTTTAGCCCTTGCGCAAGTGAAAATAAAAAACGATAATTGATGGGAGTATTATGCCTTATACATACAAAAAGAAAAAGAGTCGCGGCGGGTTCCGACAATTCCTCATATTGTTCTGTGTCCTGCTGGCTTTTGTGTTTGTCGTTGTTCATCTTTTCGGAGATTCGGAAAATTCATATCCACGTCCTCACTCTTATTTGGTGGAATACTATTGCGATGATTATCAGGTCGACAGCAACTTAGTTTATAGCATTATGAAGCAGGAAAGCAACTTTAATCCCGACGCTATTTCTCATAAAGGAGCCACAGGTCTCATGCAACTCATGCCGGAAACCGCCCAATGGTGCTCTGGAAAAATGGGCATTGATTATAATCAGGATGATTTGACAGACCCTTCCTATAATTTAAATCTTGCGATCTGGTATCTCTCGTATTTAAATGGTGTGTTCCAAGATGACACCACAAAAGTGATTGCTGCTTATAACGGTGGAGAAGGGAACGTAGAAACCTGGATTTCCGAAGGAATTTGGGATGGAACATTGGAAAATGCTTCTGATATTCCTTTTGGTGAGACCTCTCATTATGTGAAAAATGTTTCCACAAATCTGGAAAAATATCGTGAGATTTATGGAGAAAATTAAAATTTCCTATTGATTTTTACTATAATGTCTGCTATAATAATTTTTGTTGACTGAGCGGTAGTGCTGGAATAGGCAGACAGGCACGTTTGAGGGGCGTGTGGGCGACCGTGTGGGTTCAAGTCCCACCTACCGCACCAAAGACATACTTTCCATGCAGAGTGGCAAGTATGTCTTTTTCTATATCATGTTATGTGAGGTTGTTTATGAATTATTATGGAATCTTCATTGCTGTAGTTAGTTTTCTTGCAATCGGACTTTTTCATCCTATTGTAATTAAAGCGGAGTATTATTTCTCATCGAAATGTTGGCCGGTATTTCTTATTGCAGGACTCATCTTTTTAGGAATTTCCCTTGGGACTAATCATATGATAATTTCCACTATTCTTGGAATCTTAGGTTGCAGTTGTTTATGGAGTATCTTGGAACTCAAAGAGCAAGAAAAACGTGTCGCTCGAGGGTGGTTTCCAGAAAATCCCAAACGAAAAGAATATTGATACTTTGAAAATTATCAAAATATTAAAAGTGTGAAAGTTATAAACTTCACGCTTTTAAAAAATAAAGCCCACAAAATGGGCTTTAAAAGAAAATAAAAAGTATGAAAGAAATACACATAAAAACTGTAGTAGCATTGTACCATTTTTTTCACTATTCTGTCAATCCTTTTTGAAGTAAATTATAGTAGTCATGACATCGGACAATCGTTAATCTATTTCTCACGAATGAAGATGTGTCACTTTTATCTTTAATTTACCGAATTTTCATTTTATTTTGTACTGATTTTAACAGGATAGTGCTATAAGGTATTCCAATTTGTTATAGCAGTAAGAAAAAATATTTAGTAGTTATTAAAATAAATACGATATTTTTATAAAATTTGTATAAAAATGCATATAATATGTTGATTCCTAACTGTTATAATAATAACAAATTGGAATCAATAAAAATAGTGAAACATGTTTTTTTCTCAAAAAATATGTTATAATATTGAAAACTATAAAAGTTCCTTAATGGATGAAAAGGGAAATTGGTGAAAATCCAATGCGATCCCGTCACTGTGAAAAAGGGATGATTTTTATAACCACTGAACTTGAGTTTGGGAAGGAAAAATCATCAATGCTTTTAAGCCAGGAGACCTGCTTTTATAAATAGAAACAAGACCTACGGAGGATAGGTGTGTTCTATCAGATCTTTTGGTATTTGCGCGCACACCTTTGGTGTGCGTTTTTATATGCTAATTGTTAGGGTGCTGAAGTAACGAGAAGGTGGGTTAATTTTGGAGCTAAAACAGCTACAATATTTTGTGGTAAGTGTTGACATGGGTAGTTTTCACGCTGCAGCGAAGGCATTGTTGACAACACAGCCAAATGTGAGTAAAACCGTCAAATCATTGGAAGACGAATTAGGGATGACTTTATTGAAACGACATCGACATGGCGTTAGTATTACTCCGGAAGGCGAACCAATTTATCGTCATGCCATTAGTGTCTTAAAGAATATGCAAGTGATTCGGGATATCAAAGAAGATCAAAACACAGAGAAATTATATATCTGTAGCACGCCCAATCACTGTTTATCCTCTTCTTTAGCATCTTTTCATCGTGATTTTTCCGATCAGCCGATAAGAATGGATTTTTGGGAAGGAAGCGTTGAAGACGTAATCGTACGCATTCATCGCAGAGAATCGGAAGTAGGATTCGTTTATATTTCCAATCGAAATATTTCGGCTTTCCGCAGCCACGTTAAAATCAAAGGCCTAGAATTCCATGAAATAACCAAAGCACCTCTTTATCTTTTTGTAGGAAAGAAAAATTCTTATTATTCTCGAGAATCCATTGATGAAAAAGCCATTTGCAAAATGCATTTTATTCAGCACTACGAAGAGCAGTATTCTTTATATAATCATTTGGGACATTTGCGTGAAGACGGCTTTTATAATGGAGAGAATACAAAAATGGCATCCACCAACAGCGGTTATTTTTTAATGCAGCTTTTGAGTAATACAGAATATTGTACCATTGACAGCAGTTATTTGCGAAACGAATTACACTATGATGGAATTCGCGCCATTCCCATTTCATCTTGTGAGAACAGTATCATTTTTGGATATCTAAAACGATTAAAAAATCCGTTGTCTCCCATTGCACAGCGTTTTATTGATTATCTAAAAGCAGAATGTAAAAAACAAAAAGAAGAAGAGGAATTTGAATCATGAAATTGCAAAATATTATTGCTGAACAAGGGGAAAAATCAATAGGATATTTAGAGGTTCCCGGTACAGAGTTAAAGCTTCCCGCAACTCTGATATGTGGGGTACACGACGGAAAAACTGTATTGATCACCGGAGGAGTTCATAACGTAGAATATGTCGGTATTCAAGCCGCTATAGAACTGGCGGGATCCATTGACCCCAAAGAGGTCACCGGTAATCTTATCATTATTCCGCTAATCAACCGTTCCGGATTTGAGCACCGCACCATGAGCCTTGTTTATGAAGACGGTAAAAATTTAAACCGACAATTTCCCGGGGATGCTTCCGGTACAACGGCGCAAAAACTTGCTTATTTTATGGAAAAGGAATTGTTTTCACAGGCTGACTTTTACATTGACCTTCACTGCGGCGACGGCTTTGAAGAATTGACCCCTTTTGTTTTCGCCCAGGGGAACGCAGAAGAATATATAAATGAACAGTCCTTGAGAATGGCTAAAGCTGTGGACGTACCGTATATTATTCGCTCCCAGGCTCGTACCGGAGCTTATAACTATGCGGGTCTATGTGGAATTCCCGGAATCCTGGTGGAACGCGGCTGTTCCGGACTTTGGTCCAAAAATGAAGTTGAGCTTTATAAAAAAGACATTAAAAATGTATTACGTGTTTTAAAAGTTCTTTCTGGGGAAGATGAGACAACGCAAGACAAGACCATTTTTGACCGTGTAATTTATGAAAACTCCTCCCATGTCGGATGCTGGTATCCGCAATTCTCTTCCGGAGATCGTATTCGTGCCGGTGATATTCTGGGCGTTACGAAAGACTATTTCGGACAGGAGTTGTTTTCTTGTGTAGCGAAAGCTGACGGTGTTATATTCCATCAAATCATTGGCCTCAACATTTTACAAAACAATCCGATGATTGCCTACGGCGTTTTAGAATCCGGCGATGTTAATTATGGGGAGAACAAGTAAAAATGAAAAGAACACTGGCAAAAAGATTGCTACAAATGATCATTGTACTGTTTGGCATCAGCTTCTTTACATTTTGCCTTACTTATCTCGCTCCCGGTGATCCAGTTCTTACCATGTATGCCGCTTCTGGAACCATGCCGTCAGAGGAAATAATAGAAGCAACTAGAGACGAGATGGGACTGAACGATCCATTTCTCATGCAGTATGCCCGTTGGCTTGGTAATTGTCTAAAGGGAGATTTTGGAACTTCATACTCCATGAATCAGCCGGTTTTATCAATCATTGGAGAAAAAATTGTACCGACGTTGAAGTTAGCTTTTCTTTCCCTTCTAATTATGCTGGCAGTTGCAGTCCCTTTTGGGGTGATTGCTGCTGTGAAACAAAATAGGCCCATTGACTATCTGATTCGTGGTTGTACATTTCTGGGAGTCTCAATTCCTAATTTTTGGGTTGGTTTGCTTTTACTATATTTGTTTGCTCTGAAGTTGGGATTACTGCCAGTCGTTTCCACGGGAAACGGTATTTCTAAAATAATTCTACCTGCCATCACTTTAGCATTTGCGATGTCAGCAAAGTATACTCGACAGGTCCGCACTGCAGTTTTAGAAGAATTAAACCAAGATTATGTAGTGGGTGCCAGGGCACGTGGAATCGACGAAAGGACAATTCTTTGGCGGCACGTTTTTCCCAATGCATTGCTACCTCTTGTGACTCTTTTAGGATTGTCCCTAGGGAGTTTATTGGGAGGAACTGCTGTTGTTGAGGTCATCTTTTCGTATCCCGGTTTGGGCAATCTTGCGGTATCTGCCATTACTGCCTATGATTATCCGTTAATCCAAGCATATGTTTTATGGATTGCTCTGATTTATATGGTAATTAACTTGATTGTTGATCTATCCTATGATTTACTTGATCCTCGGATCAGAGAAAGCAGGTAACCAATGAAAAAACTCAGAGTATTTATCAAAGAAAATAAATTGTTTGCGATCCTTAGTATTGCTTTGGTTTTTATTATTTTATCCGCGGTTTTTGCCCCGCTTTTGGCTCCCTATGATCCGGATACTGCCGATATGGGGAACGCTTTTCAATCGCCTGATGAGGATCACTGGTTTGGCACCGACAAATTGGGTCGGGATGTTTTTTCACGAGTATTGTTTGGTACCAGGGTTTCTTTGGCTGCATCATTGGTACTTGTCTCGTCAATTTTCGTTATCGGAACAACCCTTGGTGTTATTGCTGGTTATTTTGGCGGAAAAATTGACACTGTTATTATGCGTTTGTCAGATATGATGATTTCTTTTCCCGGCATGGTACTTGCTATTGCGGTCGCAGGAATTCTCGGTGCCAGTGTGATCAATGCCATCATCGCTATTATGATTGTCAGTTGGACAAAATATGCCAGATTGGCCCGAAGTCTTGTGCTCAAGATTCGTCACAAAGATTTTGTTTATGCCGCAGAAGTAACAGGAACCAAAACTTCCCGTATTTTATTGCGGCATATGATTCCTAACGTGATCCCCACATTGGTGATTACAGCAACCACTGACATCGGCACCATGATTTTGGAATTGGCTGGGCTTTCCTTCCTTGGGTTTGGCGCACAGCCGCCAACACCAGAATGGGGGCTTATGTTGAATGAGGGAAGAGCATATATGTTATCCTGTCCATGGCTGATGATTTTCCCCGGTTTGGCTATTTGCCTTGTTGTTATCGTCTTTAATTTATTGGGTGATAGTCTCAGAGATATTCTTGACCCCAAGTTTGAAAATCAACGTCGGCGTGCGTTAAGTATGCAAAAAACGAAAAAAGTAAATGTGGGTAGTTGAAGTGCCCAAATTTGAAAGTGCAAAAGCACAAATAAAGGAGGAAAACATGAAATCTATTAAAAAAGTTGCTGCTTTGGTTATGGCGGCTGTGATCTCAGTTACAGCATTTGCCGGTTGTGGAGGGGAGGATCGTTCTGCGTCTTCGGATACTTTGAATTTTGGATGTTTTAATTATTCCGATTCACTCGATCCTTCCGTTATGGTAAATGCTGCTTGGGCCACCAGCCGTTATGGCATTGGAGAATGCCTGTTTCGCTTTGATGATGAGATGAATGCTCAACCATTACTTTGCGATGAGTATGAAGTTGATGATACGAACACCATTTGGCAATTCCATATTCGCGATGGCATAAAATTCTCAAATGGCAATGAAGTAAATGCTTCATCCGTGGTGGCGTCCATTGAACGTATGTATGAAGAAGAAGCCAATGGAGATGGGAGTTCGACGCCTTCGGTTTATATGGAATATGAATCCATCACCGCAGATGATGAGAGCAATACTGTCACCATCGTTACAACGCAGCCTTATGCCGATCTTTGTGCAGTCCTTGCACACCCGTTTTTTGTCATTCTCGATACAGCTGCTGGAACAGATTATAATGAAAACCCCATTGGCACTGGTCCTTATGCCATTGATTCTTATGAAGTCGGCACCTCTATTGCTATGGTAGCCAACGAGTATTATTGGAACGGTGAAGTTCCCTATGAAAATCTCAATATTATTTTTATTGGTGACAGTACCACCAAAGCTATGGCCATAGAAAATGGTGACGTTGATCTAGTCGAGAATATTACAACCCCAAGCGACTTGGACAGGCTGCGCAATGATTCCAGTTATCATGTTTCCGAAGCTACCGGTGTTCGCTGTGCTTTTTCCTACATGAATCAAAACGGAGTCCTTGCTAACGACACTTTAAGACAAGCAATTCTCATGGCGCTTGATGATGATACCATGTGTGAAACCACTGTTGGAGGTATGTATACCGCAGGATATTCCGTATTACCTTCTACTTTGGATTACGGTTACGAAAATTTAACTGACGCTACCCCCTATGATGTGGAGGGTGCCAAAAAACTTTTGGACGATGCCGGAATCGTGGATAGTGATGGCGATGGATATCGTGAACTCAACGGAGAAACCATCGATTTGAATTATCTGACTTATGACGGCAGAAACCTCGCAGATTTTACAGAAGCAGTTGTTTCCTACTTAAAAGAAATTGGCATTAAAGCCACGATTCATACTACTGATGCCGATACGGAATGGAACATGCTTGTGTCGGGAGAATATGACCTTTTGGCCAACAACTGGTTAACGGTTCCTGTCGGTGACCCTTATGCATATATGGATAATTGGTATAGCAAATCTAGTGCCAACTACTGCGGTTATGCCAACGAGGAATATGATGCGATATATGAACAATTGAAAACGGAAACCGATGAAAATACTCGCCGGGAGATGTTTCAACAGTTACAGCAAATTTTGATTGATGATTCTGCAGTATTGGTTCATGGTTATTATCACAGTACTATGATTAGCAATGAAAACGTAATCGGGGCGGAAATTCCCACAGCTGATTATTATTGGATTACAACGGATATCAAACCCGCCTCATAATTGATTACTTTTATGCCGACATAAAAGTTAGCGTAGTAATCACGGAGAAACTTATGTTATCAATCAGCAATTTAACAGTTCAATATGGAGAGAACCCACCTGCATTGGAGCATTTTAATTTGGAAATGGACCCGGGAGAAATTGTATGCATTGTGGGGGAAAGCGGAAGCGGAAAAACAACAATCATCCGTAGCATTATGGGCCTGCTGCCCAGTAATGGAAATATTGTAGAAGGCAGTATGTATTTTGAAGGAAATTCATTACTATCATATTCCAAAGAGCAATGGAGAAGCCTTCGTGGTACAAAAATTTCCATTATTTTTCAGGATTCCGGTGCCATGATCAATCCCATCCGAAAAATTAAACATCAGTTTGTGGAGTATATACGCACACATCAAACGATGTCATCTCATGAGGCAGAGAATCTTGGCAAAGAAATGCTGGCAAAAATGCAGTTGCCCAGTGTGGACAATATTATGAACAGTTATGCATTTCAGCTCAGCGGAGGCATGCGACAGAGAGTTGGCATTGCCATGGCTATGACATTTCAACCCAAGCTTTTGATGGCTGATGAGCCTACCAGTGCTTTGGATGTTACAACACAGGCACAAATTGTACGTCAAATATTGGAGTTGCGTAATCGGTTTCATACAGGAATTATCCTTGTCACTCACAATCTCGGCGTTGCGGCATATATGGCCGATAAAATTATGGTAATGAAGGATGGGCACATTGTCGATATGGGCAAACGAAGTAAGGTTCTACAGTATCCTCAAAGTGACTATACAAAGAAATTATTAGCTTCCGTACCTGCCTTGGATGGTGAAAGATATGTATGAAAAAGAAAATATGATCTTGGAAACAAGGCATCTTGTCAAACGTTTTCCTGTTGCAAACCATCGTTATCTTACGGCTTGTGATGATATTTCGTTGAAATTTTATCGGGGACAAACCCTTGGCATTGTGGGAGAAAGCGGCTGTGGGAAAAGTACTTTTATGAAAATGTTGGTTCATTTGGAGGAGCCGTCCGCAGGGGAAATACTTTTTCATGGTGAAGATATTTTAAAGTTCAGCAAAAAAAAGCGCCGCTTGAACCGGTGTAAGATCCAAATGGTTTTTCAGGATCCTATGGCTTCCTTTGATCCCAAAATGAGGATTCGTGACATTATTTGCGAACCACTTTTAAACTTTAATCTTATTTCCAAGAAAGATAAAAATAGCATTGCAAAGGAATTTTTAGAAATGGTAGAGCTCCCCGCAGAAATGGCGGATCGTTTCCCCCATAGTTTGAGCGGTGGTCAACGACAACGCATAGGTGTTGCCCGAGCCTTAACGTTGAATCCGGAAATTATGATATGCGATGAGGCCACCTCTGCCTTGGATGTTTCAGTACAAAAAAGTATCATGGAACTCATTGCAAGGCTCCAGCGGGAAAAGGGGATCTCCATTGGCTTTATATGTCATGATGTGGCCTTAGTGGGGCAAATTTCCCACCAAGTCGCTGTCATGTATCTGGGAAATATTGTTGAAATCCTTCCCGGCGATCATTTAAAAGACCAGGGGCGTCACCCTTATACCAAAGCACTGATGTCATCAATTTTTCATTTGGATATGGACTTTCAGAAAAAAATAGAAAGTCTGGAAGGCGACGTTCCTAGTCCATTAAACATTCCTCCGGGATGTCCTTTCCAGAACCGTTGCAAACAGCGTATAAAGCGGTGTTTGGTTGAAAAGCCATATTTGAAAGAAATTGGTGAGCAACATTTTGCAGCTTGCCACTTGGACATCTGAGGTTAAAATGAAGTACCGTTCTTTCACAGAAGGTAGCATCGGCAAAAGCATTTTTTTCTTTTCTCTACCGCTATTGGCCAGCAGTTTCATTCAGCAATTATATAGCACTGTAGACTTGATTTTTGTGGGCCACTTTACAGGAACTCATGCCTATGCGGCGATTGGGGCAAGTGATCTTCTTATCACCTGCCTCATTGGCTTTTTTAATGGTATGGCGGTAGGAACTAATGTGATCTCCTCACATTACTATGGCAGTGAAAATTACGACAAACTAAAAAAACTGATGCGCACTGTATTCATTTTCGGTATTGCAGGCGGACTTCTTTTGATGGCAATTGGCATTTGTTTCGCTCCACTCTTTCTTTCCTGGATGGATACTCCTGACGAAATTCATGGTCTTGCAGTGCGATATTTGCGAATCTATATGATGGGAATCATATCCATCATTCTTTATAATCTTTGTTCTGGTATTCTTCGAGCGATGGGTGATTCGCGATCGCCGATGATGTTTCAACTAATAGGTTGTGCGATCAATATTTTTGCTGATTTCCTGCTGATTGCGGTTTGGGATTTTGGCGTAACTGGAGCGGCATTGGCTACCTTATTTTCACAAACAGTTGCTATGGTCTTATGTGTTGTACATTTACACCGCCTGGATTCGAAAATTTCATTGAATTTTTTTCCGTTATCCTGTCCCCAAGATGTTCTTATTCCTGTTCTAAAGATCGGCATTCCTGTTGGGATCCAGTCCATTGTCATTACATTGTCTAATATTATTATACAATGGAAAATTAACGGTTTTGGCGTCGATGTTATCGCTGCTTTTGCAACTTATTTTAAAGTAGAAATGGTGATTTATCTGCCAATTTTAGCTTTGGGGCAAGCTATAGTATCCTTTATTGGGCAAAATTATGGCGCTTTGCAATTTAACCGTATCAAAAAGGGTTTTCGGATGTGCCTGATTTTTGGCCTTATTTTAACAGTTATGACCAGCGTTCTGTTGACTTTGGCAGGGGCATTTATTTTTGGACTTTTTACCGATGATCACCATGTGATTCAATATGGTTGCCGTATTATTACAGTTACCTTTCCTTTCTACTTTTTATACGTAATTCTAGAGTGTTACAGTTCTCGATTAAGAGGAATGGGCCGCGCCGTTGCCCCCATGGTAATTACTTTGACGAGCTTTTGCGGGATACGTATTTTTCTTTTGTTCATTTTGCTCCATTTTCACGACGAAGTATCTGCTGTAGCGGCAACCTATCCCATTTCTTGGGCAATCGCAGTAATTCTTTTATGGCTTTACTATAGGTTTACTGAGAGACCGAAAGGGGATAGATATATTGGTATTGATAACTGATAAACAATGAAAAAGGCGGTTCAAACCGCCTTTTATTTATTTTCATCGATAAGCAAAGCTTGCCTTACGGCCAATTCCCATCCTCTCAGATGTTTTTCTCGTTGAGAATCCTCCATAGTTGGGTAGAAAGATTGATCACATTGCCAATTCTTGATGATTTCGTCTGAATTTTGCCAAAATCCAACAGCGAGTCCTGCTAAGTATGCTGCACCCAGAGCCGTCGTTTCAATACATTTGGGGCGTTGCACTTCAGCTCCAATAATATTGGCTTGGAATTCCATGAGAAAATCATTGGCAGAGGCGCCGCCATCGGCCTTGAGAGTAATGGGGGGAATTCCGGCATCTTTGGCCATGGCTTTGAGAACATCATAAGTTTGATAAGCCAATGACTCCAGCGTTGCTCTAATGATGTGATTTCTATTGGTGCCTCTGGAAAGACCTGTAAGTATACCTCTGGCGTGGGGAGCCCAGTAAGGCGCTCCCATACCGACAAAAGCAGGCACAAGATACACCCCCGCAGTATCCTCTACCATGCGAGCCAATGTATTGGTTTCCTCTGCGGAGTCAATCAAATGCAATTCGTCCCGCAGCCATTGAATGGCAGCGCCTGCCACGAAAACGGAACCTTCCAATGCATAAGTCACTTTGTTTTCGATGCCCCAGGCAATGGTGGTTAGTAGTCCGTTCTGTGAGGTAACGGGTTGTTCCCCGGTGTTCATTAGCATGAAACACCCAGTACCGTAAGTGTTTTTCACCATTCCTTTTTGAAAACAGGCTTGTCCAAATAGAGCAGACTGCTGATCACCAGCAATGCCGCCAATGGGAATCGGACCGCCAAAGCTGTCAGATTCCGTCACTCCGTAGATTTCGCTGGAGGGGCGTACTTCCGGTAGCATCGAAATAGGGATTTTGAGAAGATGAAGAATATCTTTGTCCCATCGCAGTTTTTTGATGTTAAACATCATCGTGCGGGAAGCGTTTGAATAGTCGGTACAATGGATTTTTCCTTGGGACATTTTCCACACCAGCCAAGTATCAATGGTTCCGAAAAGCAATTCGCCCCTGGCGGCCTTTTCTCTCGCACCCTCAGTATGGTCTAAAATCCATTTTATTTTTGTTGCGGAGAAGTAAGCATCGATGGGAAGGCCTGTTTTCTCTCGAATCATTTTCTCATATCCCTGGGCAATAAGGGAATCACAAAAAGATGCCGTTCTTCTGCATTGCCATACGATAGCCGGTGCAATGGGTTCGCCTGTGCTTTTATCCCAAACGACTGTTGTTTCCCTTTGATTGGTGATGCCGATTGCGGCAATATTGCGGTAAGTAAGACCTGCATGGTGCAATGCTTCACTGGCAACCCCCATTTGGGTACTCCAAATCTCGGTTGCGTCATGTTCTACCCATCCTGGTTGGGGATAATATTGAGTGAACTCTTTTTGGGCCTTTGCAATGATTTGTGCGTTTTTATTGAAAATAATACATCTTGAGCTGGTAGTTCCTTGATCTAATGCCATAATATACTGTTCCATAGTCATCATCCTTTTACGAATAAGATTTCCCTCTGGGGCGGATACTAATACCATCTTAATTAGGAGGTGCAATGATGTGTCACAATCGTGAATACTGTTTTGCAGAATTAAAAGATTGCTGCAAAGCACCGATCTCCAAGTTGGAAAAAGAATTGAGTGATCAAAACGGGAAAGAGTTAATTTTGATTGCTTATGAAAAACGCGCCTAAAATTACTAAAAAGTTAAAGCGCAATCAGGAAAAGGGAAAAACGCAGAGTAACTTTAGTTATTCTGCGTTTTTCTCGTTAATATTCCGAAAGTCTGGCAGGGCAGAAACGGCACAAAGATCCTTTATCATTCATAAAGAGGCGTTTGGCTGTACAATAATAGTCATTTCCTTTTTGGTAAACTTTTCCTTCGGAAAAACTCATTCCTGGAGGATGCAACGGTATTTTTGCCACAAAAGCACGATAAGTATTTAAAATGCGGATAAACGATTTTAATGATTCTTCTCCTGGAGCGCAGCGGTCCATATATTGGTTGATTTGATCCTCAAATCGTTGAATTAAAAGGGGATTTAACTCATCACCATAAAATTTTTCTGAATGTTTTAATAGATTGAGCATAGTTTCTGCATTATAGCGGCGGTTTAAAATGGCAATATAATCATCGGCAGAAGGATCCGGGGCAGCGGCACAAAGTTCATGGTATTCCTGCTCCAAAGCATCTACGGAATAAAGCGCTGCTTCGGCCTGAAGCCGCTTTAATAATTGTTTTGAATTCATCGTGTTTTCTCCTATCTTGAAATGTATTAATTGATGGGCGGAAAGTTCCCCAACAGTCCCATAAAATCGTCAATAATTTCTAAATTTGTCCGTTCTTCCAATTGGATTCCAGTTTTTTTGCAAAGATCTTCCAAAAGATATCGCAAAGTACCAGAGCGAATAATGATCAACCTAGGTCTGCCATTTTCACGAATACTTTCCAAAAGCATTTCAATTAATACTTTATGGTGGTCTTGTTGCTCTTCCAAAACTTGTTGATTTTCGATAAATCCTCCGTCATGGTCGGCAAGGATACAAATTCGAGGAAAAATCGGCCGAAAACCGTATTTTGCAGTCAGAGGATTTGGTAAGTAATTGATATCGAGTTCAATGCTCCGTGCCGTTTTAGGTAGTTTTTTCAACCTTGCAATAAAAAGTTCATCTTCAAATTGGAGGGTTTGGTATTCAACACTGAAGACGGGTAGCTTTTCTGCTAAAACTTCCCAACTGCCATCGGATAATTGATGAAAACAGAGACATTCTTGGTTTTTATAATTTGCATCAACTGCTTTTTTTTCTAGTAGCTGAAGTCCTGTATATAAATCATTTAAGGCTCCTGTTAAGCGGTCTACCTCTGATGGTTCCAAATACCACGGTGCATAACCGGGAATATAAGAACGGAAAAAAGGATATCCCAAAGGGCCAACTTGTGGCTGATATTCCGCCAATTCAATGGAGCTCAAGTCTCCGTTGCCCAAAGAAGCCCTACTGCTATAATAAACCGTTAAACAGTTTTGATAAGCAATCAAAGCGCTAAAAGGAATTTCGCTTCCAAATTGCAGCAATTGAAAAAAACCGGCAAGGGCTTGATAGCCGAAATAAACCGAAACGCCGCAATGATCATTTTCTTCTCCCAATATGGAATAAAATATAGGTTCATCAGTACCGTCTTTATAAACGGCGATGATCTCATTGTTGCGGAATCGTTTCCAAGGTGTATTGTTTTTAATTTGATCCGATATCTTGAACAAGGATTGCCATTGTTCTTTGGTCGCCAGATGAAACATAGTTCCTCCTGAATCTTAATCTGATACTATTTTAAATCAAACAAAGAAGATTCGCAACTGAAAAATGTATTTCAACACAATAGAGGATAATAAAAAATCAGAAACTTTTTTTTAAAAAAACCTTGCAAAATATAACAGGATTTGTTAAAATAATTTGGTAAGCCCAGAAGGGTAGTATATTATATTGTAAAGGAGGTGTCGACATGGCAGTATGTCAAATTTGCGGTAAGGCAACCCGTACCGGAATGAAAGTCAGTCACTCCCATATTCGTACCAAAAGAAAATGGAAACCAAATCTCCAGAGAGTAAGGGTGGTTGTCGATGGCACCCCCAAAAGACTGTATGTATGTACCAGATGCTTGCGCTCCGGCAAAGTACAGAGAGCGGTTTGATTGACAAATTACGAAAGACCAGATGTTGATCTGGTCTTTTTTGCTGTTTGAAATGAAATGGAAAAGCTCATAGATTGATGTATCTATGAGCTTTTCACTTAAACGTTTATTTTTTTTCCTCTGTTAAACGTTTTTTCGCAACAGACATCATTAACTTAATGCGGTTGATTTGATTGGATTCACTGGCACCGGGGTCATAGTCTACGGCGACAATATTGCTATCGGGAAATTTGCGTCGTAATTCCTTTAGCGCACCGCGGCCGGTAATATGATTGGGTAAACAGGCAAAAGGCTGCATACAGACAATATTATCAGCACCTTGATGAATCAGTTCAATCATTTCTCCGGTCAGAAACCATCCTTCACCGGCTTGATTTCCTAATGAAACCACATCTTTGGCATAGTCTGCTAATTGATAGATGGTGGCTGGAGGATCGAAGCGTTTGCTTTGGGATAACGCTTTTTTCATGGACTTTCTCGTCCATTCCAGGACAGCAATGATTAATCGTGATATACGCGCTGCTTTTTTGGAACCTTCCAGATATTCTGCTTTATAAATGCTGTTATAAGCGCAGTAAAGGAGGAAATCCATAAGCGAAGGCATAACGGCTTCGCCACCCTCTTTTTCTATTAATTCTACAATATGGTTGTTGGCATCGGGAGAAAACTTTACTAATATCTCTCCTACCAGACCAACGCGGGGTTTCTTTTCATCAACCAAAGGCAGGCGATCAAATTCTTGTACCAATTCCTTCATATCTTTTTTAAATCGCGACATTTTACCGATACGAACGGTCTCTTTTCCTCGTTTCACCCATTTTTGGTAAAGAGCTTCTGCGGAACCCTTTTCCTTTTCATAGGGACGCACGCGGTAAAGAACGTTCATCAGCACATCACCATAATTGACTGCGATCAAGCATTGTTTGATCAGTTGATATGTCCATTCCATACCCGGATGTTTTTCCAACATCTGCGCAGAAATTGCAATGACCGGTATATGTCCGAGTCCTGCATCTTTTAATCCTTTGCGAATGAAAGAAACGTAGTTGGTCGCACGGCACTGACCACCGGTTTGGGTCATTAAAAGTGAAACGTTATTCAGATCATAGCGGCCACTTTTCAAAGCTGCGATTAACTGACCCGTTGTGAGAATACATGGGTAACAGGCGTCATTATGAACGTATTTCAGCCCTTCCTCCACCGATTCTACGTCTACTTGAGGCAAAACTTCCAAATTATATCCATTCGCCTGCATGGCATCGGTGAGAAATTGAAAATGAATGGGGGACATTTGCGGTGCCAATAAGGTGTGGCGACTCTTCATTTCTTTGGTAAACAAAGGCCGTTCTTCGGGTTTTATCTCGCTGAAATGGGATTGTTCTTTTTCCTTCTGTTTTTTTTCATCAATGGTAACCTTGAGAGAGCGAATACGGATTCTTGCTGCACCGAGATTATCTCCCTCGTCAATCTTAATGGTGGTATAAATCTTATTGTGCCGTTCCAGAATCTCAGCAACCTGATCACTGGTGACAGCATCAAGACCGCAGCCAAAGGAAGTCAGTTGAATCAAATCCAGATCGTCCCGCTGAGCAACAAAAGTTGCTGCTGCATAAAGGCGAGAGTGGTATGACCATTGATCCCGTACGCGAAGCGGGCGTTCTGTAGGAACCAGGTGAGCAACGCTATCCTCGCTGAGAACCGCCATTCCCTGGGCAGTAACAAGGTTAGCAATGCCGTGATTAATTTCAGGATCTGTGTGGTAGGGGCGTCCGGCCAGAACGATCCCATGAATATCGTGATTCTTGATATAATCCAGAGCGTTAATTCCCGCCTGCTTCATATCTTCTTTATAATGGCTGAGTTCTGCCAAAGCGTCATCAACGGCGGAAGTAATCTCCTGCAAAGAAATTTGCCAATCGGTTTCCTTGGATAAATATTGATGAAGTACTTTAATTAGTTTCTCACGATGGTTCAGCGTCACATAAGGGCGCAGATATTGAATATTTTTTTCTCGTAAATCTTCTACATTATTTTTAATTACATCGGGATAACCGCTGACAACTGGGCAGTTGAAATTATTATCGCTATCGGTATATTCTTTTTGTTCATAAACAACAGCAGGATAGAAGATTCGTGAAATTCCCTTATCAATTAAGGATTGAATGTGTCCATGCGCCAATTTTGCAGGATAGCAAACCGCTTCGGAAGGGATCGTTTCCATTCCCTGTTCAAAAATCTTTTTATCGCTTTTGGGAGAAAGGATCACCCGGAACCCGAGTTTCGTTAAAAAGGTAAACCAAAACGGATAATCATCGTACATATTCAGGACTCTGGGAACGCCAATCTCTCCTCTGGATGCTTCGGATTTTTTTAGTGGAGTATACTGAAAAAGACGTTTGTATTTGTAATCAAAAAGATTGGGAATATCATTTTTTTTGACCTCAACTCCAGCGCCGCGTTCACAGCGATTTCCTGAAATAAAGTGGCTGCCGTCAGCAAATTCCATGACCGTCAGCAAACAGTGATTTGCACATTTCTCACAATGACGGTAACTTTTATCATAACCGAATTTTTCAAGTTCTTCTTCTGAAATAAGAGTAGTAGGGGAGCCGTCATAGCGCTCCATGGCAATTAACGCAGCTCCAAAAGCTCCCATGAGTCCTGCAATATCAGGGCGAATAACTTCTCGTTTTGTTTCCTTCTCAAAGGCACGAAGAACCGCTTCATTATAAAAAGTTCCGCCTTGGGCCAAAATTTTTTCACCGAACTCTTCTGGCCGACGAATTTTAATCACTTTATATAGAGCATTTTTAATGACAGAGTAGGAAAGTCCCGCAGAAATATCTTCTACGGAAGCACCTTCTTTTTGGGCTTGTTTTACTTTGGAGTTCATAAAAACGGTACAACGATTTCCCAAATCCACAGGTGTACGTGATTTGGTAGCCGCGGCTGCGAAATCTTGAACTGACATATCAAGACTTTTAGCAAAAGTTTCAATGAATGAGCCGCATCCTGACGAACAGGCTTCGTTTAAAATAATGCTTTCAATGATGCCATTGTGGATGCGAATGGCTTTCATGTCTTGTCCGCCAATATCAAGGATAAACTCAACCCCTGGCAAAAATTCATCAGCGGCTTTGTAATGGCTCATGGTTTCCACTTCACCAATATCTGCGTGGAGTGCTGCCTTGACCAAGTCTTCGCCATAACCCGTCACAGCAGAAGAAACAATTTTTGCTGTCGGTGGCAATTTTTGATAAATGTCTTTTAAAATTTCAATGCCGCGGTCCACCGGTTCTCCTTGATTTCCCGCATAAAAAGAATAGACGATATCTTTGTTTTCGTCAATCAATACCGCTTTTGATGTGGTAGAACCAGCATCAATTCCCAAAAAGAGATTGCCTTTTGCCTCGGATAGGGGCTTTTGGCCGGCCTTTGCCTTGTTGTGACGGGCACGGAACGTTGCCAATTCCTCTTCGTTGGCAAAAAGAGGCTCTAACCCCTGGGCTTCATTTAATTCTTCCACATTTAACTGCTCAAGACGACCGATTACATCAGAAATAAATTCGTCTTTCGCTTCTTTTTCATGATTCAGCGCCAAAGCACAGCCCATGGATACATAATAGTGGGCATTTTCCGGCAAAATCGCAGTTTCATCATTAAGATCCAAAGTGTCCATGAAAGCCTGCCGAAGCTGGGGAAGAAAATGAAGGGGACCGCCGAGAAATGCGACTTTGCCACGAATTGGTTTTCCGCAGGCTAAGCCGCTGATGGTTTGGTTAACAACCGCCTGGAAGATGGAAGCGGCAATATCTTCTTTGGCAGCACCCTGATTGATCAGAGGCTGAATATCCGTTTTGGCAAAAACACCGCAACGGGAAGCAATGGGATAAATCGTTTTATGATGAGTTGCCAATTCATTGAGGCCTGCGGCATCAGTCTGTAATAGCAGTGCCATTTGGTCGATAAATGCTCCGGTGCCACCGGCGCAAGCACCATTCATTCGCTGTTCCATCACTTTGCCAAAATAAGTGATTTTTGCATCTTCGCCCCCTAGCTCAATGACGACGTCGGTTTGGGGAATATAGTTTTCAACCGCTTCTGTGCAGGCAATTACTTCTTGGATGAAGGGGAGTCCCACGTGTTCAGCGAGACTGAGTCCCCCCGAACCCGTAATTGCCATTTTAATTTTTACATCGCCGATGGCTTCCATGGTTTGCTTTAAAACGTCGGAGGCAGTGGCACGAACATCGGAAAAATGGCGTTGATATTGTTGAAATATAATATCGGCCTCGTTGGACAACACGGTTACCTTGACAGTGGTGGATCCAATATCAAGACCGAGAACTGAAGGTTGTTTCATATAGGCAACAAACTCCTCTCATGGAAAGGTAATATTTTAATGAGTGATTGGATTTCTTTCTACAAATTAATATATATTTTGTGCAATTTCGCACAATAAAATTATAATATATCTTTCGTCAAAAAGCTACCGACAATTTTATCAAAAGTGTCTAGTTCTTGCCAATATCAACAAAAATCTCCGTAACTGTTAGATTTCCGCTTTTAAAAGAAGGAAATATTTGTTATAATATTTTTTTAAGGAGGTTTACATGAAAATTATTATTGGACATCCTAATTTGGATTTCGACGCTCTTGCTTCCATGGTGGCGGCAAAAAAATTATATCCCGATGCTGTTATGGTTACGGTGGGAAAGGCGGACCATAATGTCATGGACTTTATGAATTTGCACAGCGAGACGATCGAAATTCAAAATTATATCAATAAAAAAGACGTCGATACTCTTATTATGGTTGATACCCGAAGCGGTAAGCGTCTTCAAGAATTTTCTTCAGTGTTGGAAAACGAGCCTTGTAATGTCATCATCTATGATCACCATATGCCTTGCGATTACGAGATAGACGGGGCAGAGCTGCATTATGATGCGGTTGGAGCCAATGTGACCCAAATGATTGAATTGATCCAGGAGCGTGGACTGGAGATCACTCCCCAAGAGGCTACGGTATTTGCGTTGGGAATATATGAAGACACCGGTTCCCTGTCTTATACCTCTACAACAGTGCGTGATATTGAGGCTGCGGCTTGGACCTTAGAACATGGTGCAAATCTCGGTGTTGTGCGTAACTATATCAACCGTTCCTTCACCCCTGAACAGCAAGAATTATTGAATACCCTCATGGCCAATTGTCATGTAGAAAAGATTCGCGGTAAAAAGATTCTTTTTTCTACTGCAAAAACGCAAGAATTTATCGGTGAATTGGCTTCTCTTACAGGAAAACTGCGGGATTTTCATATTGTAGACGCCGTTTTTACTGTAGTACAGATGGGAAAACGTATTTATATTGTTTCCCGCAGCAGTTCGGAACAAATTAACGTTCGTGATATTCTAAAATTTTACGGTGGCATGGGGCATGATCATGCTTCCTCTGCTACCATCCGCGATTTAGAATCAGATGGAGAACATCTTACCGTTGACGATGTTGTTGCAAAAATCCGCTCCATTTTATCGGAAACCATTGCACCGCCGCTTATGGTAAAAGACATCATGACCACCCCGGTAAAAACCATTGACGCAAGAACCACCATTCAGGAAGTAGAAGACTACCTGATTCGCTATGGTCATTCCGGTTACCCGGTAATGGAAGACGGAAAACTCATCGGCATTATTTCCCGCCGCGATGTGGAAAAGGCCATTTATCACGGCTTTGGCAAGGTTCCCGTGAAAGGATACATGTCGCATCATGTGATTACGATTCCCGAAGATTTACCGGTAGAAGAGGCACGTGCGATGATGCTGGAAGAAAATGTTGGACGATTTCCCGTGGTACGCGGTGATGAGCTGGTAGGAATTATTTCTCGTACTGACTTATTACAGCTTCTTTATGGTGAAAAAGTAACAACTCGCCACAAAACAACTTACGAACCTTCGGAAATCGCTGTCGATACCAGCAATGTGTTGTTAAAACTAAAAAAATCCTTACCGGAAAGAACCTATCGTATTTTAGGGGAAATCGCTTCTCTGGCAGATCGAGAAGGATATCGTGTGTTTCTTGTAGGGGGACTTGTTCGTGATATGCTTCTTGAAACATCCTCATCTGATTTAGATATTGTAGTGGAAGGGGATGGAATCGCATTTGCACGCTTGGTGGCGGAGCAATACCATGGTCATTTGACGGCATATGAAAAATTCGGTACTTCCAATGTCTTAATTGACGGTTTTTTGAAATTGGATATCGCCTCAGCACGTACGGAGTTTTATGAGTATCCCGCTGCTTTGCCTCAAGTGGAAAACAGTACTTTGCGCCAAGACCTTTATCGCCGAGATTTTACCATCAACGCGATGGCAATTTCTTTGAACTTTTCCACGATCGGTCAATTGGTTGACTACTACAATGGTCGAGAAGATATCATAAACAAAAAGATCAGAGTGCTCCATAATCTCAGTTTTGTGGAGGATCCTACCAGAATCATGAGAGCAATCCGTTTTGCGGTTCGTTACGGGTTTCAGCTGGAAGAAGAAACAGAAATGTTTGCACGTAAAGCCATTGCTGACGGCGTATTCGATCAACTTTCTTATCGTCGTATATGGCAGGAAGTAATGATTTCTTTGCGTGAAGATAAACCGTATGAGATCTTAGAACAATTTAATGAATTCGGTCTGTGGAAATATATCTTTCCGGGCCATCCTTTTGATTTTTCCTTAAAGGATACCAGTGAGTTTTTGGAAAACCATGTGCCCTTTTTAAAATATTTAAAAACGAAGCCGAGCGTTCCTCTAATTTATTTCTTATTACTTGTATATGATATGAGTAAAGATGAATTGGACCAATTTTTTGAAAAAGTTGAGGGGCGACGTCATTATAAAGACTGTGCTTATTATGTCAACCGTGCCAAAGGATATTTTTTTGACGAGATTTCCAATTTAGATATTGTAGAGTGGTATAAGACTTTTTCGGAGCAAAATCCGGAAATTATCATTGTACTTTTGCTTAAGGCCAATCAGGAACAGCGTAAAATTATTGGCAGTGCTGCTGTACGGTTTTTCCGTTTCCGTTTAAAATCAAGCCGTCATGAGATCAAAAAATTAGTGGGAAAACAAAGAAAAATCCTGCAACAGATTGTGGATGATTTGATTCGGGAAAAAACTTTGGGTAAATTGAATACAAAAGAAGAGGAATTGAATTATGTGAAGTCGAATCTAGAACAAGGGAAGTACGGCAAGGAAGAGTGAATACCGTGATAGCAAGTAAATATGAGATCCGTACGAAAGGGAGTATGCTATGCTGGATCTTAATTTAACAAGAATTCTTTTAACCATTCCCGCATTGATTATTGCTTTGACACTCCATGAACTGTCTCATGGTTGGGTCGCCTACCGCTTAGGGGATACGACGGCCAAGAGCCAAGGACGCTTGAGTTTGAATCCGTTAAAACACATTGATCCGCTAGGCGCTTTATTTCTTTTGATTGTTGGTTTTGGCTGGGCAAAACCGGTTCCGGTCAACCCCTATGCCTTTAAGAATCGAGACAAAGGGATGGCCTTGGTGGCCATTGCCGGGCCGCTGTCCAATTTGGTCATGGCGCTTTTAGGCGGCATCGGTTTGATGATATCATATCATTTTTTTCAAAGTGCTGTTTATACAGGAACTTCCTATACGGTTCATGAATACTTGACATATTTTTGGATGTATTTTATCCAAATCAACGTCGTATTGATGATATTTAATTTGATTCCGGTTCCTCCTCTAGATGGTTCTAGGGTCGTTCGTGCTTTTTTATCTACGGATGGGAAGATTCGTTATGATCGTATCGAACAATTTGGTATGTTTATTATGATGGCCATGTGTCTGCCAATTTTTGGCGGCTATTCTATTATTGGTTTTATTTTAACGAAACCGGTAAGTGCAATTTCAAAGTTTATTTACAGTTTGGCCGGTTTAATGTAAGGAGACAATTATGGGAAAAGAAATTATTTTAAGTGGAATGCGCCCCACTGGCAAGCTTCATTTGGGGCATCTCAGTGTTTTGGAAAATTGGGCAAAACTTCAAAAAGACAATGAAAACTATTATATGATTGCAGATTGGCATACGCTGACCACAGGGTTCAATGATACGGCAATGATACAAAATAACATCCGCGACATGGCTCTGGATTATATGGCAGCAGGAATCGACCCTGAAACCAGCGCAATTTTTATCCAAAGCCGTGTGAAAGAGCATGCGGAACTACATTTGCTTCTTTCTATGGTAACACCTTTAAGTTGGTTGGAACGCGTTCCCACTTACAAAGACCAGATCGCTCAATTTGGCAAAGAAGGGAAAGATATTTCTATGTACGGATTTTTGGGGTATCCGTTGCTGATGGCAGCCGATATTCTTGTTTACCGTGCTACCGCTGTTCCTGTCGGTGAAGATCAGCTTCCTCATCTCGAATTTACGCGTGAATTGGTACGTCGTTTCAATCACCTTTATGATTGTCAAGTATTTCCCGAACCCAAGGCTCTGTTAGCGAAAATCAAGTTGTTACCCGGTACCGATAACCGTAAAATGAGCAAAAGTTATGGCAATGACATTCCCCTGGATGCCGATGACCAATTGATTCTGCAACGTGTGGGACAAATGGTTACAGATCCAGCAAGAATCAAAAAAACTGATTTGGGGCATCCGGATGTCTGTACGGTTTATACTTACCACACATTTTACAATAAAGATGAAGCGGCTGATATTGAAGAACGTTGTAAGGCCGGAACAATCGGTTGTGTAGCATGTAAAAAACGTTTGGCGCGAAAACTTTCTGAATTTATGGCCCCTATCCGAGAGCGGCGTCAAGCACTATCAGGAAATCCAAAGCGATTGGATGAAATTCTCAATGCCGGTTGCGAAAAAGCACGCATTGCTGCAAAAGAAACTTTGGCAAAAACAAGAGAGGCGATGAAAATCTGATGCCACTCTCGATTAAACTGGACATTTTTGAAGGACCTTTCGATTTGCTTTGTCACCTTCTGGATGAAAATAGGGTGGATATATATGATATTCCTATTGCTGAAATTACAGCCCAATATTTGGAATATCTTGATGCTATGGCCAACCTTGATCTTGAAATTGCCAGCGAATTTCTTGTTTTGGCGGCAACGCTGATTGCGATTAAAACAAAGATGCTCTTACCCGTTGTAAAAAAAGATGATGCCGGAGAATTCCCCGAAGGTTATTATAACGAAGAGAGTGACCCTCGTTTAGACCTGGTGCGTCAGATTTTGGAGTACAAAAAATACCGAGAATTGGCGGAATCCTTTTCAGAACTGATTGAAAATCAAAAATCCAAAATCCCCAGATTCAATGATGAGGCATATTTTATTTCTCAATTCCAAAAGGACACTGTATTAAAAAATGTTACTGTGGACAAGCTGCGTCTTTCTATGGAAAAAGTAATCGATCGTATGAAGCGGCGGGAAATTGTGCATACTGTATCCAGAGAAAATATTACAGTAGAAGATCGTATGCGTCTCATTGAAAGTCGTTTGGCAGAACGGCCTGCTGGAATCTTTTTCAGTGAATTATTTGATAGGGAAGAGTCCACAATCCGAGTCATTATTGTTTTCCTAGCGTTGTTAGAATTAATTCGTCGCAGAAAAGTGAGGGTATTGCAAAAAGAGAACTATGGGGAAATTCTTTTATATCCTTATGATGGGGTGAAATCAATCCAATGACTGAACTGTTTTCAGAAGATATAACCAAGGCTGTGGAAGCATTGTTATTTGTGGCAGGGGAGCCTCTCACTGTAAAAGATCTTGCAGATTATACCGGAAGCGATGAATCAACGGTGGAATCGGTGCTAAATGATTTACGTGCCTTTTATTCTAACCGTGGTTTCTATTTGGCGGAAATTGCCGGGGGATATCAGTTTATGACCGCTATGGAGATGTATCCTTACGTTGAGCGCCTTTATCGCCCCAAAGCACAGAACTTAAGCCGAGCAGCTATGGAAACTTTGGCAGTCATTGCTTACTGTCAACCGGTTACGAGAGGTGATATAGAAAATATTCGCGGTGTAAATGCCGATGGTATCGTCGCAAACCTGTTGGAAAAAGGACTAATCGATGAAATTGGTCGCAAAGATACCCCTGGGAAGCCGGTATTATACGGTACCAATCGTAAATTTTTGCAATTACTGGGACTGAATTCATTGGAAGATTTGCCGCCGGTAAATCTTGTTGCTGAAGATGATAATGATAACGATAATGAATCAGTGTTGTCACTATCAGAAAAAGAGGTGGAGCCGAAATGATTTGGTTATGTCTCATTTTTGCTTTTTTGCTCCTGTTACTTTTTTATCCCCTACGAATACAAGGTGATATTCAGTATGAAAATGAAACATGGAAAGGAAATATAGTCCTATTTCCGTTCTTTGGTTGCAGATGGCCAAAGGTGATTCTTTATCCTTCTAAGGATGCAAAGTTGCGGAAAACAGGATTAGAAAACCCAGCAAAAAAGAAAAAAGGGGACGAACAATCCTTATGGCAGGATTTTTCTCTTTCGGAGCAGATTCCGGAAGTATTAGAATTGCTAATGTCTACCAAGCAGAGTATAAAGCGTTTGCGTATTCGTATAAAATTCGGCTATGGTTTTGAGGACCCGGCTCTTATGGGATATCTCACCGGTGCAATTTATGCAGCCCTGCCCGTAATATTTGGAGACTTCCGCCATACAAAATGGAGAATCCGCTTAGAACCGCAGTGGGGGCTTAATGAGACCGTCGCTTTTTTACAATTTGAAAGCCTGTTAAATTTATTTTCAATGATTCGGTCTTTTGGACCATTGTTACCTAAAATTTTAAAAATAATGCCTAAAAAAACAAGGAGGAATGAAAGATGTCAGAACATCCCATCGAATCCCTGATGTCCAGTGTGCTTGAAAATCTAAAAAAAGTAGTGGATGCTAATACGGTAATCGGCGAGCCGATTTTATTGCCCAATAACGTGTCTATTATTCCTGTAACAAAGCTGTCTTGTGGATTTGGCTGTGGTGGCGGGGAATACGGGCAAAAGGAAGGTGCTGCAAAAATTCCCTTTGGTGGTGGCACCGGCGGTGGCATTAGCCTTCAACCCTTGGGCTTTATTTCTGTGTCCGACCAAGATGTCAAATTTATTCCTCTCGACAGCAATACTCCCAGCGGTATTGCGGATATTGTGATTGAGGGAATTGCAAAATTGGCGTCGGAATTTTCTCTTGGAAAAAAGAAAAAGGCAGAATGTGAAGCCGAAGCCGGGGAGATCATCGCAGAAATGGAAGACGGTGCTGACGTGCCGCCGACCAAATGATTGACAATATAAATTTATCTTGACAATCTCTGAAACCAATGTTACACTTTCATTAAGTAAATCAAGTAGTCCTGTGTAAAGTATTGGAATGAGGTGAAAATCCTCAGCGGACGGGCCACTGTAATTGCTATTTTAGCATGAGCCAGATCTTTGCTTTACGATACAGCTCCCAGCGTAAGCCATTATTTATTGTGGATTTGCTGACGGCAATATTGCCGTAACGAAGTATTGTGTCAATAACACAAGGTGTTTGACAAGAGTGTTTTTCTCTTATCTTCACCTTGTGTTTTTATTTTCCACTTTGTAACTGACGACGATCAAGAAAGGAGATTTTATGAAAAAGCAAAGATTGATTCTCATTCCCATGCTCTTACTTTTATTTGTCCTGTTGTTTGCATTTGGGGTATCTGCGGCAACGGAAAACACCGCCGAAAGCAATGTTTATGTAACAGTTGAGAAACTAGTATTGGGACAAGGCTACATCATAGAGCCGACAGCCGTACCTTATGAAGATGAGATGACAGCTGCTACGGCACTTCTTGCTGTCCTTGACGAAGATGCTTACCAATACACCGGTTCGGTGGATGGAAGGGATTTCTATATTTCTTTTATTAAAGATGAGGACATGGGCTTCGTGGAAATGCCAAAAATACTCTACGATGCTGTAGTGGCGGATCAGGGATATATCTCTGCCCGCAGTGATTCTGCTTGGCTTGGTGAATTTGATTATTACCATCAAAGTGGTTGGATGCTTACAGTCAATCACGCTTTTATTGATAGAAGCTGTGCTGATTATGAATTGAGTCCCGGTGATGTCATTCGCTGGCAGTATACAGTGTACGGTTACGGCAGCGATCTTGGTAATGGCGGTTCCGCCTGGGGCGGCAGTGATGCTTTGATAAAAGCCGCCAATAAAGATACTTTGATTCAGCTGGTTGCCAATGCATCCGATACAGAATCCAATGCTTATCAAAACGCATATTCTGTTTTGTTGAATCCTCTTGCCACGCAGGAGGCCGTCGATATTGCGAAAGCCAACCTGGAGACCAATGCTGAGATCGATTTGGTTCCTTCATCCTTTGAAACACAAACGACAACATTCGCAAAAAAAATCCTTTTAAACTTAAGTGGAGAACAGATTGCCCCTGGCGAAACGCTCTCCCTAAAGGCGACCGTCTTACCGGAAAATACCACCTTCGGTGGTATCACATGGAAAAGTTCCAATAGAAAAGTCGCTACTGTCAGTGATGATGGTGTTGTCACCGCTTTGACAGAAGGAACCGCAAATATTACGGCAACTACTGCAGATTCAGGCGCTTCAGCTTTATGTAAAGTTACGGTCAAAGAAAGCAGCGTTACTGTTATGCTTCCTTTCAACGATGTCTTTGAAAACCAATGGTTCTATCCCCATGTGCATTATGTCTACGCCAACAAAATCATGAATGGCAAAACAGAAACGATATTTGCTCCCGATGAAGCCATTACTCGCGGCCAGTTTATTGCGATTCTCGGTCGCTATGCCCAGGTGAAAGACAGCAGCATGGAAAACCCCTGTGGCAATGTAAAATTTGAAGATGTTGACGCCAATGACTATTATGCATCACACATTGCATGGGCCCATGAAAAAGGAATTGTAGAAGGTATAAGCGAAAAGGAATTTGCCCCTGCGAAAAAAATTACTAGAGAGCAAATGGCGACTATGATGTTTCGCTATGCCAAAGCCATGGGAACAGAAGAAACTCTACCCTCTGTTGATGGCTCGTTATTTGTTGACGATTCCAGTATTTCCGACTATGCAAGAGAAGGTGTATATCGTATGAAAGCTGCGGGAATCTTGGAAGGCGAAGGGAATAACTTGTTTCATCCCAAAGGAAACACAACCCGGGGTGCCGCCGCAAAAACAATTCATATATTTATGGAACTTTAACACATTTTAACAGTGTTGAAGCATTGCGATGTTAAAAGGTCGGAGCAAAATTGTTCCGACCTTTTATTGGATTATAAATAATCATAAGAAAAAAAGAGGCCTGATAATCATGGCCTCATCAAAAAGAAAAGATATAAAAGAGTAGGAGATTCAGAATGAGATACGAAGTATCATGAAAAACTCGATAGAAGTTGGTTAGGAGAAAGGAGGGCAGTCAGCTGTAAAAATAGGGGATTGCCTGAAAAAATAAGGAAATCGGTTTGGCAACAAAAAACTCTGCACTTCCGAAGAAATCACAGAGTGTTTTATGAAATAAAAAACTCAAAACTTCTTACGCGGAAGTTTTTGCAAATAATGGGCGAAGTATCCTGACTCGCTTTCAACGTTTTTCCGCCTTCCCAAACAATCCAGTGGCATATGGAAAAACTCCAGACTCACAGTGGCGCGACCGTTGGGGATTTGCACCCCATTCCTTCAATGCCATAATTTAATTGATATAATAATTATACTTTATAATATCAGAGATATCAAGTCCACAATTTCTGGCTTTCCATAGGAATTATTTGTTTCCGCTATAATCCGCCATAAACCGAGCGATAAAGTAAAAATTTTTTCATTTTTGCCTTGAAATCCATATGTTTTATGTTAAAATTAACTTGGGTGCTAAATGTAGTTTGTAGAGATTAACGGCAAGCTACAGGAACTATGTTCTTTCAAAAGTAAAAAAACAAGGAGGAAAATTATGAAAGGCACAAAACACAGCAAATGGCTGATTCTTTTGGTTTCAGCCCTCATGTCCGTTTTTATGCTCTCTGGTGTTGTCAGTGCGGAAGAGACAAGTACCAGCAGCGGGACTCTGGATGCCGTATATTTGAATGGCTCCACTGGGAATGACGGAAATGAAGGAAACAGTGCAGCACAGGCAGTAAAAACCCTCGATAAGGCCCAGGAGTTGGTGAGCGATAGCGGC
>CAJFVQ010000084.1 GCA_904420535.1 Candidatus Cryptoclostridium obscurum
AATCAATAAATCACCTCAATTATAAATCATTTCGCTGATTTAACGATGCAGGGTATATCTTTTGATATACCCTGCATTATTTCACCTAAACAGCCGGATGGGATTACCATCCGGCTGTTTTCCATTTTGCATTTTACTTTTCTTTTCGTTTATTCCTTTAGAAAACAATTATGACAACGCAAAGGTTAAAAGAATGCCAAGAAAGATGCCGAGGTCACTCCATTTTCCCTGCTCCCTCAGTAACTCTGCAAAAGAAATATAAATCATGGCACCTGCCGCAAATCCCATGGCAATACCAAGAGCTCCAATAGAAATACTTGCCAATTTCCAACCAATGATTGCGCCAATAGGAGTTACAAGACCGGCCATAGCTGTCAAAATCACAATGGAAGCTAAGGACAAGCCTCCTTTTTTCAACGGTGCGCCGATACCAATTCCCTCAGGAACATTATGTAATGTCATGGCAAAGGCAATCATGAACCCCAAATCCGTTCCTCCTTGAAACCCTACTCCCATGGCGACCCCTTCGGGGAAATTATGAACCGCAATGCCTAGAGCAATAAAGTAACCGAGCTTTCGATAGTTTTTATCTCCTTTGATATCACCCGTATTTAATCCCAGACTCGATAGTGCCCACATCATTAAAATACCACAAATGAAACCAAAGGAAACTCGCAAGATCGACCGACACTGAAAGTAAGCCTCCGGCATTAAGCCAAACAAAGAAAGTCCTATCATAACCCCACCGGCAAACCCCAAAACCATACCAAGACAACCACGACGGTGAACAGGAAGCAATGAGGAAAGAAAGCCTCCTACTGCCGTAGCAAGACCTGCAAAAATGCTGAGTGTCACGACATTTTCAATTCCCATGAGTACCCCCACAAAACACTTTTTACCAGTTTATGACAAAATCTAAAAAACAATTCATGTTTGCTTATCTGTGGTATGGACATATTAAATGACAGCCGCCAGTAAATTGTAGGGTGTCCCTATCACTACAATCCTTTGCCACACCGGTAGTTCCATTGTATTCTAGGGCTAGAGGGAGTTTTTCATTCTAATATTTGCTATGAAACCAAAGAGGCAGATACTTTTGTATCTGCCTCTTATAGATGCTGTAATGAAAATATCCTAAATATTCAATAAAAGTTAAATCTTACTCTTTTTCCGCTTTGGCGGCGGCAATTACTTTTTCTGCCAAATTCTGGGGAAGCTCCTCATATCTGGCAAACTCCATGGTAAAGGAACCGCGTCCTTGGGTCATGGAACGCAAATCAATGGCATAGCGATACATTTCCGCCAAAGGAGCATTGGCTTTAATACATTGCATATTACCATCTTTTTCCATACCGAGGATCCGCCCACGACGGCTGTTCATGTCACCCATAATATCGCCCATATATTGATCGGGCACATGGATTTCAACATCCATAATGGGTTCCAAAAGGATGGGTTTCGCTACTTCACAAGCTTTTTTAAAAGCCAAAGACGCCGCAATCTTAAAAGCCATTTCTGAGGAATCCACGGGATGGTAAGAGCCATCTTTTAAATTGACTTTGATATTGGTTACCGGATAACCTGCCAAAATTCCCTCGGTCATAGCTTCACGGAATCCTTTTTCAACTGCGGGAATATAGTTCTTTGGTACGGAACCACCAAAAATCGTTTCGGTAAATTCAAACTCACTGTCGTAACAAGGTTCCATATCGACAATAATGTCACCAAATTGGCCATGACCGCCGCTTTGCTTTTTATGACGGCCTTGAATATTCGTTGCGGAACCTTTGATGGTTTCGCGATAAGGAACTTTTGCTTCCAAGGTTTCCACATCGACACCGAATTTCTTCAATAAACGTTCTACAACGATTTCAATCTGTGCTTCACCGATGGCAGTCAAAAGTGTCTGCTTCGTTTCCACATTCTTTTCCAGACGCAAAGTGGGGTCTTCTTCCAATAAACGCCCAATAGCATTGCCCAGTTTATCTTCGTCGGCTTTGGATTTGGGAGCAATCGCCACCGTCAAGGTGGGAACAGGGAAATCAATGCCTTCTAAAACTACTGGGTTATCTTTTTTGGTCAAGGTGTTGCCACTGACGGCTTTGGGCAATTTTGCCAATACGCCGATATCGCCGGTATTAAACTCATTGACAGGGAGTTGCGTTTTTCCCTGCATGCTGCCGGCAGAACTAATTTTTTCATCGCATTCTTTGGAGCTGTTGTAGACAGAACCTTCCGCTTTAAATTTCCCTTGCATGACTTTGAAAAAACTAATTTTGCCCACATAGGGGTCAGTCATAGTTTTAAAGACCAAAGCAGCAAAAGGCGCGTCTTCTTTCACTTCTTCAGAAGCTTCCAAAGGATTGGGGGCGTATTTACAGATTGCATCGATTACTTTATCAACACCTATATTCTGAGCAGTGCATCCGCAGAATACAGGAGCAACCTTTGCGGCTTTTACACCATTTTTCAATCCAACCACAATTTCATCAGTGGTCAAATCCTCACCATCCAAATACTTCATCATTAAGTCATCGTCGCCTTCAGCAGCGGCATCAATAAGCATTTCACGATAAGTTTCGATATCATCGGCCATATCAGCGGGGATATCAACTTCTTTCGCTTTGCCGTTTTCATAGGCATAGGCTTTTTGTTCAAGGATATCAACAATGCCGGAGAAAGACTCCCCTGCCCCGATGGGAATGGTGACGGGGACGATTTGCATGGTCAATTTATTTTGAAGAGAATCGAGGGCTTTGCCGAAATCGGCATTTTCGCGATCCATTTTATTGACAAAGACGATACGAGAGGTATTGCGGTTATCAGCTTCTTCCCAAATGATTTCGGTGCTGACCTGAGCACCGGCCACCGCATCGACAACCATGAGAATACCGTCTGCCACGCGCAAACTGCCTTTGACTTCGCCATAGAAATCCATAAAACCGGGAGTATCCAAAAAATTAATTTTGGTATCGCCTTGCTCCACTGCCAGTAATGTGGTGCTAATAGAAATCTTCTTTTTGGCTTCTTCAGGCAGATAGTCGGACACAGAGTTTCCTTCATCTACTTTGCCAAGTCTGGAAAGAGCACCGGTATTGTAGATCACGCATTCTGCCAGAGACGTCTTACCTGCCCCTTGATGACCCGCAATTACTATATTACGAATATTCTCTGTTTGGTAGACTTTCATTTGCTAACCTCCTCATGTTCAATAAAAAAAGCTAATTATTAATATTTGGCTATAAATATCTAAAATCCTTTTTGATTCTGACAAAATATTCAAAATAATTTTTTTTGATGAAAAAATCGTAAAACCAAATAAGGTCCTTGATAGAATTTCCATACCGTGGAAGGGTTTTAAGCCATCATATTTCATCAATCAAACGAGACTTTAAACGGGTATGGCAAGTCACTATGACTTAATATTCCATACCCCTTTCAAAGTATTCCAACAGAATGCCTGATAAATTTGATCTGCTTTTTATTTAAAATTATGGCATATTTTTTGCATTATGAAATTGCGGTTACAAACTACACAGTCATTCTATTTTTCAGGAGGTGCTTTTATGGCATATCGTCCCAGCGCTGCTTCGAGCAGAATCAAAGGATTCGGACTCAATATGTTTTCCGAAGACGAATTGTATGATCTGCATATGGCGACACTCGAGGTATTGGAGAAAACTGGTATTAAAGTATACGACGCGGAAGCGAGAAAGTATTTTTCCGATGCCGGATGCAAAGTAGACGAATCGAGCATGATCGTAAAGTTCCCCAACTGGCTCGTTGAAGAAGGGATCAAAGCGGCTCCCCGCAAACTGAAACTTTACGGCAGA
>CAJFVQ010000085.1 GCA_904420535.1 Candidatus Cryptoclostridium obscurum
GCGATTTGCCGAGACAAAAAGGACATATTTCGCGTTTCACCGCAGCCAATGGAGATCTCTCCGGTCAAAGCCTCTTCTTTATGGGAAAACTCCTGTTCAGTTTTTTCCGCCAGGGCCACGATTTCCCTGGCCCGTCGTTTGAGCAGCATACCGTCGTCAGTTAAAACAATGCTGTGATTACTGCGGCGAAACAGCGTCGTTCCCAGTTCCTCTTCCAGCCGCATCAGCCGCCGAGAAAGCGTGGGCTGCGTAATATGCAAAAGGCTCGCGGCTTTTGTGATATTTTCTTCCCGGGCCACCATCAAAAAGTATTTTAAAACACGCAGTTCCATAGGGACCTCCTCTCTTATAAAGATCTTATCACAGCCCAAGAGGATCTTCAACTCATAGGCTTCACGTCAAAGGCATAGAAAGAGCAGAAAAATCATAGAAAGGGTCGGATACGGCGATGGCCAAAGCCAAAATAATACTTTTTTGGCGGCTTCGTTTCATCCACCGTGCTCACATATGATCCCTCCGACTGAAATGACGATTCCCAAATTGATACTTTCAATTTGCGTGCCTGTCAAACATCATCTCCCCTTCAGTACCCCATAAATGATGATACGCTGATCTTCGGCGGTATGGTTACCGACATATGCACATGATCCGCCATAAGATCTCCTTCCATGATCTCCCCACCTTTGTAATTTGTAACTACATAAAATATCACGCAGATCGTTTTTGTATTGATGATAAACAATTTTTCTCCGATACTTAGGGGGAATTGACACATAATCGTCGTAAAATTACCGTTCCTTTCTTTCTCAGCGGCCGGAACCACCCTATGATAGCGGAACGATGATTTTTTCTATAACAAATAGCGGGTGGTTGATATTTCCCACGTTTTCGCTGCTCTGATGAGAAACTCCAACGCGTATCCGACCCATAATAAAAACCGCCTTAGTGCCTTTGGCAGCAAGACGGTTTTGCTGTTTTGTTACCGTTCATTTCACCGACGGATCATTTGTCGCATGAAGCAAGCATGAAGCAAGCATGAAGCAAAAAAATGTTTACAATAGGATTTTTTTCTGTTATACTGAACTTGTACTCCTAAGGGAGTATTTTGGGAAAATAAAATAGTACGGCATCCCCCCGGTGTTGGCGCACCGAGGGGGACTGTATCGGTGCCAAACCACCAACACAGCAGTGAGAACTGCACCGTGTTTCCATTATAAACGATTTTCCCCACCGACGCAAGGGGGGGGGAGTGGGACGAAAGAGGGAGAGAGCGAACGAAAGGAGTCTCTTTCCCGAAAACGGGATCGTTGATTTTGAGATACGGAGTGTAGTACTACAATGAACGCAAGTTGATTGAGCCATGGTTGGTACCGCCATGGCTTTTTTATTTTCCCGTGGGGGTACGGCGGTTTACCGTGATCAATCGAGATTCTTCGAAGTATTTGCCAAGTTCCAATGGCCTGTTTCGAAGTCTCGTTCGCTCTTCCTGTTTGAAAAATTTGAAAAAACTGAGATGATATGACTTCTCCTCAAGTCGATATTTTATCACCGCCGTACGGCCCACAAATTTTTCCACTGATACCATACAGAGCGGAGGTAATTCTGATGAAGTTTCCTATTCCTCAAAGCCATTACCAGTTGATGCAGGTAGATGCAATTATGGCAGCAGATTTTGATTTCCGTATTGTCTCAGGAGGAAGCGAAAATCACCTTCCCCGATATTTGCCAAAATTGTCGAGGGAAAATGTTACCAAGCCCTAAAAAAGATCAAAGAAATCCTCGAAGACCATACCCTCGAGGATGAAGAATGCTTCAAACAAATTGAGGGTGTCGTCTGTGTCCTTGAGGAATTGGGCAGCAATGCCGGGGACCGTCACGATTTTCCATGATACGCCCGTTTTTCCCGTATCATCGCGAAAAGCAATATTTCCTATATGATAAAAATATAATCAAAAACTAACTATATGATAAAAAACGTGTCAAATTTTATTTGACACGTTTTTTCATGTAATTTCTTATTTCTTTGGTTTGAAAAGAAAAGTTTCAGAGGTTTGATTCCAAATGGAGATCCCCCATTGTTTTCAGTAAGGGAAGGCCCAAAACATTACAGGGGGAAGGCAACAGTAATCTTTGTTCCTGTTCCCTCTCCGCTTTCCAAAGAGATATGGCCGTGATGATAGCTGACCACATGTTTCACAATCGCCAACCCCAAGCCGGTGCCGCCGGCGCCGGCAGTGCCGTTTTCATCCCGAGAATGGCTTTGATCCACCCGGAAAAAGCGTTCAAACACTCGGCTTTGGTATTCTTGGGGAATCCCGATGCCGCGGTCTTTCACTGTGAGCACTGCGGAGTTTTCACCCTTTTCCACGGTGACAACGACGTCAGAGGGGCCGTTGGAATATTTAATGGCGTTTTCTACAAGGTTATAGATCAATTCATCAATCAAACGGGGAACCGCCTGAATTTCCGCTTTCCCGCCCTCCAGTTTTAACTGAATCTCATGGTCTTGGGCTGTGGGAGTCAAACGTTCCATCACCGTTTGAGCGGCACCGTAAAGATCCACCGTTTCCCAAAGATAATCGCTGTTCTTTTCATCGAGGCGGGAAATTTCCATCACATCGTCAATGAGAGCGATGAGGCGCTGGGCTTCCTCGTAAATACGGCCGGAGAAGGAAACAAAATCCCCTTCTTTGACCATGCCGTTCTGCATCATTTCGGCATAACCGGAAATGGCAGTGAGGGGCGTTTTCAGCTCATGAGAAACATTGGCGGAAAATTCCCTGCGCAACCGTTCTGTTTTCTGGGATTCCGTAACATCCAACACCAGAATGATGGCGCCTTTGACCGCATCTTCGGATTCGGTCCGCACCGGACTGGCGTGGAGACGGCAAATCAATTCTCCCCGCGTGAAAGTCTCCTCGGAAGAGACGCCTTCCAAAGCCTGATCCGCCACTTTTTGCAGGGAAAGATTGCGGTTCAGCTCAAGGATGTGGGCTCCCTCGTAATGATCTCCTTTGGCGCCGAGAAGTTTCAGCGCGCTATGGTTTACAGAAAGAATATGTTTATCAGCGCCGATCACGATGAGCCCTTCGGACATATTTTCCGTAATGGCGGCAAATTCTTCCTGATTGCGGTGCATCTGTTCCATTTGACTGCGAAGATCTTCCTTTTGATGGTGAATTTTCGTCAACAGCGGCGAAAGCTCTTCGTAGACGTCGTTTTCCACAGGATGATCCAAGTCAAGAGTATTGACAGGCGCCAAAATCCAATGCGTTTGGCGACGTGAAAGCCAAAAAGCAAAAGCGGCAATGACCACTGCCAGCACAATGATCCAAGGGAGCATGGACCAAAGAGCCGAATATACGCTGTCTCCCGTGGCGGCAAGGCGCAGCACGGTGCCGTCGTTCAATGAAACGGCATAATAATAGGTTTGCTGCCCCAAGGTGTCGGAAAGACGCGTGGATTCTCCCACACCGTATTCCAGGGCTTCCTGCACTTCCTCGCGGTCGCTATGGTTTTCCATTTTGTTGGCCACGGCCTCATTGTCATAGATCACAGTGCCGTCGGTATCAATCAAAGTAATACGGTTTTTATGGGCTTCCGTTTCCAGTTGGGTAAGGAAACTCTCCCCTTCTTCGGCCATGGCCGCAGCCACATAAACGGTTTCATTTTGCAATTCCTGCTTTAAACCGTTCTGAAATTGGCGATAGGAAAGAACCGTCATAAAAAACGCTGTCAATATAATGGACACCATGGCAATGATGCACATGGCGGTAAAAATTCTTCGTTTCATGGTACCTCCTGATTATAAAAGAAAATCAAGAAGAAGCAGCGCCGTTTAGGGATACATTTGATTGAGGCGTTCCATAATGCTTAACACTTCTTCGGGATAGTCCCGTCCCGGAATCGGACGGAAACACCGAAACACGTGGCTCTGCTCATAGCACACCACTTCCACTTCAGTGGGATAATCCAATGCAAACCACCGGTTCAACAACTCAATTTTTTCCTCTGTGACAATCATATGGAAATAATTCCAAGTTTTTCCGAAATCTCCGGGCTGAAACTGATAGGGACGCATTCCCAGAGGAGTAATGGCGTCATCGTTTTTAACAGCATCGTCAAATTCCTTATGGGCCTTTGGATCCCTTCTGGAATCAAGAATAAAACGCAGCGGCGTTGTCTCAAAGGTTTTATGATCCAAGGGCTGGCCGAAAAACTGCGTCCTGTAAAAAACGCTTTCTCCAAAAAACCCGTTGACCATGGACATTTTACCGAACCGCCGTTCGCCCCGGGCTTCCATCAATTCCATGGGGATGGCAACGGTACTCTGGGTTTTCAGATCTTTTCGCAGCAATGAGCCGGTTTTATCCGAAACATAGATATACAGGATATAAGCGCCGAAAATCAAGGCGACCAAAAGAATGATATAGAGCCCGTGCAAAGGATCACCGCTTTTCCTGTAGTACATAAAAGAAAAAATAACGGCAATGATGGCAAAGGTAATCCAATTGAATTGCGCTCTGGCGCGAGCTTCCAACAAATAGGGATTGATTTTTTTCCGCGTAATGCGATTCTGTTTTTTAGGCTGTTGATTAGACTCCGTCAATAGTACATCCTCCGTGAAAGAATTGAAATCAAAGTTTCAAACGTATGATAATCATACGCCGTTGGCGTGTGATAACTCATTCGACATCGATTTCCACATTCCTTCTCAAGGCCCTTTCAAAGCCGGTTCCAATCAAAAATCGAAGAACAATTATAAAGAAGCGGGTGAACCGTTATCGTGTGGGTTGCTGATACGATAGCCCACACCACGAACCGTTTCAATAAGATGCCCTTGTTCGCCCAATTTTTGGCGAAGAGTGCGGATATGAACGTCTACAGTACGGGTTTCTCCCCGATAATCGTATCCCCAGACACGTTCCAGCAGAGTATCGCGGCTTAAGACGATATCGTGGTTTTCCATTAAAAAATGCAAAAGCTGGAATTCTCGGTGCGTCAACACCACTTCGTTTCCGCCGGCGTAAACCCGATGCTGCTGGGGGTTCAGCCGCAAACCATCGATGACCAATTCCGCTTCTTCCTGGGGGGTGATTCTGCGCAATACTGCCTTAATACGGGCAATAAGCTCCATCACGCTAAAGGGTTTGGTAACGTAATCATCGGCTCCCATATTCAAGCCTTTGATTTTATCGTATTCAGCGCCTTTGGCCGTAAGCATAATTACAGCAATATACTCTGTTTCAGGGTCTTTGCGAAGACGTTCCAAAATGGAGCAGCCGTCTTCCCCGGGAAGCATAATATCCAAAAGCACAAGGTCAGGCTTTTTTTCAGCCAGTGCCTGATAAAACTCGGAAGCGTCTCCAAAGCCACGGCATTCCATCCCACTATTGGACAGAGCGTAAACCACCAAATCGCGAATATTCAGATCGTCTTCTACGCAATAAATCATTGTTAATTCACCGCTTTTCCTTTATGCATCCCGGTAAGAGAAAATTCTACCCACTCGGCAATATTCACAGCATGGTCGCCAATGCGTTCAAAATATTTCGCCACCATCAACAGGTCCAGGGCTTGGCTGCCGTTGGAAGAGTCCTGAGCAATGAGGTCGATGAGGTCGTTTTTTACCGTCAGGAAGAGTTCGTCCACGGTATCGTCTTCATTGATTACTTTACGAGCCAGATCCAGATCCTTTTCCACATAGGCGTCAATGCAGTGCTTGACCATTTTTGAAGTAACGGCGGCCATTTCAGGAATGGTTTCTAACTTTTTGATATACGGAGTTTTGGACAGAAGAATGGTGATCTCGGAAATATCTGCCGACTGATCGCCAATGCGTTCCATATCGGTAATCATCTTTAGCGCGGCGGAAATCATGCGAAGATCCTTGGCCACAGGCTGCTGTTGCAATAACAGCTGGAGACAACGGCGTTCAATGGCCCGCTCCAAGTGGTCAATCTCTTCGTCAAATTCCATGACTTCCTTAGCCCGTTCAGCGTCCTGGTCCAACAGGGCCTCGCTGGCGGACTGAATGGCGTTTTCGATATAGGCGCCCATTTCAATGAGTTCTGCATTCAATTTTGCTAATTCAGTATCAAAACGGTTTCTCATCAACCGAACCTCCCTGTGATATAGTCTTCGGTGCGTTTGTCTTTGGGCATGGAGAATAATTGTTTTGTTTCGCTGAATTCCACGGCTTCGCCCAGGAGGAAAAAGGCTGTTTTATCTGACACACGAGCAGCTTGTTGCATATTGTGGGTTACCATGATGATAGTATAGTCCTTTTTCAATTCAATGGCAAGGTCTTCAATTTTCGTAGTGGAAATAGGGTCCAGAGCGCTGGTGGGTTCGTCCATCAACAGCACCTCCGGTTCCACGGCCAGGGCCCGGGCAATACAAAGACGCTGCTGCTGACCGCCGGATAAACCGAGGGCGCTTTTCTTTAAGCGGTCCTTGACTTCATCCCAAATGGCAGCTTGGGTCAGGGACTGCTCCACAATTTCGTCGAGCTGGGCCTTATTGCGAACACCATGGGTGCGAGGGCCGAAGGCGATGTTATCGTAAACGCTCATAGGGAAGGGATTCGGTTTTTGGAACACCATACCCACCCGTTTTCTGAGCAAGTTTACATCCATGGCACCGTAAATATCTTCCCCATCCAAAAGGACATCGCCGTCAATACGGCAACCTTCCACCAAATCGTTCATACGGTTTAAGGTTTTAATTAAGGTCGATTTTCCGCAGCCCGAGGGGCCGATGAAGGCGGTAATTTCCTTGGCCCGAAGATCCATGCTGATATTTTTCAGGGCCTGAAAGTCACCATAATAAAGGTCGAGGTCTTTGACCTGCATTTTAATTTCATTCTCTTGTTTTGTCGTTTTATCACTCATATTTTCGTCACCCTTTTGGCAATCATTGCTGAAACTGTGTTAATCCCCAGTACCAGCAAGAGCAAAACCACCGCAGTGGCATAAGCTTCATTGGTATGAAGGCCTTCGCTGGAGAGGGTATACATATGGAGCGCCAGAGTACGACCGGAGCTCATAATGGATTCCGGCATTTGGGCCACAGTTCCGGCGGTATAGATCAGTGCTGCAGTTTCCCCGACAATACGTCCCACCGCCAGAATGACGCCGGCCAAAATTCCCGGTACCGCCGCGGGAAGGACGATCCGAAAGATGGTGCGAAGCCGTCCGGCACCCAGACCGAAACTGGCTTCGCGGTACGTATCGGGCACGGATTTCAAAGCTTCCTCGGTAGTGCGCATGATCAAAGGTAAAATCATAATGGACAAAGTCGCGGCCCCTGCAATCAGGGAATACCCCCATCCCAAATAAGTTACGAAGAACAACAGACCGAACAGACCGTAAACAATGGAGGGAATCCCGGACAAGGTCTCGGCTGTAAGACGGATGAGTTCCACAAACCGATTCCCGCGCTTGGCATATTCCACTAGATATACAGCGGTAAAAAGCCCAAAAGGAATTGCAATGGCAAGGGACAGCACCGTCATGATGAGGGTATTCACCGCGGCAGGTACTAAGGAAACATTCTCTGAAGTGTAAGTCAAAGAAAAGAGAGAAGGTTTCAAATAAGGGATTCCATTAATTAAGATATAAGCAACCAGAAAGATGAGGACGCCAAAGGTCAAGATGGTAGCAATGTAAACCAAAGTCTTCCAGATGGAAGATGAAACTTTTTGGCTAATCATTCGCGTTCCTCCTTCCGTTTAAAGATTTGGAATACAAAGTTAATGAGAAGGATGAATGCGAAGAGCACTACGCCGGTGGCAATCAACGCTTCTCGGTGGAGATCTGCGGCGTATCCCATTTCCAGTACGATATTGGCGGTAAGGGTTCGCACCCCATCCAAAATGCTGTCGGGGATTCTGGCCTGATTTCCTACTACCATAATCACAGCCATGGTTTCACCGATGGCACGGCCAATGCCCAAAATGACTCCGGCCATAATGCCGGAACGGGCCGCAGGCAGCACTGTGGCAAAAATGGATCGCTCTTTGGTAGCGCCCAAAGCCAATGCCCCTTCATAGTAGTGGGTAGGAACGGCGCGGATGGCCGACTCCGAAACACCCATAATGGTGGGCAAAATCATAATCCCCAAAAGAATCGATGCCGTAAGGATGCTGTTGCCGTTGCCACCGAACACCGTGCGGATCAAAGGAACCAACACCACCAAACCGAAAAAGCCGTAAATGACCGAAGGAATCCCGGCCAAAAGCTCTACACCGGGTTTTAAAATACGATAAGGCTTTTTGGGGCAATAATGGGCCATAAATACGGATGTGAGAATACCAATGGGCACACCGATGATAATGGCCCCCAACGTCACCATAAAACTTCCCAAAATCATGGGGAAAATTCCGAATGACGGCGGAATATTAGAAGGTTTCCACTCTGTGCCTAGAAGGAAATCAAAGAATCCGATTTCCGCCATGGCCGGGATACCGTTGGCAAAAAGAAATATACAGATAATAATAACGGCAGCCACGGTCATCACGGCGGCAAAGAGGAAAACATATTTCATAAATGATTCTCGAAAATGTTTCATGTTATACCACTTTTCCCCCGGAACAAAGCCGGTGATTCATAAAAGGGCCGAGACCGCGCCACCGCAACGGATGTACGCGACCTCGGCGCCTGTTTTTGCATTGTACAAAATCATTCTGTAACACAGTTTGTGTTACTTTTTCACGAGGTTCTTATTTTTAAAAGTCCCAGGTGGTGGTTTCGCCGGTGTAAATGGATTTTACCTGATCGCTGGTGAGGTCTTCAATGGGGTTGTCGAGGTTCACAATGATGGCAATACCGTCAAGAGCGATGGAAAGAGGAGTGAGTTCAGCGGTTTCACTGTCTTTCAATTCGCGGCTGGCCATACCGATATCACAGGTACCTTCAATACAACCGGTCATACCGGCAGTGGAGTCACTGGTCTGGATTTCGATTTCAACGTTGCTGTTGACGGCCTGATAAGCTTCGGCAAGTTTTTCCATCACAGGAGATACCGAAGAGGAACCGGCAACTACCAATTTACCTTCCACATCAGCGCCTTCAAAGGCAGCGGCAGCATCGTCAATGGAGATATAGCCTTCTTCTTCCACAATGGCTTGACCTTCGGAGCTCATAATGTAATTGATGAAGTCTTGTGCCAATTCACTGGGTTCCCCTTTGGTAGCGATGTTGAAAGGACGAGCAGCGGAGTAGCTTTCATTTTTGACGTTGTCGGCAGTGGCTTCCACACCGTCAATGGTAACGGCCTTCACCGTATCATTTAAAGAACCAAGAGAAACATAACCGATGGACTGAGGATCGCCGGCAATGTTCGTCAACATCACATCGGTTTTGTTAGCGATAACTGCATCGTCGGTGGTGTTATCAACAGTATTGCCGTCGGCGTCTTCTTCTTCAATACCGAAGAGTTCTACAAATGCGCCGCGGGTACCGCTGCCGTCTTCACGGGATACAACGGTGATGTCACCGGCTTGGTCAAAGTTTCCAGTTGAGGCGCCGTCGCCTTCCCCTTCAGTATTGCTGCTGCAAGCGGCAAAACCGAGAGCCATCACTGCAGTCATGCCAAGGGCGATGACTTGTTTTTTAAACTTGGAAATGTGTTTCATTTTTTCTTTTTCTCCTTTTTCATTAAAATTAATATGAATATGTTTTCATCACTTTTGACGGTGATAGTGTAAGTGATTTATGTTAAATCACAAGGGGTTCAATGTAAAATCCATGTAAAATATAGATCCCTTATACTTTATTCATTGTAAAA
>CAJFVQ010000086.1 GCA_904420535.1 Candidatus Cryptoclostridium obscurum
GAAGTGAATTTGTTTTGAAGTGAAGCGGTCTTTATTCTGATGGGGGGAACCGCGGCGGCGCCAAAAAAGTATTTACAATTTTGTCGAAATCTGCTATACTGAAACCAAGCACACTCCCCCCAAATGGAGTAAAGCCAGGGGAAAATAAAAAAACACGGCATCCCCCGATGGTGGCACATCGGAGGACTGCATCGGTGCCAGAACACCAACACAGCAGCGAAAGCTGCGCCGTACTTAACATTATAAACGATTTATTCATTCAGCGCAAGTCCCGCGTTGTTTGAGTAGGTCCGCGTAGTGTGGGGAAGTGCGGGTGTTGTGCTTACGATGAAACTGTAAAGTTCATTGGCTGTGGTTAAGGCGTCGTCTTGACCACGGCTTTTTATTTTCCCCGCCTTTGGTGCTTTTTCCTGTTGGTTTGGGAATGACAGCCTGTGCCGGTAGGGGCGAAGGAATTTTTTGGGGCGGCGTTTTCACGTCGTTTTCGATGATCTATGACTCTTTCTAGAACAGTACATTTACTTTTTTTTTACAGATGGTACGGCATCTGTATCCTTTGGTCCTTGCCGTGTGTTTTCCCTTGCCGACGGAAAAGGCTGCGCCGGTGGGAGGGAATATAGACGCCTCCCTGTGAAAAGCGGGGAGGATTTGAACCAATGAGCTGATGAGGTGATGCGATTCTGCTTTTTGATTCCTTCCCCGGCGTAAGCTTTATGATCCTTTGAATTCGCGGCTTCCCCCCGAATCACATAGAAAGACAAATGTGACATGTTTGCGTTTTTGTCGCGAAGCGAAGGAAAACCGAAGTCCTGGAAACAGGTTTGGACTTCGGTTCTTTTTTTATATTCGGATCGGTTCCGTATCCTTTAACGGTTCGGCTCCATGGATTCAAGACCGCCCATATCATGGCGCGGCATTTCACACGCCCGTCCTCCGTCCGATCATTTTCCAAAATCGCCGCCGTGGTCCTTACCTTTTCCGTATCCTTTAACGGTTCGGCTCGATATATTCAAGACCGCCCATATAATGACGCAGCACCTCGGGGACTTTCACACGCCCGTCCTCCGTCTGGTAATTTTCCAGAATCGCCGCCACGGTCCGTCCGATGGCCACGCCGCTGCCGTTCAAGGTATGGACGAATTCCGGCTTGGCCTTGGGCTCTCTGCGGAAGCGGATGTTGGCGCGGCGGGCCTGGTAATCTTCAAAATTACTGCAAGAGGAAATTTCGCGGTAACAGTTGAAGCTGGGGAGCCACACTTCTAAATCGTAAGTCTTCGCCGAGGAAAAACCGAGATCCCCGGTGGACAACGTCACCACCCGATAGGGCAGTTCCAAAAGTTGCAGCACCCGTTCGGCATTGGCCGTGAGTTTTTCCAATTCGTCGTAGCTGTCCTCGGGACGAACGAACTTGACCAGCTCCACCTTGTTGAACTGATGCTGGCGAATCAACCCGCGGGTGTCTCGTCCCGCGGCGCCGGCTTCCGCGCGGAAACAAGCGCTGTAAGCCGTTAAATATTTGGGCAGCATATCATTGTCTAAAATTTCACCGCGGTAAAAATTCGTCACGGGAACTTCCGCCGTGGGAATCATGTAATAATCCGTGCCCTCAATGCGGAACATATCCTCGGAGAATTTCGGCAATTGGCCCGTTCCCGTCATGCTGGCGCTGTTGGCCATAAAAGGCGGGAAGACCTCTTCATAACCGTGATCCCCGGTGTGGGTGTTCAAAAAGAAATTGATGATGGCCCGTTCCAATCGGGCGCCGGCGCCGCGATAGAACGTGAATCGGGTCCCCGTCACCTTGGCGCCCCGTTCAAAATCGAGAATGTTCAAGGACTCGCCGAGGTCCCAATGGGCCTTGGGTTCAAAGTCGAATTTGCGCGGTTCCCCCCAACGGCGTACCTCCAAATTGTCGGTTTCGTCGTCGCCGGTGGGCACGCTCTCATGGGGAATGTTGGGGATATAGAGCAGCTCTTTCTGCAAGGCGGCTTCCAGGTTTCGCACTTCCTCTTCGGCGGCTTTGATTTTGGCCTTCATTTCCTTCATCTCCGCCATGAGCTCCGCGGCGTCTTCCCCGGCTTTTTTCCGCCGCCCGACTTCCTGGGAGACTTTGTTGCTCTCCGCCTTCATTTCCTCCATGTTGGCCAGGGCTTTTCGGCGGTTTTCATCCAATTCCAAAAAATGGTCCAAAGCAATGGACACGCGGCGCTTTTTCAACGCTTCCTTTACAATATCGGGATTTTGGCGAACAAATTTTAGATCCAGCATGAGATCTCCTCCTGTGATTTGATATCCGTGATGATGGCGGAATACGATCCACGGTCACTCCGTCATATCGAAACTTAAATCTAACAAACGCAAAATTTCATCCTCGGGCACCGAACCGTCCAACAAAATGGTGAGCCAGTTCCTTTTGTTCATGTGGTAAGCGGGAAGAAACCCTTGTCGCTCCAGAAATGGGCCGATGAGCATGGGCGCGCATTTTACGTCCAAAATATCAATGTCGCCGTCTCCCGCCAAACCCAGACGCTCCCTGGGAACTTCCATCACAGCGCCGTACCATTTGCCGCTGTTGGGATTCCTCAGCACAGCGTAGCGGGGAAATTTCCGCCACAGGTATTCCGGTTCCGTGCCGTAGGTATACTTTGCGTATTGAAAAATATCGTCTCTGTTCAGTTTTTTGGGGTTCATATGCAAATTCCTGTTCCCATCGTTCCATAAAAAAATCCCCGCTCCCAAAGGGACGGAGATTCCGCGTTGCCACCCTAATTGGCCCCGTAGGGCCCTCTTCTGATCCGATAACGGGGATGAACCGACTTGCGCGCATAAAGAGCCGAGCGGAAAAACAGCCGCTTTTATCGGCTTCCACCTTACGCCGACTCTCTGCCAAAAAGCTGCGCTGCCGTATTCCCGGCCTGCTTTTTCCGTATTTGACGGTATTATAACACAGGGAAAATGCCTTGTCAATTTCCGCTGAGGATCCGCGGAAAAAAGTTGCGCCATTCCTCTTGACAATGCAGTCCCAATCTGGTATTCTGTATGAGTACCTTTGGCAGATCAAGGGACTCGGAGGGGTGTCCGAGTGGTTTAAGGAGGCGGTCTTGAAAACCGTTGAACCTTAGCGGGTTCCGTGGGTTCGAATCCCACCCTCTCCGCCATTGAAGCCCAACCGAATATAAAATTATTTATGGAGAGTTGGCCGAGTCGGTCGAAGGCGCTCGCCTGCTAAGCGAGTATACGGGCTGAAACCTGTATCGAGGGTTCGAATCCCTTGCTCTCCGCCAGATGATAAACCACCGTTACACAGGCATTTCGCCCGAGGAACGGTGGTTTTTCTTAGAATATTTTGAGATTTCATGATAGAAAACGACGGTCCGAAGACCGTCGTTTTTCGTTGTTCGGTTTACGCCGCGGATTCCGAGGCGTTGTTGAAAGGTTCATATTCATGCTGGGTAAGCTCGGGATCTAAGGTGCCGTTTAAGAAGGCTTTGACATCGTCGGCCACTTGTTCCGATTCTTCCCAATGGAGGTTATGACCGCGATTGGTGTAAGTGATGTGTTGGTAATCGACTCCGGCTTCGGTCATTTGTTGTTTTACGATTTCTTGGCTGGCGGCGTCCGCCAGGTAGTCAGTGCCGCCGTAAAGAATCAGTACCTCAATGCCGGCATTTTTCAGCAGACGAGCCTGGTAAGCTACGGGGAACTGCACCTGCCAGGTTTCCAGGGGATAGCTGTAGCATTCGTGCATGGCCATCTGATGGAACACTTCCGGCACAGGATTGGTATTGTAATACCACCATTCGATATAATCCCAGGTCACACCTTCAAAGGTGGGGCTGTCGGGATCATAGATATTGTAAGAGTCATCGGGATTTTCGGAATTGGTACCGATCATGCTGGTGGATTCCAAAATGAGCTTATCCACTTTTTCCGGATAATCCATGGCAAAGGCTTGAGCATTGAAACTGCCCATGGAGTGCCCCATGACGCTGGCTTTTTCCAAACCGACTTCATCCATGAAGCAGGCGATGTCCCAAGCAAATACGGAACGGTCATATTTCTTCATATCGGGTTTGTCGGTATCGCCGTGACCTCTCTGGTCAGGAATATAAAGATGGTAATCGTCGACCAAATAGGGAACCAGCAGGGACCAGGAACGGCTGGAATCGGTCATTCCATGGAGCAGGACCAAAGGCTCCCCGTCGGGGTTGCCCATTTCGATATAGGCCATGGTGATGCCGCTGTCGAGTTCTACATATTTTTTGAAATTGTTCCAATCACCCTGGGCAATGGAGGTGGGTAATTTCCCTTCTTCCGGTTGGGCGCCGGTGGGAGCTACGGGAGCTTCTGTCTTATCCCCTACGGGATATTCGGCAGGCGCCGCGATCTCCGCAGGTTCCGTGCGGTTAAAGAAATCCAGCACTTCTTCGGCGATCATGGCAGGATCTTCCCAGTGAACATTGTGTCCCATACCTTCGTGGCAGATATATTCCACATTGTCGCCGTAGGCTTCCACAAATTGATCTCTTGCGGTTTCATTCATGAGGTAGTCGTCTTCCCCGTAGATCACCATGGCAGGGATATCTTCCAGATCCTGGGGTTCTCTCAACGAACCGCCAATGGCACGCCAGGCTTCCAAGGGCAGCCAGGAGGCTTCGTATTTTGCCATTGCCAGGAAATCTTCATCGACGGGCGCGTCGTTGTAATACCACCAATCCATATATTCATCGTCAATGGGTAGGGAGGTAAAGGGATCTTCATAATAGGTTTCGTCCCGTTGATCTGCCGGGGTATTGGTGCTGACGGCCCGGGCCGATTCAAAGACCGCGCGGCTGACTCGTTCGGGATAATTCAAAGTCACCAACTGCGTAATGGCAGCGCCCCGGGAATGCCCCATGATGTTGACGCGATCCAACTCCATGGCGTCGAGGAAGCAGACGACGTCATAGGCCATCAATCCCTGTTCAATGCGTTGGATGCCACCGGTGGGCGTTGCACCGTGGGCCCGCATTTCAGGAATATAGATGTGATAATCGGAGAAATAAGGGGCAAGCATGGACCAGGAACGGCTGGTATCGGAGGAACCGTGGATCAGTACCAAAGGTTCGCCTTCCCGATTCCCCATTTCCACATAGGCCATGGTAAGCCCGTTGGAGAGTTCCACATATTGTTTGTTGTCTACCCATTCTTCCTGGTAAATAAATGTTGGTAGGGGATCGTAGGTCCAGGAATCGAAGGTATTGCAAAATACTTGAGCAGTTTCACCTCTGGTGGCAAAGGCTTTGGGATTCAGGCAGTTTTGATCATCGCCGTTGAATACCCCTGCCTGGTACACCAGGGTAAAGGCATCCACAGCGTATTTGGAGATCTCGCCGACATCGTCAATTTTGGCGATGTTTCTGGAATCATCGACATAGAGATCCAAAGCGTCACTTTTTTCATTGGCTTCGTAGATCAACTTCGCCATATCTTCCCGTTTGATAGGAGAAGAGGGGTCAAAGGATGTTTCCGAGACACCGTTGATGATGCCTGCTTGATACAGCTCGGCGATGATGTCATAAGCCCAATGTCCTTGGGGAACATCTTGGAAAGGCAGTTCCTTGCTGTCCCCCGCGGAGACCGTGGTGATATCGGTGTTCAACACCCGATACAACATGGCGGCGAATTCCGCTCTGGTGACGGTGTTATCCGGGCGATAGGTGCTGTCTTCATAACCGTTGACGATGCCGTAGGAATACATTTCCATGACGGCGTCTTTGCTCCAGTGGTTGTCAATATCGGTGAAGGGCAGTTCTTCTTCGGCGGCAAAGGCTCCCAGAGAGAACGCCAGTACCAGACAGATCACCAATAATGGCATGAGTTTCGCGTTAATTTTCATTGTGACCTCCTTTTTGAACATTTTTTGTAAATCGCGGCTATTTTAAATGTTTGTACCTCCTGTATTTATGTTTTGTTTTTTATGAGTCGCGATTCCTTTGACAAAATATTAAACCTCCCCTTAAGGGAAGGGTCAAGCCGA
>CAJFVQ010000087.1 GCA_904420535.1 Candidatus Cryptoclostridium obscurum
TGCTTGGGATCCAAAGATAAATTTATAAAATTTAAAACTTTTTTCAAATTGTTTTTCATGACCTGCCCGGCACGCCGCAGTTTATCGGTTCTGATTCTCTTTCGCGTACATTTTTTCAAAATATTCGTCAATAAACTCTTTTAACTCCTTGAGCCCTTCCCCGGTTACCGAGGAAACACATTGAATATGATCTCGTTCTGTGACCACTACATCGCGAAGAATCTCCTTGGCCCGTTCGATATCGGCTTTTTCACTATCAATTTTAGTCACCACGCCGATAGAAGGCTTCGGGAACCCCGTAGCAAATCCTGGTGGGAATTGTCTATAACCAGAAGTAGCGTCTTGAATAAAAATGACGAGATCCGCTTCTAATGCCGTGGCAAAAAGAGCACTCTTTAGAAATGGGTGAGCAGTAAATTCGCCGGGTGTATCAATGGCGTTATGGGTGTACTCAAGGCTTTGGGTTTTTGTAACCGGGCCATTTTCAAACAGGGTATGGAGCAATGTTGACTTCCCTGCCCCCACAGCACCGGTAACCATAATTCTTTTCCTGGGTGTTGTCATGATTTCGTAAGCGGGGCCGGGGCGTAACCCAATACATTTTCAAAGTAATCAATAATAGCCTTCAAAGACGATGTTACGCTGGCAACATCGCCGGTGATGACCAAGGCTCCTGTAAAACGATCCAAAAAACCGATGCGCACTTCCCCGGATTTGGTCGCAATATCTCCGGCAATAATTGCCGTTTCTCCAGGAGTTAGGGTAAGAATCCCGATGGCACCGTCATGAGAAAGCCCCAATTTGTCATAAACCTCATCAACGGGCTGAGCAATGACGTGAAGCAAAGTCACCTGTTTCCCGGGAACATATTCCTGAATGGTTCTGACTTTGCCCTGATCGTAATCACGATACGTCTTGACTGTTTCGTCGCTCAAATTTCCACCGCCTTTCTTTTCAAAACAATGATAAAATCATTTAAAACTAATTATCTTGCAAGATTCATACCAGAAACAAAATCATTTGCTCATCGGCAAGAAACTGCTTTGGACACCCTTTGAAGCAACCACGGCAATTTGCTGGTGCTCCCACAATTTTTCATTAAGTCATATTTGACTTATCAAGTTGCAATGGACTCAAAAAATTTTCTCAGATTTTGCCTTCTGCTGTCATAAAACCGCGAAACCAAGCCCAAAGATCTTGGGGGCAATCGAAAAGAAAATCGGGATTCCCAGAAGCCACAGTCCAAGGGTCCTGCCACCCCCAAGTTACTGCAAGACGAAGGTCAATACCAACCTCTTTGCTCTCAATCATATCACCTTTGGTATCGCTGACAAAGACCGTGCGTTCTCCCGGATACTGCTCCATAATACGGTTAAATTTTTTGACTTTACTCGTTTCCACATCAGCCCCAATCACTTCCCTTACACCGGTGATATGATTCTCTGCCAACACCTTCCGCACGGAATTTGAGATATTTGATGTGACAATATATAAAGGATAATGCAAAGAAAGGGTTTGAAGCAGCTCCGGCATCTGCGGAAACGTATCTAATCGATACTGCGGATCAGAATCTTTACGGGAGTAAATCTCCATGGCAGCGTCAATTTTTTCTTCAGAGATTCCCATATCGATCATCCCTTGATAAAAATTCCCGCTGCTCAACTTGGACATATCTTCCGCACTGTTGATTTGCGCAATGCCGACCTGATGACAAGCATTAACAAAATATTTTGCTTCTGTTTCCAAGGAGTCCACCAAAACCCCATCATAATCAAAGAACAATAATGACATAGAATGTCGCCTCCCAAATTGTGAAGGATACTAGATCTTTCGTCTTAATCATAGTCGATTCGACACCGTTTGTCAATTACCCAAAATTATGGGAGAACCACTACAAGGCCATTCTTATACGGTTTTCCCGGCGATGGGTATCTCCTGGGAGCATCGACAAAGGCAATCAATTCTTTCGCCATAAGGCTCATGGAGGTTGTTTTATGCTCCTGCATTTCGGATCGTCATGTGAAACCATTTTCACCCATGGGAAACATTACTATCAACTGATGAAAAGATGTAGATGATTTTTGAAAAAAGGTGCTCCCAATATCCGGGAGCACCTTTTCAATTTTTTTTGCCGCAATAGAAAAATCAGATTAATAGTCCCAAACTGCGTCGCCTGCGCAAATACCGGGGAATTGTTTTCTAATCTTTTCATCCAATTCACTGGAAAATGCAGCAGGATTGGGACCGGCCATGACTTTGTCGAGCCATGCGTAGGCTCTGGCTTCCAAATCGCTGCCATCCCACTGGGTTCTGAAATCTCTGGAACCGAGATTGGTCAGATAAGCGATGTCCTTCATATTCATCATGGTGTGCATTTCTTCCATGTAGAGACCGCCGGGGCCGATCTTGTCGATCAATGCAAAGGCTTCTTTGTAGTCGGCTTCGTCGTAAGGAATCCCTTTCTTCATGGATTTCAGGCTCATAGCGACTTCGTTATCGATTACTGCTTTGGAAAAATCAAATGTTGTCAAGCTGTCAAGCAATCCACCCATATTCAACAGGGAAGCGCCAGCACAAACAGCACCGGTTGTATTCATTGCAACTTCATAACCGTTCTGAGCGTCGTTGCAGTGAGAGTTGGTTAAGCCGATATAACCGCCGGAAGGAACATGATAAAATTCAGCCATTTCCGTGTGAGCCATGGACAAAATACCAGTTTCCATGGCGCCGGGGGTATACGCACCGGTTCTCAAGTCAGCAATTGTGGGAAGGTAAGCATAGATGATGGGCATACCTTCACGAATCATCTGATAATAGCAGTTAATGGCCAAGAATTCAGCATTCCCCAAGACCAAGGTTCCCATTCTACTCATAGGAGAAGTCATACCAGCATTGGATACAGGAGCAGTGGTGTAAACAGGAAGTCCCTGTTGTGCCAAATAAGTAACCGCTTCGGTGGATTCAACATCCATAGTCAAAGGCGTTACGATAGGGCAATAATGATGGTTAATAAAGGGACGTTCCATATAAGCTTCTTTGGAACCGGCGATGGTATAACCGAGTTCCAAAACCTTCTGCAATTCCTCAAATCTGGGGGTATTACTACGAACAGGCTTTTTACAGTTTTTCAAAGCAGGATAGAATCTGTAAAGAGAGAGATCACCATCGGGAGCATCATCAGCCAAAACGGAAATGGAAAAGACGTTAAAGCCGGGCAATTCATTGATCAAACGTGCGATATTTGCAATATCTTTGGAAGTAGCCCGTCTCTGTTCTCTGGTTTTGGGATCGATAATAAAAGGAGCGGAACTTGCTGTCACAACGCAAGGCCCCTGTTCCGGGATGGTAATATCAAGAGAAGGATCCTGTGCAGTAAACGTATAGGAGCTGGGGAACATCTTGATGTACTTTTCAATTACCTTATGAGGAATTTTCACGAGACCATCGGCATTGACATCACAGCCATGGGCCTTAAAGATTTCTCTGGCGCAATCAGCATGCACCAACAAACCGGTGTTTTCGAGGACTTCCATGGAAGCTTCGTGAACCATTTGTCTCTGTTCTTCTGTGAGAAATTTAGAATATTGTGTAAACATCTAAATACACTCCTCTCCATATATTTATATATTTTATAAAAATTAATTTACTAACGTAATATTTATTTGCGAATTTATGTCCCGCGACGAAGAGCATTCTTGAAATCTTGTCCATATTGCTAACGAAGTAAATTGGAATCTTTATTGATTCTTGCAATATATATTGCAAGAATCATGCCACAATGGGATCGCGGGGATTATTATCTTTTCAATAACTTCATTATAGTTATTTTTGCACAGTTTTATCAATTTTTTTTCTTCGGATTGTTATCTTTTCGTTATGTTTTTATAATTATTTTGTTCAAAAGTGATAGGCCGTCGCAGCCGCACTAAAAGCTGCCCAAAGGCAGCTTTAGTGCAGTTACAGAAAATCAAATAAACTATTTATTTGATATATTTATTGATTTCTTCTTTGCATTCATCGGGAGCGGCATAATAGAAAACAAGATTGCCGCTACCATCAACTTCATAGGAGTCTTCCACCAACAGGCCGTTTTCCGTGGCAGTCATCAGGGATTCCAAAGCAGCCGTTTCATTCAGTCTGCGGTCGCCAGGATAATCCTTCTGCAAATCTTTCACGACATCGGCAGGACAGGCCTTATCGACCGTTGTCATATATTTCAAAATTGCAAAGTTTAACGGTCTTTTCATAATCTTACGCCTCCTTTTTTCTGAAGAAATCCAAAGGATTTCTAGCAATGAGCAAGATACCAAAGACTTCAACAACAGCAGCAATCCACTGGACAGGAGTCAAAGCAGCGTAGCTCCAAGAAGGATCCACGAGAGGAAGGATAACGCCCATCAAAAGCCAAGAACAGAACGGTACCCAGAAAGAATAACCGGCGTTCAGCGCCATACCGAGGGCAGCACCACACATGGAGTTCCCTTTGTACCACATACGGAAGGACTGACCACAGCAAAGACCGGAGAAAATGAACCAGACAATTGCGCCGCCGCCAACAGCACCACCAACCAGATAAACATAAATATTACCGGAAATATCACTGGTATCCAACATACTGGTTGCCATGATGCAGAGGATAGGAACGACAATGATCAGATTGGTGATACCGGAAGTACATTGACGAATGGTAATACTGATATCACTATCAATCATGGAAGTGGCATAACCGCCGATGCTGCCTTCAATACCCCAACCGAGAGCTGCGATGAAAGCGATGCAGCAACCGATGAAGGCCGTCATGTCGAGACCGTCAAAGCTGGTCCAACCGATGGTAACAGCAGCGGCAAAGCAGATGATGATCCCGCAAACCATGCGGAAATTCAACTGTTGTTTCAAGAACACACGGCCGATGATCGCCCCGACAGCAGCACAGAGAGCAGAAATCGCGGCGGCGATACCGCCAGCCATCATCAATCCAACGTTGTAAGCTGTCGCAGCGATGGGACCGCCGGCCAAGGCAACCCCAATCATAATTGCGCCGGGTTTCGTTTTCAAAGTAGCAATGAAATCGCCAAATTTTCCTTTTACAATGGCGATCACAATTTGCCAAACAGCAGAACAGATATCGTTAAGACCGGCGCCGACGGCACAGATCAAACAATACCCCAAGATGGAGCCTGCGATGCCCAACTCCCAGAAACCGGGCCAGTTCCCGACGCCTTCCCCGGCAACGAGGAACGCAGAGTAAAAACCGTAGAGGATACCGGAAATCAAAGCCGTGATGACACCTTTTCTAAAAAAGGCGGACTTGTTTTTCCTGTACAGCTCTTTTGCTGCCGCACTGGGCACATTCTTTGTACCAATTGCCATTTAAATCCCTTCTTTCATAAAAAATATAAAATAACACCGGCAGATGGCACTCTGCCAAAATTGAGTTGCCAAGGGTTCCCGGAGCAGAAACCCCGGCAATTCAAAATCAAAATCTTTAACTAGTATGTATTATACGGTATCCTCCAGAAAAAGTCCACCCCTAAGTTTAATTTTTTTTAAAAAATTAAAACTTTTGTTATTAGTATCAGATCTTAGCACACTCTATCAGGTAATTAAACATTTTTTATGACTTCCGCCAAATCATCCTGATGATTGTCGATGTAATGGAGCAACTTCACAATATGAGTCAAATAGAAATAATATTCATATTCATTCAAATCTTCCCATTCATCAAAATAACAGGTTGCCCAGTTCGTCAAATACAGACAAGCCGCCAACATCATATAAGGGAACGCCTTCTTTTCTTCCGCAGTAAAGGGAGATAGGGTGCCTTCCTCTTTCAGGAATTGATTATAGCCGTCAAGGTAGTAGCCACAGCGATCAAACCAAAGGCGTCCGTCGGTTTGCGCTTCCCAGGAAGAACAAGAATAAACCAAGGCAAAACAAACGTCAAACAGGCGATAATCCAATTTGGACCAATCAAAATCGTAAAGACCGACGCATTTGCCATCTTTCCATTTTACATTGCCCGGATGGATGTCACAATGGCAGGGGCATTCCGGCATTCCGTCAGTAAGATCCTTAGTTAAGCCATCTGTAACCTTATCACACATTTCCACAAAAAAGGGCGTAGCCTCTTTCCAAAGCCGATAGAAACGATTGTAAGCCGGTATTTCCATTCCGTTGCCCATGAGCGGAAATTTTTTCTTAAACATTTTCACTAAATCAAGAATTCTGGCTTCTTCTTTTTCACCGGGATCAAAACCATTGGTAAAATTATGGAATTTTGCCAAAATCCGTGCAAATTCCGCATCCTCTTCCGGCGTCATATTGGTATTGATCCAATCATAGGTATCTTCGCCATCAAGGTATTCATAAACGGCAAAGGTGCGCACCACCTTCTGCCCTTCTTTTTCCTCAACCATTTTTACGAAGCTTTCGCCGTCTTTGGTGCGAATCACACCAGCAGCGTCTTTCATGCCATGAGCAATGGCATATTCAATCAAGTTATGTTCTACTTTGATATCTGCATCGGTAGCATCTCTTTTATATTTACGAATGAAGTAATCCTTTCTTACTCCATCTTTTTCTACGATTGCACCGAAGCTGCGATTTACATAACCGCCAAAAATTTCGTAAGCATCCACGATGGTCCCAACATCATAATACTCACCAAAGAGATGGTTTAGCTGACTTCTGGACATTGCCATTTCTGAAGTGGCGTAAAGCTCGTCCACAATTCGTTTCATCACGACAAATTGGGAACGCATTGCTCCAAAATCATCAGCATCAACATCTTTTAATTGTAATTTACCTTCTACATCCATAATAAATAAGTCCCCCTTTTCTACGCTTACGCGTTAATATAACTGATCTTGAACGAAAAAGAATGCCACCTCCTTTGATGCTCAAATAATATGTTTCGCAATAAGATTGCAGAATTTCCGGAGAACAAGATATTATACTGCAAAAATCATGCCAATGGACAAAAAATTCCATCTCCCACAAAAAACCGATAATACCAACGGTTTTTTATCAAAATCACCACTAATTTTAAGTCAAAAATGACTCAAAATTCAATTGCGACTTATCTTTAAAATATTTCTATCAGAAAAACAAGGAATGAAAATATTTTTACCGCAAAATTTCACTATTTTCAGGCCTTTCTATTGGCGCAGAAATGAATTTTTCAAAATACTTTCCATTGGCACAGAATTTGCAATAATATTTTACAAAATAAAGATTTCTTATTGCTCCGGAACTTGCTATTATTATAACATGAATTTACCGGAAGCGGAACAAGAAATCAATCAAAATTTCAGAAGATTCAAACTGTTTCTATTTCAAAATGAACTTTATTTTGCAAAGGAGAATTCATCACATGGCAGAGATTAAAGTTTGTGAAAACACAAAACCCGAAGAAGTTGAATTTATCAAAAAAATGGCGGAAGATTCCAGTCTTTTCTGCGGTGAAGTCGAGAGTATTACATATATGCCCGGCGGCCTCACCAACCGCAATTTTAAAGTCATCGTTGACGGCAAACCCTATGCATTCCGCATTGCAGGAGAAGGTACTGCCGAATATTTGAACCGTCCTGCAGAAAGACAGGCAGTACATGCCATTAAAGATTTGGGCATCAGCCCCATGTTCTATTATTATGATCTCTCCACTGGTAGCAATATCTGCGGTTTCTGCGAAGGTGACACGATGAAACGTCCTGATTTTCAGACGCGTCCCGAAATTTTGAAAGGCGCTGCTGAAATCATTAAAAA
>CAJFVQ010000088.1 GCA_904420535.1 Candidatus Cryptoclostridium obscurum
GCCTTTGTCTGTCTTCTTTTCTCTGCCTGGTTGATCTTCGGTCGTTACGGTAATGTGAAACTTGGCGCCAAAGAAGATAAGCCGGAGTTTTCTACTTTTACTTGGATCGCAATGTTTTTCTGCGCCGGGATTGGCGCCGGAGCGATTTATTGGGCCTGTGTAGAACCCATCAGCTATCTTTCCGGACCTCCTTTCGGTATCGAGCCCTTTTCTCAGTCCGCACGTGAGTGGTCCATGGCGTACACATATTTCCATTGGGGCATCACGCCCTGGGCGATTTTTGCCGTTCCCGGGATTGTGTTTGCCTACTGTTACTATAACCGCCGACAATACCATTTCAAAGCCAGCTATGCCTGTGGCGGCGTTTTAAAAGGCTACGCCCGAGGAAAACTCGGTATTTTCATAGATGTGTTGGTCGTAATTGGTATGATCGGAGGATTCGCCACATCATTAGGCTTTGTTTTTCCGATGCTTTCAGGCATCATTTCCCAGTATCTCGGGATCTCCGACGGCCTGTGGCTGCAATTTATTATCGGCGGAATTTTCACCTGTATCTACACTTATAGTTGCTACAGCGGGATTTATTCCGGGATTGCCAAGTTGTCCAATATCAATATGGTAATGTTCATTGTTATGATTATCTACTTGTTTGTCATCGGACCATCCATGTGGATTATTTCATATTTTTTTGATTCCTTTGGCATTATGATTCAGAATTTTCTCCGTATGAGTTTTTATACGGACTCCATTGGCAGTTCCGGCTTTCCCCAGACATGGACAGTTTTTTATTGGGCCTGGTGGACTTCGTGGGCGATTTATATTGGATTATTTATGGCGCGTATTTCCAAAGGTCGCACCATCAAGGCATTTCTTTTGAACATGATTTTGGCCGCCGGTGGCGGTACGATTTTAATTTTTGCGATTTTGGGTGGCTATGGCCAACATGTTTATTTTGATCTGGGGATAGATCTTGTCTCCATTCTCAATGACCAAGGAGGGCCCGCAGTGATCTATGCAATCCTTGAAACGGTTCCTTTTGCTCGGGTATTTATTCCTTTTTTTGTCGCGGTTTTGATCATTGCCCAAGCGACGGGTATTGATTCCGCGGCCTATACCGTGGCGAATGTGACCAGTGCGGAAGTGGGATATTCCGCGGAACCAAAACGGTGGCTTCGGATCTTCTGGGCTTTGTTCATCTTTTTCGCCACCATTGCTTTACTTTTGGTGGGTGGGATGGATGTTGTAAAACTTTCTTCGGTGTTGACCAGTGTCCCCATTCTGGTTTTGATAGTTCTTTTCATGATCTCCATTTGTATTTGGCTCCGAGAGGATTTTGGTCCACCCCACATATTATGTAAGGAATTTCCATCAGATCAAGCTGATGATAACTCTGATTTGACTGGACATAAAGAGTGAACCAATAAAAAGAACCCGAATGAAAATTCGGGTTCCTTTTTTGTTATGATTATTTTACCCCATGATGGATTTCATGTAAGCTTTTAGATCGGCGTCGATATCTGGAGTAAGCATTGTTTCGGGAGCCGCAGCGAGGATTTCTTTAAATCGCTTATTGGCCCTTTCCGCGATATCAAATGCGCCGTCTTGGTACCAATCGTTATAGCCTTCACATTCGGAAATATCGTTTTTATAGGAATCTTTAAAATGCATAAAAGTATCGGGATGGGTGAGATAAGTGCCACCGGGACCTACTTCATTGATAACATCAACGGAAAGGGCTTCGTCAGAGGTATCGATTCCGTCTTTGATATAGAGGCACCGTTTGATGATTTCTTCATCAATGATATGTTTTTCATAGGATACCGTCATAATGGCATCTAAAACACCAAGACATTCATTGATGATATCCACCCCGGATAATACGGCAATCATCACATTTTGCATGGTTTCCAAGCCTGCTTGCATATCGGGAACTTTTGCGTCAGTCATGCCACACATACAGCGAGAGGGCATATGGTAAAAATCATGAGCCATCATCAGCAAGGGCGCATTAATCAAAGACATTTCAGGTGTTCCTGTAATATAAGAAGCCCGTTTCATATAGCCCGATGTGGATGATGGGGTATAAACAATGGGTGTTTCCGGATTAATTAAGTGCGAAAATACGATTCCTGATAAAACTTCTGTATTCTGCAAAACGATGGTTCCCATGGGGCGCATAGGGCCGGTAAGGCCTGCCATGATGCAGGGAAGCAGGTAAATACCTTGTCCTCGACGGCTGTATTCCATCATGGAATCCAGTGTGTCTTTTGACCATGATAAAGGACTTAGCGGATTTGCGCTGAAATTGGCATATTGTTTGCCGGTATTTTCGCCGGGGGTATCTCCCATGGAAATCTGGATCATGTCGAGGTATTCTTTTGCCTGTTTCCCGTTCATAGCCCAGCCGAGCGCCGGTTTATCGGAGTTCCTGAGCGCCTCATAGCACATATAGAGGTGTTTATATTCGTCCGGTACGTCAGAAGGATTTAAAGGATGCGCTCCCACAAGATTGATGATATCACTGGCCTGGGCCAGACGCATCATATTGCCATAATCTTCGATGGTTGCAAGGCGGCGCCCTTTGTCAAGATCTTGAATATATACGGCACCCGCATTGGGCTGTACACAGAAATCTTTGCCCACTGTAACTTGGCGTTCCGGATTCCTGCTGGAAAATTCGTAGGTCCGTACAAGGGTTGAAGTTGCTTTGTCTACCATCTCCTTGGTGATGTAAACGCGTTGACCATCGGTTTTGGCACCGTGTTTTCGGAAAATTTCTACCGCATCATCATTTTGAAAAACAATGCCAGTTTCCGCCAATATTTTTAATGATGCCTCGTGGATTCGTTGATAGTCATTGACGTCGATAAAATTCAGGGCGGATTTCATACCGTTTTTTTGACTCATTTTGTTTCTCCTTTCGCTGGTTGTTTGACTTTACTGTTATAAAATGCAAAAACCATACCAGAAAAACAATGTGATAAAAAAATTATATCTTTTCTAAAATACCTGTATAATGCTGTTTGTTCTTTTTTATTTGGCAAAAAATAAGTCAAATAAATGACTTAAAAAAATATGGTGAATTAATTTGCATTAAAAATTGCGTTTTTTCTTTGCTCCCTTATCCAGTGTATCCGTTGTGTTTTTATAATATTTATTGATAATGCGGGTTGCCTTACTTTAGCTGATGTTTAATTCATCGGCAACTTTATAGGAACTATGGAGCTTTTCATACAGGTCAAGAATTCTTTCAATTTCCATTTCACGATAGGAAGCTTTCGGCTTTTCGATTTGCTTGTGCAAAGGAACTAGATCTCCCTTTTGTTCCATAAAATTTTTGAATTGTTCCGGCAGATCTTCCGGCGTAATGGTGCTATTGTCAGAGGTTAAGGCAAGACGTTCTAATAAATGCTCCAATTCTCTGATATTGCCCGGCCAAGGATAACGGAGAAATAATTCCGTTGCTTCCGGAGATAAGGCAACATTGGAATAATATTTTGCATTAAGTTTATTTAAAAAATAGTCAATGAGAAATTCAATATCACCCTGTCGTTCTCTTAATGGAGGGACATTGATTTCGATCACGCTGAGACGGTAAAAGAGATCTTCCCGGAAGTTTCCTTCCTCAATGGCTTGGCGAATATCAATATTGGTAGCGGCAATAATCCTGATATCCACTTTGACTTCTTCAGTACCACCCAAGGGGATGAAACTGTGGTCTTGAATTAGCTGAAGGATTTTTGCCTGAAGAGCAGGGGACATTTCTCCAATCTCATCCAAAAATAAAGTCCCTTTGTGAGCCATTTCCACCAAACCTTGCTTTCCGCGTTTCTCTGCGCCGCTGAAAGCGCCTTTGCAGTATCCGAAAAGTTCCGATTCCAAGAGGTTTTCCGGAATGGATGCGCAGTTAATCCGCACCATGCGTCCGCTCTTTCGGTTGCTGACATTGTGAATGTAATTAGCCATGAGGCTTTTGCCGACACCGCTTTCCCCCAGAAGCAGGATATTTGCGTCCGTCGATGACACCTTTCGTGCTAAATTGAGACATGCTTTCATTTCTTCGCTTTCGGCAATAATCCCTGAAGATACTAAATTTTGAGAATCCGCTAATTTCCCCCGATATTTTTCTTCGAGATGGCGGCTGTTGGCGAGGTCTTTGCGTAATAAAGTGATATCGGTAATATCACGACTGCTTAAAACAACAAAACGGAGGGAACCGTCTCTATTAAAAACTGGCGACGATGTTACCGTCAAGACTGTGCCATAAACAGTTGTCTGTTGTAGTGTAAGAGATTCTTTGCTTCCTAAAAAAGCCGAGGCCAAAACCGGTGAGCAATACCCCTTTTCTTCCAAATACATCACGTGTTTCCCGATGAGCTCCTCAGGCGTTGCTCCATAATTCCTGGTGCAAGCATCATTCACATAAATGACGATCCCTTGACTGTCGATGACGAAAATTTCATCGTAACAGTAATCCAAAATATCTTTCAGATCTTGCCAAGAAAGATCTGTTTCTTTCAAATGGAAATTTTGATCCCGTTTCTCCATATCCCATACCTCAAGTTTCAATCAATAATTCTTTACTGTTATTCCCTCTTCGACGGAGATTTGCGGAATCCTCTTTGTCTAAAAATCCTTATTGAAATATTGCGGCATAGGCTGCCTAGCCTATGCCGCAATAAATTTCATCTTTGTTTATAATAATGTCATTTTTGGGGGAGCAATTCTGCTTCCGCTTCTTTTACGATCTCTTCTACCTTTTGACGAATGTCTTCCTTCACCGGAGTCGGTTGATAATTGGCCAAAATTTCCCGCGCTTTTTCTTTTGCTCTGGCAGTCAAATTTTTGCTGCCGTCGGCTTTCCATGCGTAGCGCATTCGACGGTCGATCAGATTGGGCTGTGCCTGTTCTGTACGCATATGAGTCATGGTGTGTTCCTCAAAAATGAAGTTACCGGCGGGGCCTACTTTATCAATGATATCAACGGCCAATGTTTCCCGATTGACATCGATACCTTGAAGACCTCTACGTACCATTTTAATGATATCGTTGCTGAAAAGGAGTTGGCCGTAATCAACGGTAATTCCAAAGTCTATCATTCCCGGTCCATAGATGATGTTGGCTCCTGCCAATGCGGTCATCAATGCGGA
>CAJFVQ010000089.1 GCA_904420535.1 Candidatus Cryptoclostridium obscurum
AACTTGCCGAAAGCGCCCATAAAATAACTGCCGCCGGCAATGATCAAAGCAAAAACAGTGGAGATCACAGTACCGGTCTTGATGGCTTTTTCATTCTTGATGGTGTAAAATTTATGAACCATCTGGGGCAAGCCCCAAGTACCAAGACTGGTAAGGATCACGACGCCCAAAAGCCCCAGAGGATCAGGACCGAAAATGGAAACGAAGGCGCCGTTCAAGCCCGGCGCTGCTTCACTGGGGATCTGGGAAAGCTTCTCCAGAGCTCCCATAAAACCGCCTTGACCGTTTAAGACTCCATAAACTACGGCACAAATGCCGCCGATCATGATGATCCCCTGCACGAAATCGTTCAGCGCAGTAGCGGTATAACCACCGGCGATTACGTAAATCGCCGTCAAAATCGCAATACCGAGAATGCAGTAATTAAAATTGATGCCAAAAGACATGGCAAATAATCCCGAAAGACCTTTATATACCGACGCGGAATAAGGTACCAAAAAGATAAAAATGATAAAAGAAGCCACAATTTTTACAGATTTACTGCGAAAACGTTTGGAAAAAAATTCCGGCATAGTGGCAGATTCCAAATGTTTCGTCATAATACGGGTACGACGTCCCAAAACAACCCAGGCAAGAAGACTGCCGATGATCGCGTTACCAATCCCAATCCATGCAGCGGCAACGCCGAAATTCCAACCAAACTGCCCGGCGTATCCAACAAACACAACGGCGGAAAAATACGAAGTACCATAAGCAAAAGCCGTTAACCACGGTCCCACTTCACGACCACCCAAAACAAAATCTCCGACACTATTGGCTTTTTTTCTGCAATAAATGCCGATGCTGATGGTAATTGCAACAAAAATGAAGATCATCAATAGCTTTTCAAACATTGTTTTCCCCTACTTTCTATATCAGCTTTTATTTTTGAGGAGCTGAAAAGCAAAACCCCTCAGACTTGTGCAGATTGGGGCAATAAAAAACTCCCGTCATCTGCATTTGCAGAGGACGAGAGACAATCCCGTGATACCACCTCTATTTACCGTTGCCTCGCGGCAACAGCCTCATCAGGTACGGCAAACAATGCGATACCTTATCGCTATAACGGGCGCCCCCGGCGACAGCCTACTGGGAAAACTCCTTTCGGTGTGCAGCTATCGGAATGTATTCGGCCTGTTCCTCCCTGCGCCTCTCACCAACCGGCTACTCTCTATTGGGCATCTGCAGGCTTACTGGTTTCCGGTCATCGCTTTTATGAGATTCATCATATCACCCTGTTTCGTAATTGTCAAGACTTTTTTTGTAAAATACTCGCCAGCGATAAACGCCTTTCAGAAATGTATAATAATGCATTAAACAAGGAGTATTCCTCTCCTGATCCGCAATATCACAGCTTGACAAGCAAAAGGATCATAAGCTATGATAAAATATCATTAAAAATTTATAAAAGGAGATCCAAATGGCTGTTTGCAAATTACGATACGGCGATGATCCCGCACTCCACACGTCTTGTGAGCAAATAGAAATTGTTGATGATAAAATTCGTTCAATTCTTCAAGACATGGCAGATACCATGTACCACGAAGAAAACGGAGCTGGCCTGGCTGCCAGCCAAATCGGCATTATGAAACAACTCGTTGTAATCGATATGGGCCAAGGATTGATTCAATTGGTCAATCCCAAGATCATGGAGACCTACGGTGCAAGAGAATGTATGGAGGGATGTCTTAGTTACCCCGGTTTAGTAGGGAAAACCATTCGCCCCAAAAAGGTTAAGGTAAAGGCCCTCAATGAACAGGGGGAACCGCTGGAATTATGGGGAGAGGACGACTTTGCCATGTGTCTCTGCCATGAGATCGATCATCTGGACGGTATCGTCTATCTAGATCGAGCCACAGAACTGTATCGCATTGTCGGCGAAAAAGAGTAAATACGAAAAAATACCGGCCAAGTTGCATTCATTGCCTTGGCCGGTTATTTTTATATTTCTTCGATTATTTTTACATAATAGGAACGCTGGCGGGGGCCGTCGTATTCAACAAAATAAATTCCCTGCCATGTTCCAAGTACTAGCTCGCCCTTGTCAATAATCACAGTCACTGAGCTTCCCGTCATCATGGATTTCCAATGGGCATGGCTATTTCCCTCGGCATGGCGGAAATCGCTGCGATCGTGGAAAGTATCTCCCATTGCCAACATGAGATCACGTGTTACGTCGGGATCTGCATCCTCATTGATGGTCATTCCCGCCGTGGTATGGGGACAAAAAACCACACAAATTCCCGAAGAAACATTGTATTCCCTTAATACGTGACGTACTGCATTAGTCACATCGTAAAATCCTTCTTTCCCTGTGGATAAATGTAATTTTTTCAGCATAAATCCCCCTCATTATTTCACGACATTTTGCGGGTGACCAGCGAAGTATGCTTTTAAATTGTCAATGGTGATCTGTAAAAGACGCGCCCTGGTCTCTTTTGGAGTCCAAGCTACGTGAGGTGTGATCGTCAGATTGGGCGCATCCAAAAGCGGGCAATCCTTCGGCATAGGTTCAGTATCCAAAACGTCTACAGCAGCTCCGCTGAGTCTACCGGACTTCAATGCTGCAACGAGAGCTGCCTCGGAAATTACACCGCCTCGGGCCGTATTGATAAAATACGCCCCCTCTTTGCATTTGGCAAAGGTATCCTCGTCAAACATTTTTTGGGAATCCTCATTCAGAGGGCAGTGCACCGTAATAATATCGGAACGGGAAAGCATTTCGTCCAAAGATACAAATTCTACATTTGAATTATCTTTCCGTGTTCTCGTATAGACAAGGACATGCATTTCAAAGGCAAGTGCAATTTTAGCTACGGCTTGGCCGATATTACCGAAGCCTACAATCCCCAGGGTTTTTCCTGCCAGTTCCATGGTGGGAAAAACCGGCGCGGTAAAAATTTCACTGGAAATCCATTTTCCTTGTGCCACAAAATCATGATAAGCGGCAACGGAACTGTAATGATTTAAAATCATAGCAAAAACGTGTTGTGCCACGGCATTGGTGGAATAAGATCCCGCATTACAGACAGTGATACCGCGATCATTGGTATAGGGAATCTCGATATTATTCCACCCTGTAGCAAAAATACCAATATATTTTAAAAGTTTTGCATTTTTCAACGTTTCATGATTCATCAATGTCTTATTGCAAAGCACAACATCGGCATCGGCAATACGCTCCGCAATCTGATCATATGGAGTGAAAGGATATGTAACCACATTCCCCAGAGCTTCCAGCGGAGAAAAATCCAAATCTTCTCCGGCCAAGGTCTTTGCATCGGTTAATACAATTTTCATCTTTAAAACCTCCCGTTGTAATTTGTTTCGAGAGCGGAAGTCTCCTCCCGCATAAAAGTTCTGCCATAACGTATAGACATTGCCTACCTAGGAAAAAATAAATTCGACAATCCGTTCCGGTAAAAAATCCAATGCTC
>CAJFVQ010000090.1 GCA_904420535.1 Candidatus Cryptoclostridium obscurum
CAAGCCATAGGTAAAATCAACACAAACAATACGCCCAATGGCACCAATGCATCACCAGGGAATCACGAATTTTTATCTTATAAAGAAAGTTTTGACTACATCAACAATAAAAGATCTGAACTGGAAAAAAGTTTATTTACTGCGATGTATAAAGAATTCAAAAGCTCCCGCAAAATCGCTCATCATTTGGGCATCAGTGAAAGTGCATCTTATCGCTATTTAAAAAAATATTGTCCTGAATTATTAAAAAAATAATTTCCAAAATAGATATATATGCGCTTTCATCGGAATAAAACACTAGCAAAAATATGTCCCACCCCTTTCCTCTGGTATGGTTATTGCATTCTAAAAAGTCAACATTAACATGTGAGGAGGAAAGCTCATGGCAAAAGGTTTTAGATCAGGCACCAGCACCACCAACGGTTTAGGTTTAAAAATGTTCCAAGAAGATGATCTATGGAACCTGCATTATGCGACGTTGGATGTTCTCAGCAAAATCGGTGTAAAGGTAGAAAGTGAAAAGGCTAGAGAAATCTATGCCGGAATTGGTTGCTCCGTGGATTCGCAGACCCATATTGTAAAAATCCCTCCCTACCTCGTTGAAGACGCAATGACAACTGCCCCCAGTTCCTTCCGGGCGTGTGGTCGCAATCCCAAAAACGACTGGTATTGTGAGGGGTCAAGGACAGGCTTTGTAAACTTCGGGGAATCCGTCAATATCATTGACCCTTATACCCGTAAACGCAGAAAACCCAACAAAAAGGACGTTTGGGATTCTGCGCGTATGGTCAATGCTATGGAAAACATTGCAGTTTTTGAACGCTGCATGGTTCCGGAAGATGTCAATCCCCATGTGGGTCAAGTTTGGGTAGCAGAAGGCTTTTATAATAATTGCACCAAACATGCTCTGATCGGAATGAACAGACCGGAAAATATTCGCGCAGCCTGTAAAATGGGAGCCATAGTTTCCGGGGGAGAAGATAAATTTAGAGAACGCCCTCTGTTCACCACCAGCTGTGACCCTATCAGCCCCTTAGTCCACTCCAAAGGAGCCGTGGATTCGTTGATTCAAGCCATTGAATGTGGCATCAGCTCAAAAATTAATCCCATGGGGTTACCCGGTGGCACCACTTGCGTTCATCTGGCAGGCACCTTGGTAACCCATAATGCCGAAGTAACCAGCATGTTCGTATTGGGGCAAGCTGTTAAAAAAGGAGTTCCTCTCATTTACGGAACATCTACTGCCATGATGGATTTACGCAGTACTCTCTCGGCAGTGGGAACACCGGAATTGGCCCTATTTAGCGCCGCTGTTGCCAATGTGGCACAATTCTATAAAGTTCCCAGCTTTGTTGCCGGTGGCTAGTGTGATAGCAAAGTAGTTGATGCTCAAAGTGGTCATGAAGCTACCTTAACAGCACTCCTTCCCGCATTGGCAGGTGCCAATATGATTTATGGATTGGGTATGCTGGAAGGTGGTCTCACCTGGGATTATGCACAGTTGATGATTGAGAATGATATGGCCGGTATGATTCTTAAAACACTCAAGGGAATTCCCATGGATGAAGAACACATGTCCTTGGATATTATTGAAGAAGTAGGACCTGGCGGTGAATTTATCAGTAATCCCCATACGTTTGAAAACTTCCGTTGCCTTTCCGCTCCGACACTTCTGGACAGAAACAGCTATGACACCTGGATGGAACGTTGTAACGGCAAAGATATCTATGAAAGAGCTTACGAAAAAGCCATTGATCTACTTGAAAACGGCAAAATAGAAGATCCGCTTCCGGATAATATTCGCAAACAACTTTGCGATGTTTTGGAAGAAGCTACTGCGGAAACAGAAGAACTTCTGGCCAAAGAAAAAGAATAACATCATCTATCAATATCATTTTAAAATATTGATAGATAGAATAAACCGTCGGCACCTTGTTCTTTTTCATTGCAAACCGCACTCAATACAGATCAGTTCCCTAGCTGTAAACATAATAAAAAGACGGTGGAAGCCGAGTTAACGCTTCCACCGTCTTTTTAGCGATCATTTACATGCCTAATAACGCAATTTTAATCACAGTACCGATGGCGATGACTGCACCAATCGCTGTAGTAACAGTATAAATTTTACGCGCTTCTTTGTCCTTCTTCTCCTTCACAAGGTAATAAATTCCCCCGCAAAGAATTGCGAATCCCACAATCAGGGCAATCATTGTCATAATCATTTTTTTTCCTCCATTTCAATAAAAATGCTGAGTTGATAATTACAAAAATAGAACCTGCATTGTGAACCAATGCTCCGACAACAGGATTGAGAATTCCAGTCATCGCCAAAATAATCGCTACAAAATTTAAAGTTAAAGAAAAGGTCAAATTATATTTAATCGTTAGCATCATTCGTTTTGCCAACTGAAGCAAATGGGGAATTTCCTTAATATCATCATTCACCAGGGCAATATCGGCGGCATCAACAGCAATATCACTGCCAACACCACCCATGGCAACACCGACATAGGCCTTTTTCAGCGCCGGAGCATCATTGATACCATCGCCTATCATGCAAACTTGTTGTTGCTCTTTTTGATAGGAATCAATATAGTTCAATTTGTCTTCCGGTAAACAGTTTGCATGAACTTCATCAATGGATAATTGATTGGCAATATGGTGAGCCGCATTATCATGGTCACCGGTTAAGAGAACCGGGGTAACTCCAGTCTGTTTTACACGCTGAATCATACGCGCCGCTTCCGGACGCAACGTATCAGCCAAAGCAATAAAACCAGCTGTTTTCCCTTCTACTGCCACATATATCACAGTGCAACCGTTATCTAAATAACCATTTGCGGCAATTTTGATTTTACGTTCCAAAGGTATCTTCCGCTCTTGCATCAGTTCTCCATTACCAGCCACAATTTCCTTTCCTGAAATTATAGCTTGAACGCCGCGCCCGGGCAACATCTGAAACTGTTCCGCCTGGACAAAATCTTGATGTATGTCTTTCCGATAACAATTTACAATCGCTTTTCCCAAGGGATGCTCCGAACGCAACTCCGCATTGGCAGCATAGGCATAAAGAGTTTCATCTGAGATTTCAGAAAGAAAACTTTGAACTGCCACCACTTTGGGCGTACCGTAAGTCAACGTTCCTGTTTTATCAAATGTAAACTTAGATACAGCAGCCAATCGCTCCAAGGCGTCGCCTTCACGTACAAGAAATCCATGCTTCGTTGCATTGCCAATGGCAGCCATAATTGCCGTGGGGGTTGCCAAGACCAATGCACAGGGACAAAACACAACTAAAATCGTAACAGAGCGAATGATCTCTCCTGTGACGAGCCATGTCAACGCCGCCGCCGTTAAAGCGATCACGACAATCCAAGTCGCCCACCGATCAGCCAGGCCAACGATTTTGGCTTTCCCTGCATCTGCCGATTGCACAAGGCGAATCATCCGCTGAATGGAACTATCTTCTCCTACTTTCGTTGCCTCCATATCAAAGGAACCAAATTGATTCACAGTTCCACTCGACACTTCGTCTCCAACGCCTTTATCCACCGGCAATGATTCCCCGGTCATGACCGCCTGATTGATGGAAGTTTGCCCTTCTTTAATAATACCATCTACAGGAATTGTTTCGCCGGGCAGCACCCGAAGAAGATCCCCTACTTGCACCTGCTCCGCGGGAATCACCGTCTCTTCCGTGCCACGGAGGATCCTTGCAGTACGGGGTGTCAAATGAACAAGCTTCTCAATCCCGGCCCTTGCTTTTGCCACAGTTAGATCTTCCAGCAAAGCCCCAAGTTGCATAATAAAGGCAACTTCACCAGCGGCGAAATCTTCACCGATAATTACGGAAGCTACCAAAGCGATGGAAACTAAAACGTCTGCTTTGATATCAAATGCTGTGACAAGGCCAATGATTGCTTCCAAAACAATGGGGACACCGCAAAGGATGATCGCGATCCAAGCCGCGTCAAAGGGCAACGGTATCAAATCAAAAATACTGATGATCAGTGCGATTGCGGAAATGATCAGAAATGTAATGTCTCTTTTCACACCGCCCCACTCTAAAAGAGCTTCCAATTTTTCCATAGTCCACCTCCATATACCCATAGGGGTATATGTATATTATACCCCTATGGGTATATGGTGTCAAGAAAAAATACCAACGTTTTTCATGGAGCGGACCTTTTTATTTCTCTATAATATATTTTCCTTCTTCTTCTATCATCCTCAACTGAAACATATTCTCAAAAATATCCCGTGTAAAACAAGTAGCATAATATGTCTTCGGCATTTTATCCGAAACATCAATTGATTCCCCGATATCTGCACCGTCACCGATAAATAATGCATTTCCGGAAAATTCCGCAGTAACACCATTCAATAATATGGTAATACCGTGAGAACTTTGTTGAATCGATCCACCAAAGGATTCCGTAATTTCCCGTAGCGGAAAATAAATCGTACCGTCCTCCACATAGGCCGGAGATGTCAAACGCTGCCCATGGATCTCAATGGGCTTCATTCGATCACTGACCAAATAAATCTTACAATTTTCTAAACCATAAAAATCTATAAACGAAGAAAAAGAATAACCATCATTTTGTATCATATTGTGACAATAATTAGGATCACCGTCAATACAATAAGAAAGAACGCCCGTTTTACGGGATTCTGTAATTGCCGCATCATTTTTTTGAATGATTTCATAATTTTTTTGATATCCATGAACCGTGGGAACAATCACCAAAATACAAAACAAACAACAGCTCCCCAACAGGGCCGTAGCTTTCTTTTCAAATCCTTTTTCTCTGATGAGAATCAACCATTCCGTAAAAAGTACTGCCATGAAAAGGCACAAAATAAGCCCCAACGGCAAAGCAATTCTGGGGACAAAAGAATTGGTAGTAATCATTACATAGGCCGAACCAATCCCTGCAATGAGAACCGCGCCTAACAGCCAACGACCAAGTCGCAACATACAGAAAAACGAAAGAACGATAAGATAAGCGCTAAATAATAGAAAACCCCAAAAATTCCATCCAATCAGAAAAAGAATTACAAGGATGCATCCAAAAGGAATCCCCAGCAAAGGGAATCTGTTTTTTTTAGAGCAAAGAAAATAAAGCAACGAAGAAGCAAAGCAAAAACCGACAATGACGATGAAAAGTCCCGACCATGCCATAAAAACTTCCGAAACATTTTGGAGCCCTTCCATGATACTTTCCAGAGAGAAGGAAAAACTACCGGATCGTTCTGCTCGAAGACGAGTGGCAGGGGACAGAAATATTGTCATGAGACCAAGAAAGTTCATACAGGGAGCAATCAAAGCCTGCTTCCATTTTATCTTTTTTGAGATAACTGCATAAGAAAACACGATGAACGATGCCAGTAGCATCATAATTCCGCACTGTTCTGTCGTCGCGCCTGCAAAAAAATTCACAGCAATTAGTAAAATTGTGGCGGCGGGACAATGATTTTTACATGACAAATAACGTGTTTGGACAAAAAGAGAGAGAAAAAAAAGAAATACGGGAAACATATAATTGTAGGATGCAGAGATCCATAGAAGACTGTCTCGCCAAACATCTCTACCCAACAAAAAAAGAAATACGGCAAATATGCCTACACACAGAAAACGCTCTTTCCTGCGGAACCGCGAGACGCCAATCACATAGCAACCAAGGATTGCAAGGGAAAAAAGCAGTATCGTATTCAATACTGCATAAACGTGCACATCAAAAGCCAGAACAGTCTGAGCGATAAAATGTACAAGCACCCTGCCATTGTATCCTTGAAAATGGTCAATACTGTTTTGGATAAAATGCAACAAACCATCTCGCCAAAATGTTGCATAATAATAATCATCGGATTGGTATGTGACCATGGATTGCAACCAATAAATAACACCGTAACCAATAAGACAAATCGCCCCGATGACAACAAAATTTAAAATATTATGTTTATCTTTTGTAAAAAATACTTTTCCCATACCATTTGCACCAAGTATTCTCTCTATTTTATTAACAGATGTCCGCTTTACCCCAAAGCGTATAAAGGTCGAAAGCGATTTGCCTGCGGCACCGGCAAACGCCTTCGACCTCAAATCACTGGGAGATCATCTGTTCCGTTTCATCGTTCCTCTCGGAAAAAGGGATTACTCAGTCCTGCAGGGGGACGATGCTTTCGGTTATTCCCCAAAGTAACGATGACCAAAACAACTACTGTCATTAAATATGGTAACATATCCAACAAATTGGATGCAATCGTAATATGATGCCCAAAAAGAGGTATGGATACCCCTTGAATTTTGAAAACGAGCGCTCTGAGCATTCCGAAAAAATAAGCGCCCAAAATGGCTTTTAAGGGATGCCATGTACAAAAAATTACTAAGGCGACCGCAATCCAACCCAAACCAGCAGTAATTTCTTCCTGCCAACGGGGAACGAAAACCAAAGTTAAATAACCACCGCCTACCCCACACAAAAAACCGCCGCTGACCAAAGCCAAATATTTATAGAGCGTTGTGTTAATGCCAGAAGCATCAGCCGCCGAGGGATTTTCCCCCACAGCCTTATGATTCAAACCGACTTTTGTCTTTTGAAAGTATAAATACATTAAAACTGCCAAAATCAGTGCAGCAATCACGTAAGCACTTTGATGAAACAGCATGGGACCAAGCAAAGGAATATCTGAAAGAAACGGAACTTTTACAGCGGCAAAAGCCTGAGTGACCGAGGAAGGAAGCGCAACACCAGACAGACTTTTACCCACAAAACTAGAAAATCCCGTACCAAAAATCGTCAATGCCAACCCCGTTACAGTTTGATTTCCACGGAAGGTAACGGTGACAATGGCGTAAATCAACGCTCCGAAAGCGCCCGCCAAACCGGCGATAAGTACGGCCAGAAAAGCACTGCCTGTTTTTACGCCGGCCATGAAACCCATGACAGCTCCCATGAGCATCATGCCTTCTACCCCAAGATTGAGGTTCCCGGCTCTTTCACCTAAGATGCCTCCAAGGGTACCGTAAAGAATCGTAGTACCCATTTGCATAGAAGACTGCAAAAATAACGCGATAGCCGTTAAAATACCCATTTATGCCACCTCCTTCGACGGAGTATGCTTCTTGATTTGCACAAAACGATATTGAGAAAAAAATTCACTGGCCAAAACAAAGAAAAGAATGATTCCCTGCAAAATGCCGGATACTGCCGATGGAATCTGTAATGATCCCTGTAAATAAGCGCCCCCCTGAATCAACATCGCAAAAAAGAACGAAACAAATACGATATTGACCGGTTTTAACCGCGCCAGCCAACAAGTAATAATGGCAGTGAATCCGATGCCACCACTGAGTTGATAGGTCAAAGAATGTTCAATTCCCGTCGCCTGCATCATTCCGGCCAAACCACAGATTGCGCCGGAGAGACAAACAGAAATGAGCAATACTTTTTTTACATTCATCCCCGCATAGCGCGCGGTAGCGATATTCTCCCCTACCACGGTGATCTCAAAACCGAGTTTCGTTTTATTGAGTAAAAAATAAACGGCGACAACAAGAATAATCGCAATGATCCAACCGATATGGACGCCAAATACTTCAGGTAAGACTGCCGCATCGTCAAACACGGGAATTCTTGGGAAACCGGAAGCATTGGGGTCCTTCCATGGGCCATACTGCAGGAACATGATCCACTTAGTGGCCACATAATTCAACATCAGCGTCACAAGCGTTTCATTGGTTCCCCATTTGGCCTTCAAAAATCCGGGAATAAAGCACCAAAAAGCACCGGCAATCATTGCGGCAAGAAACATCACCAGAATCAACAACGGTTTCGGCAAAAATGTGAAATTCAGAGCAAAGTAACTGGCAGCAAAAGCCCCCATAAAGAATTGCCCCTCTGCCCCTATGTTCCAAAACTTCATTTTAAAAGCAATAGCGATCCCCAAAGAAATCACTACCAGGGGAATGGTTTTATTGATGGTCTGTTGGAAACGATATTCCGAGAGCAAAGAACCTTCGATCAAATTCCAAAAGACCGTCAGAGGGTTGTACCCCATAATCAACATAAAAACAGCTGCAGCAGCCAATGCGGCTATCACAGCAACACAGCGCTGCATCATGGACTGCATGGGAGTGATTTCCGCCCGTTTTACAATTTTAAGCATAATGGGCCTCCTTCCCATCAACGGTACCGCCTAACATCATCAAACCGAGGTCTTCTTTTGTGACTGACTGCGCATCTACGATTTTCATGATACGGCCATGACTCATAACCATAATACGATCGCACAATTCTAAAATAACATCAAGATCCTCGCCTATATAGAGAACACCGACACCTTTTTCTCGTTGTTCGTTGATAACATTATAAATATTGTAAGCGGCTCCGATATCAAGGCCACGTGCAGGATAAGCCGTAATCAATACTTGGGGCGACGAGTCGATTTCACGTCCCAATAATACCTTTTGAATATTACCTCCGGATAATTTTTTCACCTGATGGTGAACAGACGGAGTGCTGATATCGAATTTTTCAACAATAGCCTTGGCGGCAACTTCCCCTGATTTCCGATCCACGGTAATTCCTTTATGATTCCGGTAAGTCTTCAATAAAATATTATCTACAATATCCAAAGAGCCTACCAACCCCATCCCTAAACGATCTTCAGGGACAAAACTCATGCTAACACCTTTTCGGATAATCTCTACGGGACTCATCCCTACCAATTCTTCATCTTTCAACTTAACACTCCCACCGGTCACATGATACAGTCCAACAATAGCTTCACAGAGCTCTTTTTGACCGCTAGCAGCAATTCCGGCAACTCCCAACACCTCACCGGAAAACAACCGAAAACTCATATCGTCAATGATCTTGGCTCCATTGTCACCCTGGATCACAAGGTGTTCAACCGATAACAAAGGCTTCTTTAATTCCATAGGGGTTTCCGTGCGTTTAATGGAAAGATCCATGGAGTAACCTACCATCATTTCCGTCAAAGCTTTGGCATTGGTGTCCGCAGTATTTACTGTAGCAACGCTTTCTCCTTTTCTAAGGATGGTAACGCGGTCGCTAATTTCCAGGACTTCGTTCATTTTATGGGTAATAATTACAATGGAACATCCCTGATCCCGCATATTTCGGAGAATGGTAAAAAATTTTTCGATTTCTTGAGGCGTTAAAACTGCTGTAGGCTCATCAAGTATCAGCACATCGGCGCCACGGTAAAGCATTTTCATGATTTCCACAGTTTGTTGTTCACTGACAGACATTTCATCAATATATTTATCAGGATTCAAACTGAGGCCGTAACGGTCAGCAATAGCATTCAGCTCTTCCGTCAATTGTTTTCGCTTCAAAAAAAATCCTTGCTTCTGCCCTAAAACGATATTATCTTTCGCTGTCATCACATTGACCAATTTAAAATGCTGATGCACCATGCCAATACCGGCTCTCAACGCATCATTAGGCGAATCAAAACGTATCTCTTTTCCGTTCATGAAAATAAAACCGCTGTCAGGGACATAAATCCCTGACAGCATGTTAACCAAAGTACTTTTCCCGGAGCCGTTTTCGCCTAAGAGCGCATGAATTTCCCCTTTTTTCAGGGAAAAATCAACGTTTTTATTGGCTTGCACAGAGCCGAAGCTCTTGCAGATACCTTTCAATTCAATATAAGCACGCTCGCTCATGTCGTCTCCATTCCTAAATGATGTTTTAATTGATGGTACCGATCACGCCTTCCACAAACCAGTCGAGAGAAAGCATTTCTTCGTCAGTCAAGGATTGGCCAGCTTCCACTCTTACATTGCCGTCCTGGTCCTTGATTTCACCATAGAATACATCCCATTCGCCGGAATCAAGCCGTTCCTGGGCTTCTTTAATAGCGTCTTCCGTACCTTCGGCACAAAGGTCAGAAAGGGTATCCAATTTTACCACCTCGCTGCCCCAGTAGCTTTCACTTTCCCAAGTACCATCAATAATCTTCTGTACTTGCTCTACATAATAGGGACCCCAATCCCAAACAGGAGCGGTAAGATAGCTATTGGGAGCCACATCAGCAGTAGGATAGTGGTAACCGATACAGGATACGCCTTCTGCTTCTTCCGCAGCCAACAAAACGGCAGCGGTATCCTGATGTTTTGTCAAAACATCACAATCTTTATTGATCAATTCCTGAGCCGCAGCTTTTTCCACTGCAGCATCGCCCCAAGCGCCTGTCCAAACCACTTCAACAGTGGCTTCAGGATTAACGGAACGAACACCTAGAGTAAAGGCGTTGATACCGCGAACAACTTCGGGTATCCCCATAGCAGCGACGTAACCAATTTTATTGGTTTCAGTCTTCATACCGGCAGCGATCCCAGAGAGATAACGCGCCTGATAAATACGGCCAAAATAATTGGACATGTTTTCTTCCTGAATATTACCGGAAGCATGCATGAAATAAAGATCAGGATGATCCAAAGCAACTTTCTGAGTCCATTCACCGAAACCGAAACTGGTGGTGAAAATCACATTACAGCCTTGGTCAATGAGGTTGCGGATCGCGTCTTCGCAACCAGAGTCTTCCGTTACATTTTCCATATAAGCGGTTTCAACGCCAAGTTCTTCTTCCAAATACAATCTACCATCATTGTGGCTGTCGGTCCAACCTTCATCACCAATGGCACCGATATAAACAAAACCGACCTTGATATCCTCTTTTGCAATGCCTTGGGACTCGCTGTTGTCAGAGGTACTTTCATCATTGCCGCAAGAAGCGAAAGCAAAAATCATGAGAGCAGCCAATGCCAACACTAAAAGTTTCTTTTTCATGTTTGTCCTCCTCTAAAATTTTTAGAAAAATAGATCAACAAAGAAAGTCCCCCCTTTGCCGATTGACTCTATTGTAACGAGAATTTCACCAAATTTCAATATAAAATTTACCATTTTTTCACAATATTACAAATTTTTTTATTTTTGACACGAATGTTTCCAACGCCTCCCAGGAACAAAGACTTTTCTCTTCTCATTGAAAGATTCAGCAACCATCGACTACGCAAGCAGAGCAATTTATTTTACCTTCCCATATGCTATAAACCAAATCCACACCGGCGGTTCGCGGGGCAGCTGCCGCCCGATGGTCATCACCTTTCTGAGTTATTGTTTGTTCCGTGTGGCGTGGTGCCGCATTCTTCTCCCCCTATTCCCCAGTATGGATGTGATTTTCCTCATATACCGTAAGTTGGTTTCTTATATTGTTCTGCCTAAAGCTCTACTATCAAAAATGGATTCATGACAAAACGTCACAGATGATTTCTTTTTACGAAATATCCCCCGGCGGCAAACCGTAAAACCTATGGCAATCACTTTTCAAAGGTTTTTTTAAGACACAAATTATGATACAATAGAAAGAAAAAGTAATAGGAGGCCACCATGGATCGATTAAAAGACAAAGTCGCAATTATTACCGGTGCAGCCGGCGGCATTGGCCGTGTGGCGGCGGAACTTTTCGTCAAAGAAGGGGCCAAAGTTGTTCTGGCCGATAAAGACAGCGAAAACGGGGCAAAAGCCGCCAAAGAGATATGCGCTTTATCCCCAAACAGCGCCATATTTTTCCCCCTGGATGTTACGGATAAACAGAGTTGGGGACAATGTATTGAGCAAACGTTAAATACTTTCGGGAAATTGAATATTCTCATCAATAATGCCGGCGTCAGCTTCCGGGAAACTGTAGAAGAAACCACCATGGAATCTTGGCAAACCACTCTGGCAGTGAATCAAACCGGGGTATTTTTGGGGATTCAGTCAGCCCTCGAAGTAATGAAAACCAACGGAGAGCCCTGCGCCATCGTTAATACGGCTTCGGTAGATGGTTTAAGAGGGGACTCTGTTTTCTTCGCCTACTGCGCTACCAAAGCCGCAGTAGAAGCCATGACAAAATGCGCTGCTCTCTGCTGTGCAGAAAACAGCTGGCCCATTCGAGTGAATGCCGTAGCACCGGGATATATCCTCACTCCCATGGCCTATGAAGATGCCCGTCAAAATGGACAAACCATTGAAGAATACTGCGCCGAATCTGTCAAACTCCATCCCATCGGCCACCTGGGAAAACCGGAAGACATCGCCTATGCCTATCTCTACCTAGCTTCCGACGAAGCGTCCTTTGTTACCGGAACGACCTTAGCAGTGGACGGAGGATATACCTGCCGCTAAGGGAAATATGATGTTATGCCGCAATAACCGAAGAAAAAGATCCTCATGATCAACTCATCACTTAAAAATAAAAAGCAAGGCTTAGTGCCTTGCTTTTATCATGCAATCTCACTTTACTGGAATATAGATCTCAGCTTTGGGGCCTTGATAAAGTTCAAAGCATATTTTACTTTCATCATAAACGAAATTGCTGCTGTCAAACCATTCTTGAAAAATGTATTTCCATGTTTCCTTCACTTCCCCGGCAATTTCCTTGAGATCGGTCACGTTTTCATCTGCTGCCGTGAAAACCGCGTATTTCGCGGCGGGGATCTCAACGCTGACAAATCCTTTGGCCGGCTGCATATCGTTGGTGACATAACCAAAGTAATATTTCAAGTCTCCGGTATCTTCTTGGGGATGAAGCCATACCCCTAATTCCCCCATAGCATTGCAATTTCTAGGATAAGAAGGGAAATTTTTAAAATCAACGTCGCACCAATAAGCGGCAGACACTCCAGCATCAACAGGATTCATTTCAGGAGAAATTTCATAGCAAAATGCTTTCATGCTTTCTTTTTTCACAATTTTGGGTTTCATATCAAAGCAACTCCTTTCTTTCATTTGACGGTAATATTCCCTGGGGCTCATGCCATAATGCCTGCGAAAAGCCTTCGTAAAGCCGGCATGAGTATTAAATCCATGGTCAAAGGCTGTCGTAATCACAGTTTTGCCATGGACAATGTCTCGAGCGGCACTTTCCAAGCGGCGACAACGGATATATTCTCCAACGGGCATATCGAAATACGCGCGAAATACGTGACAAAAATGATATAACGAGTAACCCGCCCGACGAGCAAGACGCAACGCCGTAAGATTTTCTTCAAGGTGGGCACAAATATACTCAGCGCATTCTTCCATCACATCACGATAATTCATCCACTCACCCCTTCATATCAAGTATAAGGGAAAAGTTTTTTGCTGTCTTTTCCCACTTTGCGAAAGATGACGCCGAACCGATTCCAAATCATGTCTTGCTATAAAATTTCCCGAATTTACTGCTGCCATTGACAAAGAGTTTCATAAAATAGAAAAAACGTCCGACAAAGAAACGTAAGGAAACACCTTCCAACAAAATCAAAAGATTTTGCCAACTACCGCTTCTATCGCCGGACGTTATATCATTGTAACAAAAGTTTTTTGTTATACGCCTTGAGCAATCATTGCATCGGCAACTTTAATAAAGCCCGCAATGTTGGCGCCGACCATAAGATTTCCTTCCTGACCGGCTTTTTTCGAGGCTTCATAAGCATTGGCATAAATATCCTTCATAATGCGCTGCAATTTTTCATCTACTTCTTCACGAGTCCAATTATAGCGCATGGAGTTTTGACACATTTCCAAACCGCTGGTAGCAACACCACCGGCATTGGCAGCTTTCCCGGGGCCATAATAAACGCCGTTTTTAAGATATACATCAATGGCTTCGGGCGTGGAGGGCATATTGGCGCCTTCCGCCACATATTTTACACCATTTTTTACAAGGAGTTCCGCTTCCTCGCCGTTGATTTCATTCTGGGTGGCGCAGGGAAGGGCGATATCACATTTTACAGACCAGATGTTGCGGCAACCTTCGGTATAAACACTGCCGGGAACACGATCAGCATATTCCTTAATGCGGCCGCGTTCTACTTCTTTGATCTGCTTGGCCACTGCCAAATCAATTCCATTGGGATCATAAATATAGCCGTTAGAATCAGACAAAGTAACAACTTTAGCACCGTATTCCTGGGCTTTTTCTGTCGCATAAAGGGCAACGTTACCGGAACCGGAAATCACAACGGTTTTACCTTCAAAGGAGTCCCCTTTTTCTTTCAACATTTCATTGACAAAATAAAGCAAGCCATAACCGGTCGCTTCCGTACGAATCAAGCTGCCGCCGAAAGTGAGACCTTTACCGGTAAGAACGCCGGTAAATTCATTGCGGATCTTCTTGTATTGGCCAAACATATAACCGATCTCACGGGCGCCGGTACCGATATCGCCGGCGGGAACATCAAGATTAGGACCGATATGGCGATAAAGTTCCGTCATGAAGGCCTGGCAGAAACGCATAATTTCACCGTCGCTGCGGCCGGCGGGGTTAAAATCAGAACCGCCTTTAGCACCGCCCATAGGCAGCGTGGTGAGGCTGTTTTTAAAAACTTGTTCAAAAGCAAGGAATTTCAAAACACCCAAGTTTACCGAGGGATGGAGGCGAAGACCGCCTTTGTAGGGACCAATGGCGCTATTCATCTGAATGCGGTAACCACGGTTAATCTGGACTTCTCCGTTATCGTCCACCCAAGATACGCGGAACATCACAACCCTTTCAGGTTCTGCAATGCGTTCCAAAATCTTTGCTTTTTCATATTCAGGATGTTCGTTGATAAAAGGAATCAAAGTCATCGCGACTTCTTCGACTGCTTGATGGAATTCGGGTTCATTGGGGTTTTTGGCTTTAATGCCTTCCATAAAAGTTTTAAGTTCCATAACAATTCTCCTTTTATAAAATAGTTTGGTATTGATGTGACACCAATCAAACCTTAGCTTCAAAGATTCGTTTGTGCTTCACGAAGAAGCATAAAACATCGACACTTTTATTCTTTCGAGAGCAACCGCCCCCAAGAGGCGCTTGTCCCGGAATCTTCAAAAAATGATACTTTAATCGTTAAGTTCCGAGCCATAACTTTGAGTAAAATAGGTTTTGGAATATTTTTCCAGTTTCCACTCGGGAATCTTACATTTCTTACAGGTATCCCGCATCCATTTATTCCTAAGCCAACGAGCAGCACGGCTGTTTTTCGAATTGCGCACCATAAACGTTTTACCGCAATGAGTCGTGATTTCTGCGTATTCCCCTTTGATTCTAATGGAACGAATTCCATGAAGAGTACCGTTCCTTGAAGGCCATAATTTAATTTTTTCCAACAATCGAAAGAAGTCCACATGTTTACGATAATATCTTTTATTACTTTCAGCAGACATAAGAACACGCTCCTGGGAATGAAAAGTGAAAGGGGAGGTCTCTGACCTCCCCTTTAATCATATCACTCTTAGTCGTACAAGCCGTTGCGATGAGCGGTGAGGTAACCCATGCAGAATTGGTCTTCGCCGATGAGAGCTTGACCAGCTGCGATGGTACCCATCATCAATTTGTCGCAGGGATTGACGATGTAACCGTCCATACCAAGAACCATGGTCTGAGCAACAAAGAAACTATTCAGAACTTTTCTGTTGGGAAGACCGAAGGAAACGTTGGAGAGACCGCACATTTTGTGGCATTTGGGATATTTTTCAGTGAGGAGTTTTACAGTCTGCAAAACTTCCAAACCGGCTTTGTCGGAAACGCTGATGGGTTTTACAAGAGGGTCAAAGTAGATGTTTTCTTCGGGAACACCAGCTTCGGTAAGACCTTTGTAAAGATTGTCAGCAACGCCGAGACGATCTTCAGCGGTAACAGGCATACCAGTATCATCCATCAAAAGGGCAACGATTTTAGCATCGTATTTGGTTACGAGAGGAAGAACTTCTTTATAGCGTTCCTGTTCAAAGTTGATGGAGTTGATCATGGGTTGGAACTGAGGCTGTAATTCCTTCACCAAAGCAAGACCTGCATCCAAGGCACCGGCATCAGGGCTGTCAATGCAGAGGGGTTTGTCTTTGATGACTTCACAGATGCTCTTTACGAGCCATTCCATGGTTTCGATTTCTTTGCCGAACTGGGTGCCGCAGTTTACGTCAATGTAGTCTGCGCCGGCAGCAGCTTCTTCCTGAGCGATCTGCTGGATGTAAGCTTTGTCCTGTTTTTCAACAGCTTCCTTGATTGCCTTACGGCTGGTGTTGATAAGTTCACCTACGATAAGCATTTTTGAGTATCCTCCTTTAAAAATAAAGTACTTTATTTCTGTTTGCACGCCGTGCATAACATTCACGAAACAGGTTCGAGGTCAATTACGTTTGTATTTCCCCCTTGAAGGGCACAAATAGCATCAAAAGTCTGCGCCCTCTTCTTTTCTAAAGCGGCGGCACTGTCTGCGCAATGAATCAAAGTAGCACGCCAGCAATGAACTCCAGGTTCATAGTCAGTCAATGCCTCGTCAGCACCGCAGAATCCCTCCTGCAAAAAGAGGGTCCCACTTTGGGTCATGATATGTTCTCCGGAAACTTTGATATTATTCCCATTGACTTCAACTTGTTCCAAAGAAACATAACGCTCTTTTGCCAAAGGTTTCACTAAAATGGAAGGATCGTAAAATTTGCGATACAATTCCATCATCATATTAATACCGGTTGCATGATAAACCGTAATCGGCGTCTGACTTGGGATTCTGGCATCAATTTCCAAAACCTTCAGTTCCCCGCCGTGGTCAATCACTTCCACGTCCATAATGCCTTTTAATTGTACCATTTTTCCCAACTGTAATGCAATGGTTTGAAAGCGATTTTTTAAACTTTTCTTTAAATCAGGCCTTGAAAGAACCCTTTTGCAATCGTACTCTTCATCCATAAATAATTCCGTTATGTGGTATGTATCATAATGACCAGGAGTACCGATGATTTCAATCGAATAAGAAGGACCTTCCAAAAATTCCTGGATCACCCATTGATCCCGACTATGGCTCTTTAGAAAAACCGCCATGGATGCGGCATCATTAATTCTCTGAACCCCCTGGCTGCAACTGCCACCGGAAGGCTTTGCCACATAGGGAAAGGTTCCTTTGGGATAATAAAGAGGCACAGGTACCTGGTATTGGGCCATAGCCTGATCGGAATGCAATTTTGATGATGAAATACGGTAAGCGTCGTCATCATAAATGAGAGTAAAGCCATGAACTTCAGAAAGACTTTTCAGAGTTCGCAACGTCTCTTGATCTTCCAATGCGGGCAGAACAAAAGCCGCATTTTGAAAAAGGGACAGTAAATCTCGTGTATAGTCTATCACATCTTGGCAAATAAATCTATTGCAAAATTTTTGCCCGATCGGAAAAGGATTTTTATCCACTAAAATCGTTTCTAATCCTGCTTTTTCAGCGAGATAAAGGGCTTCTACGCCTTGTAGTTTTCCGCCTATAATTACAACATAGCGTTTTTCCATTAGTGTGTCGCCAACCAATCCTTATATTCATCGACCGTAGCAATGCGAAGTCCCATAGATTCTAAATGAGGCGTTACCCCGGCGACAGTACGGCTCCCGTCATCCACATCCATGGTACTTTGCGCTACACCGGCCAAACCCGAAGCGGGAGGAATAATGGAAGTTACAACATTACTACCAGCCATAATACGGCTGGTTAAACCCGCCAGCCCCTCTACATCCAGGGAAGCGGGAATTAAAACTTCGGGATAAAGCAAACGAATCATGGCGATGATTTTTAACTCCATATCGTGATTTTGTGGTTCCATCTTCTCCAGGGGAGTGCCATTTTGAGGCACAAAAGTCATCACTCTTAATTGGCTGGCGTCAAGTTGGCCCATTGCTAAAAGGGCCGCGGCCAAGTCTTCTACAGTCTCTCCCAAGCCCGTCATGAGACCTTCCTCGATATGCATTCCCTTGCTGCGAGCGTAGATCTTAGCATTCATCCGCTCGTCAAAACTCTGGTGAAGGCGCAAATTTTTAAACAAATCACGATTATAAGTTTCTTGATAAAGCGCATAAAAATCCACACCGCAAGCGATAAATCTCTCAATTAACTCATTGCTGACAACGCCGGGGGAAATCATGATGGGCAAATGGTTATCTTCACGAATTTGTTCCACCAGTTCCAAAACTCCCGTAAAATTTTCTTGGTGATATTGGGGGTCTTCTCCCATAGTCAAGTCGAGGAGATGTACACCGGAAGCAGCCAACTCCCGTGCGATTTTCCGCACCTCCGCACCGGATTTTCGGTAGCGTATCGTGTTTTGATTCGAGGAACGATAATAACAAAAACTGCAGTTATTACGGCACCAAGTAGAAAAATACACAAAACCATAAAGAAAGATTTTGTTTCCAAAATACTTAGTACGGGCTTCCCGCGCGGAGCAGAATAATTCGTCGAGGAGTTCCTTATCGGTAGTAGAAAGGACCGCGACAATTTCATCTTCCGTCAAAGTCTGTTCCGACAGCGCCTTAGCGATGATTTTTTTTACATCCATAACATCAATCTCCAGTGAATTCCTACAGATTTCCGTCCCACAGCAGCCCCCATCTGCATTGTGTCGGATAAAAGAGAAACCAGACGGTAAGTCCGGTTTTCGGTAATATAAATATCTTTATATTTTTATAATTTAATTGAAGGTTCCCCTTCAAAATGAATTCTGGCGGGGAATCCGGGAGTTTCACCCGGCTGCATGGATTTAGAGTCCATATGATCAATCACGATCCATCCCCCATATGAATCGTATTGTAACATAATCATTTCGATTAATCAATAATATTGCGCAAAAAAATTGACCCATCGGAACAAAAAGTTCACAATGGATCAAACTTCAATTCTATTCCTCAGCAAGCCATTGCCAACATGGTAATCACACCAAGCTGTAATAAATCATGAATGACTCTGTCTCCAAGAACAGAGATGGCCTCTTCATCCAATGATAACGGCACTGCGGGGGATGCAAAAATCACATCAGGATGGAGCATATCTTTTTTCAGCCAGCCACCTTCGGAAAAAGTACAATCTACCACTAAGGGATACTCTTTGATTCGCTCCACTTGCTTTGTTGTACGCCATCCTTCGGATTGGAGTTGCTGCAAAACATCGCAATTATGGTCATAAACAATACCATCGGCCCCGCGGCAACGCAGAAAAGATAAGGCAGCTTTCCCGACTCTGCCCCCGCCGAGCACTAAAACTTCTTTATCTCGAAGTCCTCCGGCAGCTCCTTCCAAAGCAGCAATAAAGCCCCTGGCAGTAGCATCTGAATTTTCTACGACTAAATTTTTATTAAAATTCATTGCCAGGAAATACGTATCATCTGCCATAAATATTAAACCTGCTCCCTTTTGGGTCGCTTCGTAAATACCAGAAACATCAGTGGCTTCCGTCACAAACACATCAAATCCCATATGTCGGATAATCGCCGCCACTTGTTGGCAAAATGTATTAATAACCCCGAGACCGGAGGTAACAGGCACCACAGCAACATGTAGTCGCCAAGAAGCACTTTTTACACGTCCTCTTGATACATCGCCACCAAGGGAAGCCAAATTCAGAAGAGACATCTTACTTTGACGTTCCAGTTTTTCCGCCCACTGCGGAAGTTCTTTTTCCATGTTACAGATCCATTCCGTGGTCAATCTTGTCATCGGCTCCAATACCTCTCATTCTTATTAGATTAAGATACTCCCTACACCAACGATGAATCATATATTAAGTCGTGCGCCGTTCAAATACGCAAGGCTGCGCCCGACCCGTTTGATATTATGATAGTTTTCCTTCATCATGGCAATTCGTTCCAAACCAAAACCAATGCCAACCCAGGTATCAAAAATGCCCCACTTATCATCGAGGAAATGCGGTCCATAAGCACCGGAAGCAATCTCTAAATCGCCGGCAACAATATCAAGAGTTTCTCCGTAAACAACGCTTTCTTCCGCTACAAGTTCATAACCGTCGAAACCAATTGCCTCCATCGCTTTTACCGCGAGTTGACGCAATCGATCCATCTGCTCCCCATCGTTCACCCCGCCAAGTTCCACAAAATTCAGCATTGTAAACTCATTAAGGTGTTCCGCGCCTTGACTTTCTTTGCGGAAACAGGGACCGACTTCAAAAATACGAACGGGATTTCCCCAAACTTTCTGCAAACTGCGCATCATATCATACAGATTTGGCGCAAGCATAGGACGAAGACATTTATTTTTATCCACCCAAAAAACCTGTTTTTTTAGGGGATGATCTTCTCCAATGGTCATCTTTTCCAACATTTTGGCGGGCAGCATCACCGGAGTGACTACCTGGGTAAAACCCTCTTCTTCCGTGAGCCACTTTACCAATTTCGATTCAATTTCGCAAAGAATGGGGCGGCGCGCACCATCGCGCAAAGCAAACAGAGCTTCCTTGTTTTCAGTGATCAGTTTTTGTTCCAGCTCTTTAAATGACTTTTCCCGCGTCTTCACGTCCTCGAATTCTCGTTCTACAACGGATGCTTCGGCATTGAGTTCCACAAGTCGTTGTTTTTGTGCAATCGAGAAGCTAACAGACATTTTAAATCCCTCACCATATATCCCAGTTTTATCTGTGATTTTTTATTCACTGTAGAATTTATCTCAATTAGCAGGAACAATCCCGCTCTCTGAGACAAAACCTGTATTTTAATTTTCCGCTTAGAAAAAAATCTTTCCCACTATATCTTCATTATATTCCCCTTTTTATTGTAAAACAATTTCAACAATTTTATATAGTAGTTTAATTTTGCGCTATTTTGTTTTTATAAAATTTCCCATCCATAAAAAGGCAAATAATTGCAAAGTACCGTTACAAAACAAAAAGCAGGGTACCGCTTTTGCGGCGCCCTGCACACTTTGGGTGCTATCCCAGGAAAACCAAGTCATAAATTACACTGCAACCGTTTTTGAACAGATTACCCATCTTATTACCAAGGAGAAAGATCTGCCATAACCATCACATTCATTCCCTTTGACTCTCATCAATTTGGTAAACCTCACAGGTTTAAAAAACGCTTAGTCTTCTTTTTTAATCAACATAGAAGCGTTGGTAAAGGAGAAGCCAGTACCGATCATATTCAAAGTAATCGTTGCTGTGCTAGCAACATCAATCAAAACCGTTGCCGCCAAAGACGCCACATTTGATGTGGCAGTAAGTGTCGCGGACTTATTGCTGCCCGGAATCTCGGTTCCACCGTTTTGAAGTTGTACAGTAACATTACCTGTAGAAGTTGTATTCGTTCCAGTCACAGAGTAGGAAATCAAGTAGGTGCCTGCCTCACTAATTGTAAAATCACCGCTGCTGGCCGTATGGGAAATCGCTGTACCTTCCGTTACCTGGTTAGTATCAAAGGTTAAAGCATCACCATCCGATGCCGGGGACTGGGAAGGATCATTGGTCGCATACAATGCGTCCAACGGAGGCGCGGCACCGGTAGGACCTGTAGCACCTGTGGCGCCATCTGCTCCACTAGGACCAGTTGCACCTGTAGCGCCAGTTGCTCCAGTTGCTCCAGTGGGTCCAGTTGCACCAGAAGCGCCAACCGCACCAGCGGCACCGGTTGCACCCGCGGGGCCTTCAGGTCCGGTCGGACCAGTTGGACCGGTGGCTCCCGTTGCACCAGTAGGTCCTGTCGCACCGGTTGCTCCAGTATCACCAGTTTGCCCCGTAGGACCAGTAGGACCTGTTGGGCCTGTCGCACCTGTTACACCATCAGCACCAGTCGGACCAGTTGCTCCAGTGGCGCCAGTCGCACCGTTAGCACCCGTTGCACCAGTTACGCCTGTCGCGCCTGTTGCGCCGGTAGGACCAGTTGGGCCAGTAGGACCCGTAGCGCCTGTTGCTCCGGTAGGACCAGTTGGGCCAGTAGGACCCGCCGCGGAGAGAAGAGCGAAATCGGCAGAAGTTCCCGGTGTCCCAGCTGCACCATTTCTGGATGCCCGATAAAGGCTTCCATTATAATAGACAATATCTCCTTCTGCATAGAAAGTATCAGGAGTAAAAGCCGTAGCATCGCTAAGGCCGGGGCCAGGAGCTCCAGTAGGTCCAGTGGCACCCGTAGGACCGGTGGGACCTGTAGCACCAGTTGCGCCGGTAGGACCTGTTGCGCCGGTGGCGCCTGCCAGACCTATTGCGCCGGTGGCGCCTGTTGCGCCCGTTGCCCCAGTAGCACCAGTGGGTCCAGTAGGACCAGCCGGA
>CAJFVQ010000091.1 GCA_904420535.1 Candidatus Cryptoclostridium obscurum
GCCAAAGAAGAAGTCGTATGGATTTGCCGTAATTGCGGTCATGAGTACAAAGGCGTAAGCGCTCCGAAAGTTTGCCCCATTTGTGCCCATCCCCAAGCTTATTTTGAAGTAAAATAAGCTATAGTCGGAATAAGGAATTTAAAGCGATTCAAAAGAAAAGCCGAACCGGTGGTAAAACCCGGTTCGGCTTTTTGATTTTTACAATTGTTCTTAGAGGCGATTTTCGGGAAATTACGCAAAGTGTTCTTCTGCTACTGCAGTACCGGGAGGGATCATTACAAAGTTTTCTTCGTCAAAGTCCAAAGTCAACATCTTTTTTAAAAGTCCGTAGGGAGCGGGCAATTCGTTGATCTCAATATGATCCAAAACACTGACAAGAGGCTGTAATTTCTTTTTTGCATTTTCCATATGATAAGTGCCCGTGTTCAAAAGAGAAAAATATCGGTATCCTGCATACATCATATTCATCACCATGTCTGCTCGTTCCTTGCCGTATTTTTCTACAGTGCGGGCATATTCGTGACAAGATGAGGAACTATTACGCAGCCATCCGTCAGTATAAAACATAGAATACTTGGGACGTTCCACCTTGAGAGAATCTTTAGATAGCAATAAATTGACGCAGTCCTCGCATTTGGGAAGAATTAATGTCGCGCGTTCTGATTTAAGTCCGATGGTGCCGTTGCCGCAGCGCCCCATCGGCAAGATCAAATAATCGACATTGTCGATGCGGTTAATAAGATCTTGTAGATATTCATTGAGTTTTTGGGGGAGTTGATGCAGGTCTGGCGGCAAAAACAAAATGGGATAGGATAATTCATGTTGTTCCATAATGGCTCGGATCTCGTCTTCAATGATTTCGCAAGCGATCATCATATATTTTTTCATGGCAAACCTCCGGAATCGTTCATTATCAATTCAATTATAATTTTTTTGTAGTCTTCGTCAAGTAGTCTTTGGCATTTTTATCAGAGAAATAAAAGTTTTATGCTTGACATTTTTGAGACAATGAATATAATAAGTTTACATATAATAAGTCTACTTATTGATGTTTTTCGTACAACGGAGGTAAATGTATGGAATCATTACATTATTTATTAATGAAATCTCATACATTATTTAGCCAGAAAATATTTTCAAGGGCACTGAACATCGGATTGACCCCGGGACAACCGAAAATATTGGAATATTTAATAGAGCATGACGGCAGCGATCAAAAGACTATTTCAGCATATTGCGAAATCAGTCAGGCCACAGTCGGAACCATCCTCGGGGGAATGGAAAAGAGCGGGTTGATTGAACGAAAACAAAAGCATGGAAATCGACGATCTTTATATGTGTATTTAACCGATAAGGGAAAAAAAGCCGCTTCAAAAATGGCGTTGATTTTTGCTGAATCCGAACAGACTGCGTTAAAAGGTTTTACAGACGAGGAAAGGGAACAACTGCTGATTTTGCTCAATAAAATCAGTGCAACACTTGATGCAGAAAGAGCGGAACGAAAAGAAGGGAAGCCTTTGCGCGATGCACTTAAATAAAAAAGACCTGATTAAACGTTATATTTTTTTGTTTGTGGGATTGACGATCATGGCCTTTGGAATCGCCTTTTCCATTAAAGCGAATCTTGGCACTTCACCGATTTCCAGTGTTCCTTATGTTGTCAGTAGTTTTACGTCTCTGTCGGTAGGAGAAGCCACCATCATCATGCACTGTGTTTTTATCCTATTTCAGATCTTGCTACTCAGAAAAAATTTTGCACTGATTCAGTTGATGCAGCTTCCTGTTGCCTTTATTTTCGGTTATCTGACAGATTTTGCTCTCTATATTCTGGAAGGAATCGCTTACCATTCTTATTTGCATCAATGGTTCTATTGTATCGTCGGGATTGTTTTGGTCGCTATCGGCGTTAGCTGTGAAGTAGCTGCAAATGTCGTCACATTGGCCGGCGAAGGTGTGATCCTTGCGATTTGTAAAGTATTTCCCATCAGATTTGGGAATATGAAAGTATTGTTTGATATTTTATTGGTATGTATTGCCATCGTACTTTCTTTCGTTTTCATCGGGAGGCTGGTCGGCGTCAGAGAAGGAACGGTCGCGGCAGCGCTCTTGGTAGGAGTATTTACAAAAAGATTCCAAAAATGGATCCATAAAGCAACATCAAAACTATTCGCTTTTCATACCTATTAAAACGCATGGCAGAAAATGTTCTGCCATGCGTTTCGTCATTTATGATAGGGTTCATTTTTGATAATTTTCATGGAACGATAAATCTGTTCTGTTAAAAACAAACGGATCAGCTGATGAGGAAATGTTGCTTTACCAAAGGCAATTTGTAAATGACATTTTTTCTTGACTTCATCGCTAATGCCCAGGGACCCACCAATGATAAAATTGATGGTTTTGCCTTCCATCATCCCTTTTTCGGCGATGATGTGCGCCAATTCCGGAGAAGTGATGTTTTTCCCGGTGAGATCGAGGGCAATATGGTATTCTCCATCCTTCATTTTGGCCAGAAAATATCGCCCTTCTTTGGCCATGACCTGTTGCTTTTCTGCTTCGCTCAGCCGTTCCGATGCGTCCTCCTCGGAGCCTTCCAGAATTTCCAGTTTTAAATAGGGTTTCAACCGCTTTTCGTAATCGGCTATGGCTGCTTTGAGATAGCTTTCTTTGATCTTACCAATGGCGAGGATGCGTATTCTCATTGCGATTCTTCCTTTAACTCTCCCAGTGTTACGGTAACTTCTTGAGATTCGCCGCTGCGTAAAATTGTCAGTGTAACGGTATCTCCTACGTTATGATTGAAAATCTCTTCCTGTAAATGGTAAACGTCGAGGATTTCCGTTCCGTCGACAGCGGTAATGATATCATAATCCACAAGGCCGGCTTGGGCCGCAGGGCCTCCTTCTTGCACGGAAATGAGTACACCGTGATCGGTGCCGACATTGCGGTATTCATTATATTCTTCGTCGATATTCCTTAGAAGTGTCACTCCCATGGCAGCCCTGGTTACTTTGCCGCTATCCATCAGTTGGCGGATGATTTCATCCACGAGATTGGAAGGAAGCGCAAAGCCCATGCCTTCGAACCCAGATTCTGTAATTTTAACGGTATTAATCCCGATCACTTCTCCTTTGGTATTGACAAGGGCACCGCCGGAGTTCCCCGGATTGATGGCCGCATCGGTTTGAATCAGTTTGAATCGGATTCCCTCATCTGTGGTCAGGGGGCGATCAAGTCCGCTGATAATCCCTGCCGTTACGGAGCGGGCGAAATCGAGTCCGCCAGGATTGCCAATGGCAATGGCGGTCTCTCCCACAGCTATTTCATCGGAATCTCCCAATATTGCTGTGGGAAAATCATTGCCGTCAATTTTAAGCAATGCTAGATCGGTTCGTTCATCAGCGCCGATGAGTTCCGCATCTTTTTGTTCGCCGTCAGCTAAAGTGACGGAGATCCGCCCTGCGTCTGCAACGACATGATAATTAGTGACAATATAGCCGCGGCTGTCGATGATCACTCCCGAACCAAGGCCGGCCTCAATTTCATCACTACCCAAAATTGTTTCCGTTTGGGCCAGATTGCTGATACCGACAACGGCTTCTCCCACAGAGGATGCCACCTGACTGATGGTACTACTCTCAAGGGCAGGCTGTTCAGTAATGATTTGAGAATTTTTTTCTTCGTCGGCGGCAATGACTTCATAAAAACCAATGGCAAAAAAACCGCCGATGACGGCGGTCATAAGCATGAGCAGGGAACAAAGCCAAAGGCTGATTCCTTTTTTCTGCATGGATCACACCTCATTTGATAATCATAAGCTTGGAGGTATGATACGGCGGTGCCACTTGCAGTTCCAGTGTTTCCAATAAATTTTGGCTTTGAAGAATATCATGTACCGTCTGAAGAGCTAATTCCGGACGGTTATTTTCTTCGCTGAGATGGGCCAAAGCAACGTATTGCGTATCTTTAGTGATGATTTTTGTCAGCGCTTTGCCAGCATCCTCGTTGGAGAGATGTCCGAATTGTCCTGCAATGCGCCTTTTTGTGTTTTGGGGATATCGGCCTTTCCAAAGCATCTCCAAATCGTGGTTGGCTTCAAAAATTAGAGCGTTGGCACCGCGAAGTTTTTCCGCCATGGTCGGTGTGAAAATTCCGGTATCGGTGCAAATCCCTACCTTTTTGTCACCGCACATCACTACAATACCCAAGGGCTGAACAGCGTCGTGATACGTCTTGAAAAAATCAAATGACAAATCGCCGATGGTCATACCATATTCGTATTGTATCTGATTTTCGCGGTGAATATTACCGAATCCAGTATATTCCTGCCATACTTTATACGTGGCATAAATGGGAATATTGTAACGCCGGGAAAGGCTCCCGGCGCTTCTTACATGATCAATATGTTCGTGGGTAATCAAAATGGCATTAATTTCATCCATGGATGCACCCAAATCCATCAAAGATTGTTCAATCCTATAAGCGGCCGCACCGGCGTCAATTAAAATTTTTGTGGTTTCCGATGCGATAAAGGCACAATTTCCTTTACTATTACTAAACAGAGTCGCCACAGTGAGCATTCAATCTACCCTCCGTACTGTGGCACCCAACTGAGCCAATTTTTCTTCCATCTGGTAGTAACCCCTGTCAATGACAGTAAGGCCGTTAATTTCCGTTTCTCCTTCTGCGGCCAATGCCGCGATTACCAGAGCAGCCCCGGCCCGAAGGTCTTTGGCCATAACCGATGCACCGTGAAGTTTTTTTACGCCGTGAACCGTGGCAATATTGCCATTGATTGTAATATCCGCTCCCATTTTGCAAAGTTCCGGCGCGGCTTTCATTCGTTCTTCAAAAAGATTTTCCACAATGGTACTGGTTCCGTTGGCGATGGTCAGCATACTCATGATTTGAGGTTGCATGTCCGTGGGGAACCCTGGGTGTGCCAGAGTTTTCACATTGACTGCTTTTAATTCGTTGGGACCTTTTACATAAATATCGCTGCCGTTGGGGCGAACGATAACTCCGGATTCCCGCATCTTTGCAATGACAGGATTCAAATGAGCAGAAATGACGTTTTCCAGTTTTAAGTTGGATCCAGTCATGGCGGCGGCGGCGAGGAAAGTACCTGCTTCAATACGGTCGGGAATGATAGTATGATGAGGCGTTCGCAGTTCCGGAACTCCTTCAATTTTAATAATATCGGTACCTGCGCCCCGCACTTTTGCGCCAGCGCTGTTGAGCAAATTTGCCAAATCCACAATTTCTGGCTCTTTGGCAACATTTTCAATGGTTGTGAGACCTTCTGCCATGGCAGCAGCCATCATAATGTTTTCTGTTGCACCCACACTGGGAAAATCCAAATAAATAAAGGCTCCCGTCAAATGGTCGGCTTTTGCCTGGATATAGTCGTTTTTTGTCTCGACGGTGGCGCCAAGTTTGGAAAAACCTTTGATGTGGAGATCCATGGGCCGAGGGCCTAGATCACACCCTCCGGGCAAAGCTACTTCCGCTTTCCCACAACGTCCCAAAAGAGAACCCAGCAGAAGGTTGGATGCTCTAAGGCTCCGCACTTCTTCATATCGCGCGGAATACTCAATTTGATCTGGTACTTCAATAGAGACGGATTCTTCGTTCAGCCAATGAATTTTGGCTCCCAATTGCTCCATGATATGGAGAAGAATTTGTACATCGCTGATTTTGGGGACATTTTCTAAAATAGTTTCCCCTCGAAAAAGGATACAGGCGGCAATAATAGCCACGGCAGAATTTTTGGCGCCGCTGATCCGCACGGTACCGGAAAGCGTTTTACCGCCTTGAATCAATAACTTGGACAAAGTGGAACCCCCTTATTCCTCATGAAAACGACGTATTGGACAAGGCCGAGCCTTTTTCGATTCTTGGAAATATTATCCATCCATTGACTAGGAGTTTCGATTTTAGATTTTAAAAGTAGCCAACCGATGGAGTGTCATTTTTCGTCATTTTCACCGTTAACGTTAATATTATAGCAGATTCCACTACTAATTTGAAGGTTTTCTTTTACAAAAACAGAAGATTTCTTATAATTTTTTATCATTTCTTTTTGGGGTAGCTTTTAACCTTTGTCTGCTTCCTCATAGGCATTGCGCAATACTTCGATTTCCTTGGCATATCCCGATAATTCGTTGGGTGTCTCCAGATAAAAAGGCAGATGGCGGAGTTGTGGGTGATTGATTACTTTTGCCAGTGCGGGAAGACCAATGGTTCCTTCTCCAATTTTAGCGTGGCGGTCTTTGTGACTTCCCAATGGGTTCATACTGTCATTTAAATGGATTGCTTTTAAACGATTGAGACCAATAACGCGATCGAAGCTTTCCAACACCCCGTCAAGATCATTTACAATATCATAACCGCCGTCAAAAATATGGCATGTGTCGAGACAGACGCCCATTTTATGCTCTAATTGAACTTTATCGAGAATAGTGGCAATTTCCTCAAAGGTGCGGCCTACTTCGGATCCTTTTCCGGCCATAGTTTCCAACAATACGGTTGTTGTGTGTTTTACATCTAAAATTTCATTGAGCGTTTGGGCAATGAAGCGAATCCCTTCTTCTGGCCCTTGTCCCACATGGCTTCCGGGGTGAAAATTATATAGACTGTGGGGCAAATACTCCATACGTTCTAAATCGTCGGCCATGGTTTCCAAGGCAAAGGTTCTCGTTTCTGCCTTATTGGAACAGGCGTTAAGGGTATAGGGAGCATGAGCCAAAAGTACGGCAAAATCGTGTTCCTGGCAGAGGCTTCGCAGTGCTTCGGCATCTTTGGGGTCGATGGCCTTTGCCTTGCTACCTCGAGGATTGCGGGTAAAAAATTGAAATGTATTTGCGCCAATCTTCAATGCATCTTTCCCCATTGCGAGAAATCCTTTGGAAGAAGAAAGGTGGCAACCGATATTGAGCATAAATGACCTCCATCAATGGTTTTCCATTATCATATCATAATTATGAAAAAGATACAATTAGTATGATTTTACTTCTCAGTCCTTGTATATTTGTAATAAATCTGTTATAATCCAACCTAACTATTACAAAATTCGACATCTTCCGGAAAAGAACAACAAGAAATAAAAATCAAGGGAAAGTAAGTAAGGAGTTTTACATGAGAAAGAAATGGTTCGGTGTTGCCTTCGCTGCCGTACTGCTGTTCATGGCGACATCTGGGGTTTACGGAAAAGAAGATTCCGGAGATGCTGAGCTTTTTGTGGTCAACGACACTGTGGTAGCATACGTTCCACTGGATAATCGCCCCATCAATACGACGCGTGTGTCTTTACTGGCAGAGTCCATTGGATATACGATTATGGTTCCTGACGAAGATTTGTATGCAACACATTTGGACAATCAGTCCCTCAATGAGAACGGGACGCAGTATGGCGACGGTGAAAAGCTGATTGCTTGGATTCAGCAAATGGATGCCCAAGGATGTGATTTATTTATTATTTCTTTGGATCAGATCCTTTATGGCGGCCTGGTAAATTCCCGTGTGGTAACAGATTTGCGCACATTGCCCATAGATCCCTCTGAAGATACCTCTCCCGATGGCGAAGGGGATGGAGGAGAAGACAACGAGTCGGGCGATTATGAAAACGGCAATCAGGAAGGTGACGAGAATGAAGGAGAGGAGACTGAACCTGCTGTTATTTTTGATAAGGAGGCCCTTGCCCAGAATATCGAGGAATTAAAGGCTCGCTATGATCGACTTTATGAAGTTTTAACTGCCGATCCCGAAAATCGTATCTTTCTTTTTGATACGGTGCTGCGCCTTGCTACAACGGTAGAGTATTATGGCTATGATGAAGAGATCTATGGAATTTATAGGGCTTATGCCGGTGTTCCGAGGAAGATTCTTTCTGATGAAGAGCTCACAGTGGAAAACATTATCGCAGGATATCCTTATGGTCAGGATGGAGAACTAGCAGAAAACTCTATGACTGATTCAGATGACACTAGGTTGGAATTTCTGCAGGATCATGACTCTTTTATGATTCAGACTTATTTGGGGGCAAGAGAGCGAAAACTGAGACTAAGTGATTATGTGCTTTCCAAAGAAAATAACAGTCAGATTCATTATTTTATCGGGGTGGATGATTCCATTTCCCATGATAGCATTCAAACCAATGAGCGGGAATATTTGACGCAGAAACTCGAAGGGCAAGGCACTCTTTTTGAGGGAACAGATGAACTCGGAATCATGGCTTTGGCTCGTCTTTATACAGAGAAACGCAATGTAAGCGTGCCTATTTATCTCAAATATTACGGAGAAGGACAGGATAGTATTAGCGATGCCTACCATGCAGATTCTCTGTCCGGTGTTGTAGAAAAACATATCGAAAGTTTAAACGCAACAATTATGCCAACAACTTACAATGCTAAGGTGCATTTTTATGTGTTAACATCGCCTCTGGATTCTACAAAAAAGGAAAAATATGTAGAAGAGTTGATTCAGGATTATCAACGAAATATTTCTGCCCATATTCCAACGATCATTGTAGACGCTTCCGGTTCGGATTATGGTTCTCTTTTTTACGGACGGTTAATTGGGGAAACCGAACTCGGTTTCATGCTGGGATATAGCAGTTGGAATACCTGGGGCAATGCCGTTGGCATTGGTTTAAGTCAAGGTCTTTGTCGGTATATTTATTTGACCGGGAATTTTAATCGTAGCGAAGAAGCGGATCGTGCCTTTGTACAGTCGCTGACATTCAGTTTTATTAAAGATATTGCATATCAGAAAAAAACTAAAAGTTCCCTTGACAGTTATTATTCTCGCGTTCTGGGATTAAATGTCAATAATTTTTATGCCAATCGCACGAAACCTCTTCCCAACGTCGTTCAAACTTTATTGGAAGAAAAAATGGCCGTTGCTGCTGAACCGATTCTGGAGAATCTTTTGGCCTCAAATTTTATCACCAACTTTTCTCCTTATGCGGAAAAACAGGTAAGCAATATTGACTTGTCTGATTATCGATTCCCGTGGTCTCGTACCTTTGAAATGAATTTTGATATCGATGTTGGCGAATTGGAAGAGCCTGCGGAAACGGTGATTCATCAACCGTACATTTCCGGTTATCCTGACGGTCGTTTCCAGCCGGAACGGACGACCAGTCGGGAAGAGGTGGCGAAAATGATCGCCATTGCGTCGGAAAGTGAGTTGTTAGAGTATCAGGGGGCCTATGATGATGTTGATGAGAGTCGTTGGTCGGCATCTTATATTGAGACGGTAACAGATCTCGGTTACTTTCAAGGTTATGGCGGGGGTATTTTTAACCCTGAGTCTTCTATGACGCGGGCGGAATTCGCCGCTTTTATGGTTCAATATGCAGAGGCTGAAGGTATCGAACTGGAATCTTCTGATGCTACCTTTTCCGATGTTGCAGAAAGCGATTGGTTCGCTTCGGCTGTGGATAAAGTCGCCGGGAGCGGTTTGGTACAGGGGTATCCGGATCAAACGTTTCGCCCGCAACAGTATGTGACCCGGGCAGAGGCTGTGACCATGCTTAACCGTCTATTGGGGCGAGATCCCGAAACGGAAGAATTGCAAGACCCCGGAATTTTTGATTTGTGTCCTTTCAGCGATCTCGAGACCGATCATTGGGCATATTTGGATATTATGGAAGCTTCCGTGGAACACAGTATATTGGTCCGTTAAATCTTGAAAACCGCCTGATTATTTCATCAGGCGGTTTTTTATCGTGCAAAGCTTATATCTTGAGAGAACTCTTTGTGGATCACTCCTGTTTGGATGGAAAATATTTTTATTTTACCGCTATATTTTTTGTTAATCTGGTGAAAATATGGCGGTTTTTTATTGTTTACGAGCCAAAGTATAATCGTCGCAAAAACGGAAATAAGGACAATGGCTGGTGGCATAATTTAAAAAATGCTCCATTTCGTCTTGATCCAAATCTACCAGACAAATATAACAGTCTGTTTCTTCATCGTAAATATAATTCATGCAATCATCGCAGTTGGACTTCATTTTATTCTTTTTTTCCTCCTTCATATTTCCTCATTGTAGCATAGTTTGCGTCATTTTCCAAGAAAACAAAATTCTTCTTGACTTTTGTGTTGCCTCTGTTTATAATTGTATTAACTTGGTTGGTACAGTCAATACAATGCATACAGCAAGGAGCATTTATGATTACCAGTTTCTTTTATTTCTGGATGCCGCTGTTGTTATTGGGCGGCATAATTCTTTATTTGCCATTCTATGTATATTACCGTCGCCGTGGTATCGGGAATTGGCGGCAGGCCGCCTATTTCTGCCTTTTTTCCGTAGGCCTGATGATTCTTTTTGTCACATTGTCCGGCGCCGATTTCCAAGCCACAGTGCGGCATATGAACCTGATTCCTTTGGGATGGTTATTCCAGCCATACAGTATGGGGGTTGCTTCTACTATGCAACAGCTGGCGATTAACTTTATTATGTTTGTACCTTTTACCTTTTTTCTGGCAACGGTGTTATCCCGCCGGAATTTATGGAAGGTTATGGCAATTGCGCTGATTGTCAATGTTTCTATCGAAACTTTCCAGTATTTCACTGGGCGGTCTGCGGATATAGACGATTTGATAATGAATCTTTTGGGCGGTCTTTGCGGCTATGGTTTGTTTCTTCTGGTCCATCGCCGTTTGAAAAGAAAAAAATTTTGGCAGGTATTTACAGGGCTTTATCCTAAATCGCCTTTGAGAGGAAATTTATGAAATCAATGATTCAAGTAAAAAACTTAAAAAAATTTTATCGCGTCGGCGATGAAAAGGTCAAAGCTTTAAACGGTATTGATTTGACCATAGAACGGGGAGAAATCTGCTGTATTCTCGGAACTTCCGGTTCTGGCAAAAGTACGCTCCTCAATATGTTGGCGGGATTGGAACCGCCTACGCGAGGAGAAATCTGGATTGATTCCCTGCCTATCCATTCCATGGGAGAAAAAGCGCTGACAGATTTTCGCCGAGAAAGCGTGGGGTTTGTTTTTCAGTCCTACAATCTAATTGCCTCTTTGCCGGCTTGGGCCAACGTGGCAATGCCGTTGGAATTTCGCGGCACATCGAAAAAAGAGCGGGAAAATCTTGCTCGTAAAATGTTGGCTGCGGTAAACCTTGCCAACCGCATGGATCACACCCCCAGTGAAATGAGCGGTGGTCAACAGCAAAGAGTTGGCATCGCCAGGGCATTTGTTCACCGTCCCAAACTTGTTTTTGCCGATGAGCCCACAGGAAATCTTGACAGCAAAACTACCATTGAAGTGATGGAATTGATGGTTTCCATGGCACGGCAGCATCGACAGACCTTGATTATCGTGACTCATGATCCGGAAATCGCTGATTACGCCGATCGTATCATCCATCTGATTGACGGCAAAATTCACAGCGACCGAAAAAATCAACCCTGTTTTTATACAGATTCCCGAAATACAAACGTTAATAGCAACAACGAAGGAGCGTAAAAAATGATGAAAATGAAAAAGTATATGATATTACCGGTGCTAGCCTTGATTTTTACTTTTGTTTTGGCAGCTGTCAACCCGATTTTTGCCGCCGATGATGAAATCATTTCCGGGGGCAATACAGAAACAACCTTGCCGCCGACGTCCGGTACCAGCGGCAACGGGCTGATCCCCAATCTAGTGGTAAGTAAATTTTCCTTTGGCGGAGATCAAGTCTATGCAGGAAAGGCATTTACATTATCGTTTCATCTAAAGAATACCAGTAAAACCTTTACTGTGCAAAATGTGGTGGTGAAAGTTAACGGCGGCGAGATTTATGGATTAAACCGCGATACCGATACTCTTTACTTTGAAAGGATTAAGGCAAATGGTACCGTGGAATGCAGTGCAGATTTTATTTCTTCTGCGGAATCAGCAGAGGGGTCCTATCCTATTACTGTGACGGTTTCCTATGAATACTATGATGACGGCGCAAAATGTAGCAATGCTTCGGAAATCAAAATCGCCGTTCCTCTCGCCCAGGAAGAGCGTGTTTCCATTAACAAGGCCGCTATGGGATCCGAAGATTATCCTGTTTATGCCGGAGAAGAATCCCCTGTGGATTACGAATTTCTCAATCGCGGATTCTCCAAATTATTGAATACCGAAGTATTTCTTTATGATAATGACAGCGGTGAACTTCTTGATAATGCCTATATTGGCACCATTAATGCTTCGGCTCAGATGTCCAGCAGCAGTCATCTTTACTCTACCTTTGAAGATGTGGGAGAAAAACACCTGAGATTCGTGATCCGTTACGAAGACGCCCATGGCAATCAGAAGGAGGCAGCTTCGGAATTTACCGTCAATGTTCAGGAAGCCCAGGTATCTGATGAAGAAATGGCTGCTGCTGCCGATGATTCCGGCGGGGGGTTTCTACCCATTGCATTCATCTTCATTGGCATCATCGCCGTTGTGACTTTGGGAATCGTTATTTTTGTCCGTCGCAGAAGAAAGAAAAAAGCGGCCCAAGAAGAATCTTTTTGGGATGAGAACGATTGGGATGATGATTCCGATCTCGTAGAGGAGGACGACAATGAAGATCAGTGACCTGCTGGCCATGTGTTTTCGTAATCTCTTTCGGCGGAAGGTTCGTACGATTCTGACGGTGTTGGGTGTGGTCATTGGTACTTGTTCCATTGTGGTAATGATGTCATTGGGAGTTGGGTTAAACCGCTCCTTTGATGAAGAAATGGCCTCTTATATGGATATTACTGCCATTAGTGTCTCCGTCCCCGAAAATAATCAGCAAAATCGCAGTAATGTCGCATTAGATGATCGAAGTGTAGAGCAAATGCGCCGTCTCGACCATGTGAAAACAGTAGTCCCTTTTTTGACGCTTAATGGCGTTGCAGAAATTTCCAGCGGTAATTATGTTTTCAGTGATAGTATTACTGCCATGGACCTTTCCATGATGAAAGATATGGGATACGAGACCACCGAAGGTTCTTTGCCTGACAGAGATCAAGACAATGCAATCCTCTGGGGCAAATATACACCGTGGCAATTTTCCGACGCCAATACCGGACAGATCCCCGAGTATTCCACGGATGAGTCTGGGGAATATACCAGCGCGCCGGTGGTAGATCCCATGGGTGCTTCCTATTCTATTTCTGTGATCCGGCAGAGTTCTCAAGAGCTGTCGGCAGAGAATTCCGAGGAAACGGCGGCCGCAGAGAGTAGTGAAGGCGCGTCATCCGGCCGGAAAGAAACCGTATCGTCTCAGCCTATTTATCCCATCGGGGTTTTAAAAGAAGATTGGAGCCATTACGAGACAGTTTATGGTGCATGCATTTCATTGGAGTTGGGGAAAAAATTGTTGGCAGAGTATCATGCAATTAACGGAATTCAACCCGATAAAAACACTTACAGTAATATCCAAGTCAACGTGGACTCTTATGAAAATGTGGAAACGGTGGAAGAAGAGCTCAAGGACATGGGGTTTCAAACCAGCAGTGCTCTGGAATTTCGTGAAGCCATGAGCAAACAGGCTCGTTTGATTCAACTGGTTCTCGGGGGACTCGGAGCCATTTCTCTTTTCGTAGCCGCCTTGGGAATTACCAATACCATGATTATGTCCATATATGAGCGCACCAGAGAAATTGGGGTTATGAAAGTTCTCGGCTGCCGTTTGAATGATATTCGCATGATGTTTCTATTGGAAGCAGGAGGCATTGGTTTTCTCGGCGGTGTTGTCGGAATTCTTTTCAGCTACTTCCTATCTTTTATTCTGAATCTTGTGACCTCAGCTTTGGTGGAAGGGATGAGTATGAAGATTTCTGTGATTCCATTTTGGTTGGTGCTCCTGGGCATGGGGTTTGCCATTGGCGTTGGCCTGATCGCCGGATTTTCGCCGGCCAATCGGGCGGTGAAAATCAGCCCTTTGGCCGCGATTCGCCAGGAGTAATCATAAACTCTCATATGACTGTTTGTAATCATCAATCCGCTTTTCGGGAAGCGGAGTGTTAGAATTGAGGAATCCCCATCAAAGCCAAGCTGGTGGGGATTCCATGATTTTCATGGCGTTTTGCGGAAAGGAATGGTTCATGATTTGGTTGTTGTCGTTGGGAATTGCCCTTATCTCTTTATTGATCATTTTGGTCCCTGCGTTTTTACTTTATCCGGCAGTTTGTCATGGGAAAATCAAAAGCCCAAGAAGTGCCATGCTTTTGCTTTTTTCTCTTTGGGTTCTAATGCTCTTTTTCATGACGGGAATGCCGACGCTTGATTTCCATACTTTAGATTTCAATTGTAATATCATTCCCTTTCGGGGGCTGATTGACGCTCCAATTCAATATGGGTTTAATGTGCTGATTTTTCTTCCTATCGGATGTTTCCCGTCACTGTTATGGGCTCCCTTTTCTAAATGGAAAAATATTTTGTGGCTGGGATTTGGGCTCTCGCTTTTGATAGAAACGGCGCAGTTGTTTACTTTTCGGACGACAGATATTGACGATCTGATCGCCAATACCCTCGGCACCGCTTTCGGTTTTCTTGTGGCGAAAGGTCTGGGATCTTTGATGCAAATTGAGGTTACCGCGGATCAATATCGTTCCCAAAAAGAAATTTGGTTTATGTTAGCAACTATTTTAACAGTAATACTTTTCCAACCACTACTTTCCCGTGTACTTTGGACGTCGGCAATTCACTTTCTCTATTGACCTGATATATCGAGACTCTTTTCATTTTATGATTGATGTCGTGGGAAGTTTTTGGCAGGATTCCTTCTTGACAAATTAATGACAAATGTGCTATATTGATTTAAAGTTAGCATAAACTAACTTTAAGCGATAGGTCTGAGCAGCTTTGAAACATTGTTAATGATTGTTAATTGAGGGCAATGAGCATTGCAATTCGTTGGCAACGCTGTATCAAATGAGCAAGGAGGTTAAACTATGGGGACCATCATTATTCTCGTAATTTTGGTATTGATTGCCATTTATGCCATTCGCAGTTACTGTAAAAAGCTTTCTAGCGGTTGTTGCGGTAGTGACGGTGGTAAAGTAAAAAAAATAAAAGCTAACGGTAATGTGTCTGACTATCCGTATCAATATGAAATAACCATCGATGGAATGGTTTGTCAGAGTTGCGCCACCAGAGTAGAAAATGCCTTTCATGCGAAAGACGGTTTTGCTGCCAAAGTCGATCTTCAGAAAAAATGTGCGTTGGTGGGAGCAGAACAGGAAGTCACTGAAGAGTTCCTTCGAACAACGGTGAAAGAGGCAGGATATACCGCCCTTAAGATCCACAGCAAACAAAATGTTTGAGATGTTATCCAAAAAATCAATTTTTGCCAAATAGGAATGTATTTTTTTGACGATTATATAACAGTGTTATATCGGTGAAAGGTGTTTTATGGGAAATTCTAATGGCAATACAATGCAAAATATTTTATCCGCAGGTCATAAAGAATTTATGGAAAAAGGGTTTCGCGATGCTTCGTTACGCAATATTGTAAAAGAGGCAGGGGTGACTACTGGGGCGTTCTATGGGTATTTCCAAAGCAAAGAAGATTTATTTGACGCCCTTGTAGGTAAATCCGCCAGAATACTGATGGATCGTTTTAAAGAAGCCCAAGTTACTTTTGCCTGCCTCCCCAACGAGGAACAGCTTGAACAGATGGGTAAGATTTCCGGCGACTGCATGGACTGGATGGTGGAGTACATTTATGAGAATTTTGACGCTGTGAAACTATTGATTTGTTGTGCTGAAGGTACAAAATATGAAAACTTCATTCATGAAATGGTAGAAATCGAGGTGGATTATACCCACAGATTCGTCGCGGTTTTAAGGGGGCTCGGACAACGGGTTCCCGATATCGATTCGCAGCTTGAGCATATTTTAGTCAGCGGCATGTTTTCTGCATTTTTTGAAATGGTGGTTCATGATATGCCGCGGAAGCAAGCAGTGAAGTATGTGAAAGAACTTCGGGCATTCTACACAGCAGGCTGGGAGGAGATCATGGGGCTATAAAGCCCTTTCTTTTTACTTTATAGTTAGCATATGCTAACTATGATAAATATAACGGTTTCGATGTGGAAGCCGTCCCAAAATACTTCATATTAAAAGAGGAATTTATTTGAAACAGCAGTCAAATCTTGCGAGGCTTTTGTCGTATGCCGGTTCTTTCCGGTATCTGGCCATTGTTTCCTGGGGGCTTTCGGCTTTAAGCGCGCTCTTTGCCTTGGTGCCTTTTTGGTATCTTTGGAGGATAATTGAAGAAGTGCTTTCTGTTGCTCCGAATTTTCAGTCAGCACAGGGGCTTACCCATTACGGCTGGATGGCGGTGCTTTTTGCCGCACTTTCTCTCATAATTTATGTAGCGGGGCTGATGTGCTCCCATATTGCGGCATTCCGTATCGCTACCAATATTCGCAGTACGGCCATGCATCATATTGTGACCTTACCATTGGGATTTATGGACAGTTTCGGCAGCGGAAAAATGCGTAAAATCGTGAATGAATCCAGTGCTGCCACGGAAACGTATCTCGCCCATCAACTGCCGGACAAAGCCGGCGCTATCGCGACGCCTTTGGGGCTTTTGGTATTACTGTTTTCCTTTGATTGGCGATTGGGATTATTAAGTCTCATTCCCGTAGTTCTGGCTTTTTTGATTATGGCCAGTATGACCGGGGCGAAGATGCGTCAAAAAATGGCGGAATACCAGAACGCTCTTGATGATATGTCCAACGAGGCTGTCGAATATGTGCGAGGAATTCCCGTGGTAAAAACCTTTGGTCAGACCGTTTTTTCTTTTAAGCGCTTCAAAGGAGCCATTGATAATTACAGTAAATGGGTGATCGCCTATACCAAACAGCTGAGACTGCCCATGTTGTTTTATACCGCGGCCATCAACGGCGTCTTTGTGTTTTTAATTGCTGCAGGACTATTTTTTACTCGTGACGGCGTTACTTCGGCATTTTTAACGGACTTGATTTTCTATATTATTATTACACCGGTGATCTCCATTACCTTGACGAAAATTATGTTTCAAAGTGAGAATGCCATGATTGTTGACGATGCTTTACAGCGGATTGATAGCATTATGAAAATCGAACCTTTGCCGGAAGTTCGTGAGCCCGCGTCTTTACGAGATGCTTCTGTGGAGATTCAAGATGTCAGTTTCCGCTATGATGACGAGAAAGAGGCGCTTCATCACGTGTTCATGCATATTGATTCCGGAGAAACCGTTGCATTGGTGGGACCTTCTGGCGGCGGAAAAACAACGTTGGCAAACCTTATTTCCCGTTTTTTTGATGTGAAGAGCGGTCGTATTTTATTGGGCGGCATTGATGTTCGCAATATTCCCAAAGAGCAGTTAATGAACACCGTTTCTTTTGTATTTCAGGACAGCCGTTTGATCAAAACATCGATCCTTGAAAATGTGCGTCTTGCCAAGCCCGATGCTTCCAGGGAAGAAGTGTTGCAGGCGTTGAGAGCTGCTCAGTGTATGGATATTATTGAAAAGCTTCCCCATGGGATCGACACGGTAATTGGTGGCAATGGTGTATATCTTTCCGGCGGGGAGCAGCAAAGAATTGCAATTGCCAGAATCATGTTAAAGGATTCCCCTATTGTTATTTTGGACGAGGCTACGGCATTTGCGGATCCCGATAATGAAATCAGGGTGCAAGAGGCCTTTGCCCGCTTGGCAAAAGGAAAAACCGTCATTATGATCGCTCATCGTCTGTCTACCGTAGTCAATGCGGACCGCATTTTTGTTTTGTGCGATGGTGAGATTATTCAAAGCGGAACCCATGAAGAGCTTATGGCGGAAAAGGGACTTTACCATACCATGTGGAGTAATTACCAGACTTCAGTACAATGGAAAGTCGGAAAGGAGCAAGCAATATGATTGAAAAGATCCAACGGCAATTTGCATTATCTCGTCAAGGAGCCAAAGACTTAATCAAGGCGTGTTTCGCCTGCATCCTTTCGAATCTTGTGTTGATGATTCCCGTGGGGCTTTTATATTTTCTTGTTGGAGACCTTTTGGAAAGCAGTAATAGCGTCAGAAGTTCTTTTTATATCTGCGGTTGTATTCTTTGTATCGCACTGATTTTTGCGACAACGTATTTTCAATACAATGCTACTTATTTGGCTACCTATGTGGAAAGCGGTGTACGTCGCATCACCCTTGCGGAAAAATTGCGCAAATTGCCGCTTTCCTTTTTTGGCAAAAAGGATCTCGCTGATTTGACCAGCACTATTATGGCGGATTGTACCTTTTTGGAAACCAGTTTTTCTCATTTTATTCCGGAATTAATCGGTTCTATCGTTTCCACAACCCTCGTAGCAGTTGGATTGTTTTTCTTTGATTGGCGCATGGCCCTGGCTGCGTTGTGGGTCATTCCCGTTTCTTTCCTCATTGTAACGCTTTCCTTCAAAGTCCAAGATATTTTGGGGAAAAAGCAAATGGATGCGAAAATGGCCTGTGCTGATGGGATTCAAGAGTGTCTTGAGACGGTGCGGGATTTAAAATCCAACAATGCGGAAAGCGCCTATCTGGTGGGATTGGATCAAAAAATCAAAGCAGTAGAAAAGCGTGCTGTGATTTCTGAATTCGGTACTGCCGCTTTTGTAGTTTCGGCGCAGCTCATTTTAAAGTTGGGCATTGCCACTGTGGCTCTGGTAGGTTCCACACTGCTGATTGCCGGGACTTTGGATCTGTTGACCTTCTTTTTGTTTCTCTTAGTCGCTTCGCGGTTGTATGATCCTTTGCAGACGGCGCTGCAGAATCTTGCCGCTATTATTGCAAGCCGCACCAATGTGGCGCGGATGAATGAGATTTTGGATCATCCGGTACAAAGCGGCAAAGCATCGCTCTCTAACAATGGTTGTGATATTGTTTTTGAACATGTGGGATTTGCTTACAACACTGGGGAAGCGGTTTTGAAAGATGTTTCTTTTACAGCGAAACAGGGCGAGGTTACGGCCCTCGTCGGTCCTTCCGGCGGTGGGAAAACAACGGTTTCCCGTCTCGCAGCCAGATTTTGGGATGTTGATCGTGGAAAAATTACCATCGGTGGGATGGATATTTCCAAAGTGGATCCGGAAACATTGCTCTCCCTTTATTCCATTGTATTCCAGGATGTGACTTTATTCAATCATACAGTATTGGAAAATATCCGTATTGGCAAAAAGGATGCCACTGACGAAGAGGTGTTGCATGCCGCCAGACTGGCCAACTGTGATGAATTTGTGGAGAAATTGCCCGATGGATGGAACAGTCGCATCGGGGAAAACGGCTGTGAACTTTCGGGTGGAGAACGTCAGCGTATTTCCATTGCCAGGGCTTTTCTAAAAGACGCGCCGATCATTCTTTTGGATGAAGCCACTGCTTCTCTTGATGTGGAAAATGAAACACTGATTCAAACAGCGCTATCTCGTTTGGTCAAAGATAAAACAGTGCTCGTAATTGCCCACCGTATGCGCACCGTAGCCGGCGCCGATAAAATTGTCGTATTGAAAGAAGGTAACGTGGCAGAACAGGGAACCTCTTCGGAATTGATGGACCGGGGAGGAATCTATCGACGTATGACAGAATTGCAGACAAAATCATCCCATTGGAAATTGATCAACTGATGGAAGAGGTTTGCGATCAATTCCAGTAAATATCACAAATAAGAGATTATCCTCCCATTAAAAGAGCATTACCCCGTAGGAGATCATTCCTACGGGGTTTTTTATGGTGTGCAACGATTTCATTGCGTCGTCGGTATAAAGAAAATTGCCAGCGATCCAGGCTCTGATAAAGATTTAATGATAGTTTGTTATAGGAATATTTTTTTCTATTCTGCTCCGCATAATCTGGAGTAACGCTCGCAGCGGAGGATTGCCTTGGATGGATTTATAATAAATACCAAAGGATGCCGGGGCAATGTTTTCTATGGGGATTCGTGCCAAAGAGAGTTCCGGGGGGATGAATAGATCCGGCAGGATCGAAATACCGAAACCGGCTTGGGACAGGATGATGGCTGCTTCTATGGATTCACAAAAAAAGAACTCCGAAGGCGCTCGTCCGCCCATAAGTTGCCCCTGGAGTTGCGCGGCATCTGTTTGGGCTTTGGCCGGATCCAAAAGAATCAGTTTTTCATTTTTTAAATCTTTCATGGCGACGGATTGACGCTGCGATAATGGATGTTCCAAGGAGCACACACAGACAATGGGAATTTTGCTCAATTCTCGATATTGGGCGGATATCTTTTTGGAATCCGGTTCGCGAAAGCCGATGATTGCGTCCAAATCGTCTTCGTCCAATAAGCGGTATAAATGCTGGAAGGGGATAACTTGCAGCCGAGGATGTACATTGGGGCATTGCTCCTTAAGCTGTTGCAACAGGGAAGGCAGCAAAAATAGCTGTGTATGACTATGGCATCCCAGAGATAGAATCCGGATATCTTGTTCATAAGGATTTTTAAATTTTTCTTTGGCCCGTTCGGAAAGGGCCACGATGTGTTGGGCATCGTTGTAAAAAATCGAACCTTCTTTGGTGATTTTTACAGAACGAGTGGTACGTTTAAACAGTTTGACATTTAATTCTTTTTCCAGGGAATGGATTTGCTGAGTCACGGCGGGCTGGGTCACATGGAGGGATTCGGCGGCTCGGGCAAAGCTGAGGGTTTCCGCAACTGCTAAAAAACATGTGAGCTGAAATGTATTCATTAATTTTCCTCTCTGTGCAATTAATTAGATTTCCTTATTAATAATAGCATATTCTAAATTCACTTTCAAGAAATTGTTGCTATAATAGTTCATGGACGAACGGTTCATGACAGAATCGTCAACAATCTTAATGGAAAGAAAGGAGAGAGAGTTGATGGATCAAAATATCATTTTGCTCTTAAAGCAGTTGAATTTATCGTTGGAGCAATATGGGAGAAATCAAATGAAAAACTTGGATATTTCTCCTTCGCAAAGCCTTGTGCTCGAATATCTTTTTTTCCGCAATGGCGATATTGTCTATGCTACAGAGCTGCATGAAAAATTCGGAATTTCCAAATCAGCGATTTCCTCTACGTTGAAGGGTCTTAAGAAAAAAGGTTACGTAGAAACGGCAACCAATCCCGAGGATGATAGAATGAAGCAGATTTTCTTGACCCCAAAGGCTTTTGCCATGAAAGAACGAATTGAATCAGGACTTCAGGAAGAACAGAGACATTTATGCAGGGAGATTCCTTCACAACATTTGGAGATTATGAAAAAGGGGCTGAATACGATGATTCATAATTTGAGACAGGAATCCGCAAGGAGGAAAGAACAATGGTAAAAACCTTATTGAGGCAAGTGGGGGAATATAAAAAGGCTTCACTGTTAACGCCGCTTTTTACCGGATTGGAAGTCTTGATGGAAGTGCTGATTCCCTTTATTATCGCTTCCATTATTGACAAAGGGATTCAAGCCGGGGATATTCACCAAGTGTATTTATACGGTGGAATCATGCTCGTTATGGCTTTTTTAAGTCTCTTATTTGGTGTTTTAGCCGGGAGGTATGCAGCAAAGGCTTCATCTGGCTTTGCCTGTAACTTGCGGGAGGGAATCTATGAAAATGTGCAAACATTTTCGTTCTCCAATATTGATAAATACAGCACTGCCGGCCTGGTAACCCGTATGACCACCGATGTCACTAATGTCCAAAACGCATATCAGATGATTCTTCGTATCGCTGTCCGGGCACCGCTGATGCTTATTTGCAGTATGATCATGTGCTTTATCATCAGTATGAGATTGAGTGTTATCTTTTTGGTTGCTATGGTTATCTTGGCGGTGGCGTTAATATTGATCATGTCGAAAACAACGAAGATATTTCATCAAGTTTTCCGCAAATACGATGATTTGAATGCCAGCGTTCAGGAGAACGTCTCAGCCATCCGTGTGGTGAAGGCTTTTGTAAGGGAGGATCATGAAAATAGCAAATTTCAGAAAGCGGCGGAAAACTTGTATCAACTTTTTGTGAAGGCGGAAGGCATTCTTGCATTTAACAGCCCTGTGATGATGCTGGTAATCTATGGCTCTATCATTGCCCTTTCTTGGTTTGGAGCACAATATATTGTTATTGGAGATCTGACCACCGGTGAGTTGACCTCAATGTTCAGCTATGTGATGAGTATTTTGATGTCATTGATGATGCTCTCAATGATTTTCGTCATGATCACGATGAGCACTGCCAGTGGCAGACGTATTGCGGAGGTATTGGAAGAAAAAGCAGATTTGGTCAATCCTCAGCAACCGGAAATGGAGATTCCGGATGGGAGTATTGATTTTAATCATGTAAGTTTTTCATACCAACATGGAAGCGGAGAAGAAACACTCAGCGATATTGACGTGCATATTCAATCGGGAGAGACCATTGGTGTTATCGGTGGAACCGGTTGCGGGAAATCCAGCTTGGTAAACTTGGTCTGTCGCCTGTATGATGTGGACGAGGGAAATGTTTGCGTTGGCGGAAAAGATGTTCGCAAATATGATCTTGAAGTCCTCCGGGAGCAAGTGGCTGTGGTACTTCAGAAAAATGTTCTTTTTTCTGGTACCATCTTGGATAACTTGCGTTGGGGGAAAGAAGACGCCACGGAAGAGGAATGCAAAGAAGCCTGTCGTTTGGCTTGTGCCGATGAATTTATTGAGCAATTTCCGGATGGATACAATACCTGGATTGAGCAGGGTGGAAGCAATGTGTCTGGCGGCCAAAAACAGCGGCTTTGCATTGCCAGAGCATTGCTGAAAAATCCAAAAATTTTGATTTTAGACGACTCTACCAGTGCAGTAGATACGGCAACTGATGCCAAAATACGAGAAGCCTTTGCCCATAAAATTCCCGGTACGACCAAATTGATCATTGCGCAGAGAGTTTCCAGCGTACAGGATGCGGACCGTATTTTAGTCCTGGAAAACGGAAGGATCAATGGTTTTGATACCCATGAGCGTCTTCTTGAAGGAAACCGTATTTATCGTGAGATTTATGAAGCCCAGACCAAAGGCGGCGGAGATTTTGATCATCCTACTCAAGGGCAAAAGGACGGTGTTCAATAATGGCAGCAAAAAACAAAAATAAAATGAATTTGCGGCAGCAGATCGCCGTCATGGGGCGTGTACTCGGATATATGCTCAAAAACTATAAATTCTCATTTTTTATGGTCGTTGTATGTATTTTAGGATCCGCTCTGGCTACCCTTCGCGGTACGCTCTTCATGCAAAGTTTAATCGATGATTATATTGTTCCCTTGACTCAAGCGCAAACTGCTGATTTTTCTGCATTGGCTGCCGCATTGGGTTCCATCGTGATTACTTATATCATTGGCATTTTATGCGCCTATGCTTATAACCGAATTATGGTCAATGTGAGCCAGGGAACCATGCGTAACCTTCGGATTGAGTTATTCCACCATATGGAATCGTTGCCGATTCGATATTTTGACTCCCATGCTCACGGTGATATTATGTCGGTCTATACCAACGACGTGGATACGCTTCGACAATTGATGAGTCAAAGTATTCCGCAAATCATCAATTCCGTCATAACGATTTTGACTTCGTTTGTCAGTATGTTGATCCTGGATATCCCACTGACGCTTATGACCTTGGCCATGATTGGCGTTATGGCATGGGTCACATCGAAGATCGCGGGGAAATCCGCCGTATATTTTTCAAAACAGCAGAAAGATCTTGGTACAGTCAACGGTTATATCGAGGAAATGATGGAAGGGCAAAAGGTGGTAAAGGTATTTTGCCACGAAGATCAAAGCTTGGAGCAATTCCGCAAATTGAATCAAGAATTGCGCGAGAGCGCCGACAAGGCCAATACCTTCTCCAATATCACCATGCCGGTCAATGCCAATATTGGCAATATCAGTTACGTCTTGTGTGCCATTGTAGGTGCGATCTTTGCTTTGAGCGGATATTGGGGTTTGACTCTGGGGACGCTTGTATCCTTTTTAACCCTGAATAAAAATTCCACCCAGCCGGTCAGTCAAATCAGCCAACAAATGAACAGCATCGTTATGGCGATGGCTGGTGCTCAGCGTATTTTCGATTTGATGGATGAGCCTTCGGAAGAAGATCACGGCTATGTTGAATTGGTACACGCCAAGATTGATGAAAATGGAAATTTAACCGAAACCAAAGAACGAACGAACTTATGGGCATGGAAACATCCTCATCGATCCGATGGAACGATCACCTATAAAAAATTGGAAGGCGACGTCACCTTCGATGATGTGGATTTCGGTTATGATGACAATAAGATTGTCCTCCACAATATTAAATTGTACGCAACTCCCGGGCAAAAAATCGCTTTTGTCGGCAGTACCGGCGCGGGGAAAACCACCATTACCAACCTGATTAACCGTTTTTATGACATCGCAGACGGAAAGATTCGCTATGACGGAATCAATATTAATAAAATTAAGAAATCGGACCTGCGGCGTTCCCTGGGCATGGTTTTACAAGATACCCATTTATTTACCGGGACAGTGATGGAAAACATTCGTTACGGTCGTTTGGACGCAACAGACGAAGAATGTATTGCCGAAGCTAAACTCGCCAATGCCGACGGGTTTATCCGTCGGCTGCCCGATGGATACCAAACGATTTTGACCGGAGACGGGGCAAATTTAAGCCAGGGGCAACGGCAGCTTCTCGCCATTGCCAGAGCCGCTGTGGCGGATCCCCCTGTTCTGATTTTGGATGAAGCCACATCCTCCATCGATACTCGTACGGAAGCCTTGGTACAAGACGGCATGGATCGGTTGATGAAAGGACGCACAACCTTTGTCATCGCTCATCGTTTGTCCACGGTAAAAAACTCCGACTGTATTATGGTCTTGGAACACGGTCGCATCATTGAGCGGGGGAGCCACGAACAACTGCTCGAGGAAAAAGGCAGGTATTATCAGTTGTATACGGGGAATGCCATTGGCGCCGAGGAATGATCCGTGCGGTTGACAGCGACCTCGCACCGTGGATGCTTCCTCCTTTCGGTATCGAATCTCGTATCTCTGCATGCTGGTTTTTGCGTTCATCGGCAAAGAACTCAGGGAAAAAGATTGTTTTTGGGACATGATATAGTATAATAATGTCCATAGGAAGGATTCGGCGAAAGGAGTGATGAATATGGGACAAAAGGAGGGGGCTTGTCTTATCTGTGGTGAGCCCATTGTGTATTACGAAACGAGCCGGGAGATGAACTGTGAAATCTGCGGCAAATCTTTTGCTTCCAATGCCAGTTGCACGCAAGGGCATTTTGTCTGTGACCAATGCCACAGTCAACAAGGAATTGCGGCTATGATGGAGCAATGTTTGACTTTTCAGGGGAAAAACCCCCTTGTGTTATTGCAATCCATGATGGAACATCCTTATATCCATATGCACGGACCGGAACACCATATTTTGGTGGGAGCGGCATTGCTTACCGCTTACCGTAATTGTGGCGGGGAGGTCGATCTGGAGCAAGCGTTAAAAGAAATGATCAAACGGGGGAAAAAGGTACCTGGAGGCATCTGCGGCTTCTGGGGATGCTGTGGCGCAGCGGTCAGCAGCGGAATTTTTGTCAGCATTGTTACCGGATCGACGCCTTTATCCAAAGAACCTTGGGGGCTTTCCAACGAGATGACTTCCCGTTCTTTAAAGGCTATTAGCGGTTTGGGAGGGCCCCGTTGCTGCAAACGGAACAGCTTTACGGCAATTAGAACAGCAGTAGCTTTTGTAAAGGAGCATTTTCAAATTTCCATGGAATTGCCGGAAAAAATCCTTTGTGATTTTTCTCATGATAATCATCAATGTATTGGCAAACGATGCCCCTATCACAAAAGCGCTTAAAAAATACGCGAGAAAGCCCGTGGCGTTTCAGTGATTGCCACGGGCTTTTTATTGCGTTAGAGTGAATGTTCTATGTGTCTATACTTTTTCTTTAGCTCAGGAAGGACCGTCAATATCATGGTGAGGAAACAAGCGCCACCTCCAATGAGGTCGGAGATGGGTTCCGCCAAAAATATTCCATGAACTCCGATGCCATCGAACCGCGGCAAAATCACCATCAAAGGAATCACGATAAAAGCTTTTCGCAGCAGAGAGAAAAAAGTAGCTTGCTTCGCCTTGCCCAAGGCCAAAAAGGCCGTTTGCCCGGAGAATTGCAGTGCCATCATGCAGAAACAGAGGAAGAACATGCGCAATGATGGGACGGCAATTTCCAGCAGAGCAGGATCACTGTTAAAAATTCGAATGAGGATTCGCGGGAAACATAGCAGAATTCCCCAAGCAATTACTGCGTAAGATACAAAAACGCCGATGAGGAAACGGATACCCCGACGCACTTCATCATAGGCTTTGGCACCGTAACGATAGCTTAAGGCGGGAATGGACCCGTTGCTCAATGATAATGCCGGCAAGGTTACGATATCACGGATGGTGTTGATGACCGTTATGGCGCAAACGTAAAGATCTCCGCCGTAGAACTGTAAGCTGCTGTTGGCCACTACCTGGACAGCGCTACCAGTGACGGACATGACAAAACTGGAAAGGCCGAGGGATACAATGGAAGTGATCCGTCTGAGTTTCACTTTCATCGCGCGAATTCTCAGTTTTAAAACAGCTTTGGGACCCGTCATAAATTTCATAACCCAAAGAGCAGAAATCCCTTGGGAAATTATGGTGGCAATGGCTGCGCCTTTGACGCCCATATCAAAAAGAAAAATAAATATGGGGTCTAAAATAATATTGGCTACAGCACCGATGGCAATGGTGATCATGCCGGTGCGTCCGAATCCTTGGCAGTTGATGAAATTGTTCATTCCCAAACCAACTACGGCAAAAAAAGTGCCCAAAAGATAGATGGAAAGATAGTCGTTGGCGTAGGGAAACGTTACGTCGCTGGCGCCGAAAACATATAGGATTGGCTGTCGAAAAGGATAGATTGTTGCCATTAAAACCGCAGAGGTGATCAATAGCATAACAAAAACATTGCCGATGATATTTTCCGCCTCTTCCTCGCGTCCCTCGCCCTGGCGCATAGCGCAAAGGGGGGTGCCGCCCATGCTGAATAGGTTGCCAAAAGCCGTTATGATGGCGATGATGGGAAAACAGATGCCGAGGCCTGTCAATGCGTCGGTTCCCACCTCGGGAATACGGGCAATATAAATACGATCTACAACATTATATAATAAATTTAAGATTTGGGCTGCCAAAAGCGGTAATGCCAAATCGATCATGTTTTTACGAATATCGCCATGGGCGAAATCCGTCCGATGGGGACTCATGAAAAAGCCTTCTTTCTCATTATTTCATATTACAGGATTATTACAGGGCCCAGTTACCGTTGTGGAAAACGGTAACTTTTTTCCCCTCTCTAGTGTAACCGTCGACGGAAAGGTCACCGCTGCCGATCATAAAGTCCACATGAATCAAGGAATCATTGATGCCCTTATTTGTGGCTTCTTCCCAGGTCATGGCTTCAAAACCATCCAATGCCATGGAAAAGCCTCTGCCCAAGGCCACATGACAGCTGGCATTTTCATCAAAAAGGGTCTCATAGAATAGGATTCCTGCATTAGATATAGGAGAGTCATAAGGAACCAGCGCCAGTTCCCCCAAATAGGCGGAACCTTCGTCAGTCTGGATCATATGTCCCAGTACATCTTCGCCTTTGCGGGCTTCCCATTCGACGGCTTTGCCCGCTTCAAAGGTAATGGAGAAATCTTCAATGAGTTGTCCCTGATAGGAAAGGGGCTTTGTGGAGACTAGTTTTCCTTCGGCTTTGCCTTTCATGGGAGAAGTAAAGATTTCCTCTGTGGGCATATTGGGGTTATAATAGACGCCGTTGAGGGCGGTTTCCCCACCGCCAATCCAGCGAGCATGAGGAATCAGCCAGACCGTAAAATCGGTTCCGTTGGAGGATGTGTAATGGAGTCGATCAAAATCGTACTCTGTCAGAACTTTGCATTTTTCCTGAAAATTTCTGTTATGTTCTGCCCAGGCTTCTATGGGGTCGTTACTTTTATCAACGCGTACCGTTTGCAAGATTGCTTCCCAAAGTTGATCTTTGGCCTTGGCGCAGGTGAGACCGGGAAAAACTTTTTTTGCCCAGGCTTTGGACGGCGCCGCCACAATGGTCCATTGATGTCGGTTTTCCATAGCGTCACGGTATTTCTTCACAATTTTTCTTCTGGCGGCGTTTGATTTTTGCATTTTTTCTTGATCCACACCGTTGAGACCATCGGGATCATCCGATAAAATATGGATCATGGCGGGGAGTTCCTCCGCCATCATTTTATGCTTTTCCTCTTGCCAATGGGGCATTTTGGAAAGCTGTTCCAATGTTTGATAGTTCTGGTGCAAACGGGTCACGTTCTGACTGCTCCATTGAACTTCGACCCATTTCGCTCCGACGCGATAAGCTTCTTCAGTAATGAGAGCGACAAATTCTTCCTGATCCACCGAGGCGTTGATGATAACGCCTTGGCCTTTTTGTACGTTGGCGCCGACTTTTACGGTCAGTTCGGCGTACTTTTTTAATCGTTTTTTATCCATAAGTTCCTCCTTTTTCAGTTGGCGTAACGCCGCAGCGCTTCTCTATCCAATAAGCGAAAGGTGCGGCGGTGAAAATCGATGATTCTTTCTTCTTTCATGCGGGTCATTTCTCGGGAAAGGGAAGGGCGCTGCACGTCAAAATACTCCGCCAATGCTTCGCGGTTTAGAGGGATCTCGAAGAGGTCCGCATCTTGATTTTTCGCCGATTCCTCTAAGAGGAAACGAGCAATTTTTTTCCGTAAACTTTTGGTGGTAAGGTATTCGATCTTTTTATCCAGCAGCGCCGCCTGATTGGCCAAAAGCGCCAGCATATTTTGGATCAGGCGTTGATGGGTCGGGCAGACGTTACTGCAGGGTCTGTAAAATAAGTCCTTGCCGATATACATCACGCGGCACTCTTCTACAGCTTCGACGGTAAAGGGACTGCGGTTGTCATTGCCAAAAATTGCCAACTGCCCATAAAGGTCTCTGGGAGAAAGAATTCCGACCAAACTGCGGTTGCCATCAAAATCATTTTTATATAATTCTGCGCTTCCTTCTAAAAAAATAAGTAACTCTTTTTGAGGTTCGCCTTGCTCCAAAATGATCTCTTTGGCGGAGAAGGACCGTATCAGCGGTTTTGAGCATTCTAGAAAGCGTAGGATTTGTTCGTTATCCATGGAAAGAAAAAGCTTGCTGCCCTCGATTTCTTCTTTGATCGCTGTCATAATGCCTCCTTCAACATAATCTTTTGGTATTGTGCCTTTTTTGAAATAAATGTAACCTATGTTACATCTTTTTTCATGCTTCCATCTTATACTAACCATAATGAATCTGTCAATACTGGAATTCAAAGGATAGGAGTGAGAGAAAATGTTTTGTTATCAATGCGAACAAACAGCCAAAGGCCAATGCTGTACCGTGAATGGCGTTTGCGGAAAATCCGCTGCCACCGCTTCCCTTCAGGATGAATTGGTAAGTGCAATCATAACGCTTTGCCATAGTGGAAAACAATTATCCGAAAATAATATCGATGGCGTCATCGAAGGGCTTTTTATGACCTTAACCAATGTAAACTTCAGCGATGACGTGCTGAAAGCCAAAACCGCCGAGATCAGAGCACTTTATCCCTCGGAAGTATCTGTTTATGAGCCTGCCTCCCTATGGGAACAGGATGAGGATATTCGTTCCTTGAGTTCCACTTTGCTCTTTGGGGTGAAAGGCGTCGCCGCCTATACCCACCATTGCCATGTTCTGGGCTATCGGGAGGAATCTTTGAACCGAGGCATTGTAAACCTGATGGCCGCCTTGGCCGAAGAGCATTCCGTGGAGGAATGGCTTGGGTTGCTAATGGAATGTGGGCGGTTGAACTATACCGCCATGGAATTACTGGACAAGGCCAATACGGAAACATACGGTGTGCCCAGTCCTCAGCAGGTGACTTTCACTGTGGAGCCGGGGCCTTTCATTGTGATCAGCGGTCATGATCTTCACGATTTGGCCATGCTTTTGGAACAGACAGAAGGCAGCGGCGTAAATATCTATACCCATGGGGAAATGCTTCCTGCCCATGCTTATCCCCAATTCCAAAAGTATTCCCATCTCAAAGGGAACATTGGTACAGCCTGGTGCAATCAACAGAAGGAATTTGACGAACTTCCCGCTCCAATTCTCTTTACCACGAATTGCATTATGAAGCCCAAAGCCAGCTACCAAGATCGGGTTTATACGACTTCGGTGGTGTCCTTCCCCAACACCAAGCATATCGACGCCGACACCCATGGGCATAAAGACTTTTCCTCAATAATACAACAAGCCAAAGCTTTGGGGGGCTATTCGGAAGCCAAAACTTTTTACGGCATGAATGGCGGTGATACCACCATGACCGGCTTTGGCCATGGCGCGATCCTCGCCGCCGCCGGCGAAGTGGTGCAGGCCGTCAAAGACGGCGCGATCAAGCACTTTTTCTTGGTGGGAGGCTGCGACGGAAACCGCAGTTCCCGTAGTTACTATCGTGATTTCGTAAAGGCTGCACCCGCCGATGCATTGATCCTTACGCTGGCCTGCGGCAAATACCGTTTTAATGATTTGGATTTGGGCAAGATTGGCAATTTCCCCCGGCTGATGGATATGGGCCAGTGCAATGACGCTTACGGCGCCATCAAAGTTGCTTTAGCTTTGGCCGAAGCCTTCCAATGCAGCGTCAATGATTTGCCGTTGACCCTGGTGCTTTCCTGGTATGAACAGAAAGCCGTCAGCATTGTTTTGACCCTTCTTTCTCTGGGAGTGAAAAATATTTACGTGGGGCCTACGATTCCTGCATTTTTCTCCAAAACCGTTCTCAATGTTTTGGTAGAAAAATTTGGCGTTACGCCTATTTCTGATCCGGAATCGGATCTAAAAGTCATGTTGGGATAATTCTCCAATTTTTTGTGAGAAAAATCTGGAAGGGAGCCTTGCTTTATGAAATATCGTTTACCTGGTAAATGCCTTACCACAGCCATGGCGATTATGCCTCATACCGATTTGGAAGCGGCCATGGACATAGCTCTTTCTATGGATGTGCCCTTTTGGCCCCAGTTGCCTAAAATGAGATATCATGAGGATATGTATGCACAGTCCAGCGAAAAATTTCCGGGACTTACCATTCATACGGAGGAAGAGCGCATCACGTTCCAGCGAGATCAATTTTACGAAGAACTGCCAAGGCACTTTGAGCAGTGTGAATCTCCCGGATATTATGAGCTATCGGAAGAATATTCCATTGCCTTCCAAGATTTTATGTCTCGTGATCTCAGTGGATTTCAGTGCATTCGCGGACAAAGTGTTGGCCCTGTAAGTTTCGGTTTCAAAATTACCGACGAAGATCGCCGCCCCATTATCTATGACGATGAGATCCGTCCCTTCATGTTTGAATTTATGGCCAACAAAGCCAACGCCCAGTATCGGCAGTTGAAAAAGAAAAACGATACTGCCCTGGTTTGGATGGATGAACCGGGATTGCAAATGCTCTTTGCATCTTTTACCGGTTATACCGCTTCGGCAGCGGCACGCGATTATGCGGATTATATGGAATTGTTGGAAGGCCCGCGGGGCATTCATCTTTGCGGGAATCCTGATTGGTCATTTCTGCTCCGAGACGTCGCTCCCGATGTTCTTTCCATGGATAGTTACAGTGTGGGACATGTTTTCACCCGTTACAAAGAGGAGGTTGTGGATTTCCTCAAAAGTGGTTCCATCATCGCCTGGGGCATTACTCCCACCCTTACCGAGGAATTGAGTGCGGAGACTTTTTCCTCTTTGGTGGCTCGGCTGGAGGAAATGTTTGATTATATTGCAGCTTGTGGTATTGACAAGGATGAATTGCTGGATCGTTCTTGGCTGGCGCCGTCCCGTTGCTGTTTGGTGAATCCTGACCGCACTCGTTCCGTGGAGCAGAGTTTTCAGTTGCTTCGGGAAATTGCAGAATATTTCAAAACGAAGTATCACCTTGATTAAATTAAAAAGAGACAAGACCTCCCGAAAATTCCGGGAGGTCTTGTCGTTTGATTTAAGAAACAATATAGAGGAGTTAAGATTCCTTATAATGAAATTTGTATTTGTGAATATTGTTACATTGCTTCGATTTTATCCAAAAGTTCGCGGTCAATGCCCTGTTCTACGAAAATATCTTTGATTTTGTTGAGAACTTCCTGGTCGCAGACGGGGGCTTTTTCCTGATATGCTTCCATCAGTTGGGCATAGCGTTTTTCAATATTCAATTCATATTGATGAGCTGCATCTTGAACATTCCCGCGGGAGCAAAGGGTCGGCGCCAAAGGTTCTGTATGGCAATATTGGAAGGTATGATCTTTGGTTAAATATTCGCCATCATGACCGACTTCGTCGATGAGATCCAAAGGAATGGTATCTTCATTGATGTCAAATTCTCTGAGATATCTCAATACATAGCGAACCACTTCAAAGTCAGAAATTACTTTTTCATAGGAAGTGTATGCATATCCATCGAGAATCCCTGCGGAGTGGATAATGAAGTTGACTTCATTCTGGCAACAAGCGAGGAACGTCATATAAGCTTCGATTCCTGCCTGGGTATCGACGACTTTAGAATCGGTGAGAGCGCCGCCGGCACGGCTGGGAAGTTGATAGAATTTAGCCATTTGACCAAGGTATCTGTAGCACAAAGCACCTTCAGGAGCACCGATGGCAATCTGTCCGGTCTTCATATCTGCTGTGGTAGACTGGGAGCCCATAACTACGGGAGTTCCGGGACGAACCATTTGAGCCAGAGCAATGGTTGCCAATGCTTCGGCAGTGCTCATGGCGATAGTGCCGGCAAGAGTCACAGGGGATGTAGAACCTGCCATATCACAGGGGGCGATGACGATGGGTTGGCCGTATTCGGCAAATTTGATCAATACGTCGGTCATCATGACGTCGAGTTGCAACGGTGTGTTGGCATTGACGATGGTAATCAGATGAGGATGGCGGAGCAATTCTTCTTTTCCACCGTAAGCTACTTCTGCGGCTTTTAACATGGCATCCATGTATTCTTCTTTCCCGGCGACGCAGAACATGGCTTTGTCGGAATGGGTGTAGGTAGCATAGAACATGGAAAGGCAGGAAGAAGGAATGGGGACGTCAAAGGGTTGTACCATCAAACCGCCGTCTACATGAAAATCATCATTGGCATGGAACAATTTGGCGTAGTTGACGTAATCTTCAATGGTAGCTTGACGTTTGACTCCGTTTTTATCGGCAATGTGGGCACAGCCATAAAGCGGTGCCGGATTGACATTACTGCCGCCAATTACGATATTATGTTTGGGGTTTCTTGCATACAAGGTAAAGGTAGAGGGGGCTTTTCTGACCCAATACATCAACTGTTCTTCTGTGAAGTAAGCAACGTTACCTTCGACTCTGATGCCGTGATCTTTTAAAATTTCGATGGCTTTGGGATTATGATACTTCATCCCGGTTCTTTCCAGCATGCGCATACTGGCTTCATGGATTTTCTGCAATCTTTCTCTGCTTACGTAGTTCATATTGGATTCTCCTTTATTTAATATATTTATTGTTATCTCTTATTCATTTCCATATTATTCATTTGCAGCTTTGGCGGGAATCGTAGCTTCGCTTGTTTCTCCGAGCTCTTCTTGAAGTAGTTCGGATTTTTCTTCCTCTGTTAATGTCATATCATATTTGCTGCGTTGCCGCATGCTCTTAATATAGGATACTGCCATGACCAGCAGTAAGGCCAGAATCGGTAGGCCGCAAACGACAGAGGCTGTTTGTAATGCACCGAGACCGCCGCTGAATAACAGGATAAACGCAGTCAATCCAATGATCAGCCCCCAATAAATTTTTAAAATATTAGAGGAACTTTTCGATAATGCGCCTTCCTTCAAATATTCGGCCTTGGTACTCATATCGGACAAAGTGAAGACCATCGCATTGACCATTGTGGTAATGGAGATGATGATGGCGATAAATACCAGAGCGAACAGGACCGGAGTCAGGGGGAGGTTCTTTACATAGGCAAATAATGCTACAGGAGCACCCCACTCCGCGATGTCGGCGGCGATATTGGATCCTGCCATTTCCATCTGAATGGAGGAACTGCCGAAGATCCCGAACCAGGCAATGGCAAAAATCGTAGGAGCGATGAGGTTGACCAGAACAAATTGGCGAATGGTACGACCTTGGGCCAATTTGATCAAAAAGATTCCTACCACAGGAGCAAAGGACAACCACCAAGCCCAATAAAAGATGGACCAGCTTCCAACCCATCCTGTTTCCTTGACAGGTTCTAGATAGAAAGATTCAGGAATTAAAAAGGCGAAATATTGGCCAATGGCAGAGGTCGTATTGTTGAGAATAAATAAGGTTCCGCCGAAGATAAATGCCCACACCATCAAGGCAAAATAGACGTACATATTAAAATGGCTGGCTGGCTTGATCCCTTTTTGCAGCCCTGTACAGGCAGTGCTGATGGCTAAAATTAAAACGACGCCGATGAAGAAAATGGATATGAGATTATCGCTGATATTGGTGCCAAATACATAGTTGACGCCGGTACAGAATTGGGATACCCCAAAACCAAGGGAGGTTCCCATGCCGCCTAAAATGGCGAACATGCAGAGACCGTTGACCAATTTCCCGATGATCCCTTCGCTGCGATCACCGATAAGAGGATAAAGGCTAGAGCTGATGCTAAAGCGGCGTTTCCCGTTGAGGATGATAAAGGCACAGCAAAGACCTGCCGCAGTATAAATGGCATAAGGATGGATTCCCCAATGCAAGAAATTAAATTTTAATGCACCTTCGGCGGCGTCAGCGCTGTAAGGTTCCCAACCGGTAAAGGTCGGTGGTGTGACAAGATTATTGATGGGTTCTCCCACGGACCAGTAGACAATGCCAATGGCGATACCCGAGATTAAAGTGACGAAAAACCAACTGACAAAGGACATTGTGGGTTTGGCGTTTTTTCCACCGAGCTTGATATTTCCGTATTTGCTGAATGCAGCCCAAAAACAAAATGCAATCAGTAAAGAAACCCCGAAAGCGTAAAACCAACTAAAATACTTTGTTGTAAAGGAAAAGGCCGCGTTCGACGCGTTACTAAACGCCTCGGGAGCCACTGCTCCAAAAATTACAGCCGCCAGAATCAGTATCGTCGGCAATAAAAACGCCGGCTTGTCGATGATTCCGAGGACTCCTTTTTTCTTCTCCATAAAGAATAACCCTCCGTTCTATTTTTTAATCCGCGATCGCTATGTTTCTTTATAAAGCAAGGTTCGTGCCAAAATTATTATTTTAGGTTGAATTTTTTTCATTTTGTAAGTTTTAACAATAAAACCCCAGATTAGAGCCGTGAAAAAATCAAAAAGTTTTCTTTTGAAAAAATTTTGTTTTGTTGTGGCCAATGGGGATGCAAAAAAAAATTGCATTAATTTTTATCGTGTGATATACTTTATTTCTAGAAATGACAAGATTTTATGGCGTATTTTTCAGGCATTTTATTGTCAATCTGTGTATAAATATTTTTCTTGTATTTATAAAAATAGATACGCAAATAATTTTTGCATTGCAAAAATTATTTGCGTATCATGGGGTGAGACGATGAAAATCAGTGATTTAAAATTATTGGAGACAATGCTAAACCAGGCTTTTTACGGTCTGATTGTTGCAACGGAAATAGGGAATCTGGTTTATGTGAATCATGATATCTCTGATGATTTGGGTATGAATGCCACCGAATTTCTTCGACAATTTCCACCGTTAAAAACGGAGTGCCCTTTTTTCTTAAAAGATTATATGATTGAAAAAACGAAGTTTCAAAATGGAGATGAAACGTATTACGTTTACTATATTTTTTCAAATGATCGGCAGAAGGCGTTGCTAGCCGAAAATATGGGATTGCGAAAAATGCTGGATGAAATTGACAATGGCGTTATCTTTTCCGATCCTGATGGCATTATCCGTGTCTATAATCGATCCCATTCTCAGCTGGACGGTTTGGAACAGCAAGAAGTGTTGGGAAAACATCTGAATGATGTTTATTCCAGCGAACAGCATACCAAGGTTCTTCATTCTAGAAAAGCCATCCATAGCAAATATCATCATTATATTACCGGAGACAACCGGGACATTTTTTGTGTTACTGGTACGTATCCCCTGATTCATGAAGTCACTGGTGAAATATTGGGAGTTTATTCCGTGGAACGGGATCTCAGCGTGATTCAGATGCTATTACAAAAAGTGACTCGCTTGGAAGAGGAAGCTACGAAAAACTCTGTTCAAAACAATACGGCTTATCGGTTTCAAAATATTCTTGGAGAAAGCGCGCTGTTGAAAGAGGCCATCAATAATTCCAAATTATTCGCGGCCTCCCAATCTCCAATTTTGATTTATGGAGAAACCGGTACAGGAAAAGAACTTTTTGCCCAAAGCATTCACAATGAGTCTCCCAATTTTAAAGAACCTTTTGTGGCCATTAATTGCGGCGCTGTTCCGGAAAACCTGATTGAGAGTATGCTATTTGGCAGTGTGAAAGGGGCTTATACCGGTGCCGTAAATCAGCAGGGGCTTCTTCTCTCGGCAAAACACGGAACGCTGTTTTTAGATGAGATCAATTCTATGCCTTTGGCCATGCAGACAAAGCTTCTCCGGGCACTCCAGGAACGCAAAGTACGCCCTGTAGGCAGTGATAAAGAACTGCCCATTCATTGCCGCATCATCAGCTCCTGTAATGTAGAACCTGATACCTGCCTTGCAGAAGGTGTATTCCGTAAAGACCTTTATTATCGTTTGGCTATGATGCGGGTCAATATCCCCCCGTTGCGGCAACGGGGGGATGATCCTGTGCTTCTTGCGAATCATTTCGTGAAAAAGTACGTCAATCTTTACCGTAAGAAATTCAACGGTTTTTCCGAGGAATTCCTTGATTTTCTCCGTTCTTATGATTGGCCCGGCAACGTACGGGAATTGGAGTTTATTGTAGAGGGATGCGTTGCCATGATGCAGCGGGACGAAACTATGTTAGATGTTCACCATCTCCCCGACAATATTAAAAATAATCGGAGCAGCAGGATTTCGGTGAAAAAACAAACAGAAGATCGTTGTTCTTCTCTTGCTGAAGCTTTATCTCAATGTGAGCGGGAAACCGTTCTCCAAGCGTTGGCGTACCGCCATTGGAATATTACCCAGGCAGCAAAGGATTTAAAAATTCATCGACAAAATTTACAGTATCGCATTCGCAAGCTTGGGATTCAGAAAAATCTCGAATCCCAAGGCGAATGAGGAATTGCAAATATACTTTTGTTCCTATGAGACACGCTCTTTCTATTTTTTTCTGATTTTTTCTGTTTTTTTACGAATCCTTCGCTTTCTTTCTTCCAAAAAAAGAAAACACCTCTTTTTTGTAGATAAACCTTTGTGGTATGATTTTTGCGTTAATCATTAAAAGGTTTTTTAAGGAGGAATTTGATGAAACTTTCCAAGGGTGATATTCTTATGGCAAGTGCAGCTTGCGCATGGGGATTTTCGTATATTTTTATGAAAATGGGCCTGGAGACGATTACGCCCTTTCAAATGACTTTTTTGCGTTTTGGATTTGCATTTCCTGTGTTGTTGCTAATCTTTCGTAAAAAAGTTATACCTAATCGCCAAGAGTTAAAGTACAGTGCGATTTTAGGATGCTTTGTTTTTGGCCTTACCGTTTTATACATGTATGGCTTAAAGACCACCGATGCTTCCACGGCGGGGTTCTTGGCTGGGACGACGGTGGTATTGGTGCCGATACTGAATGCGATTCTGAAACGGAAAATTCCGGAAAAGAAAGTTTTTTTCGCTACGATTCTAGCTATTTGCGGTGTGGCATTGATGTCGGTGAGCGATGGTCTTACCATGACGGTGGGCGCATGGCTTTGTATTGGCGGAGCCACCTGTTATGCCGTGCAAATTATTGTGACAGATCGTGCCCTTGGAGATAAGGGATCTTGCCGTGTGCTCGTCATCGGAGTTTGGCAGATGGCTTTTGCTGCTGTTCTTGGTGGGATCGCGGCTCTGTGTGTTGGCGAAACATCTCTTTCTCTCAATGGGGAAGGCTGGATTGCAGTATGGGGCTTGGCTTTGATCAGTAGTGCTTATGGATACACCGCTCAAACGATAGCCCAAAAAAGCGTGCGTCCGGAGCGCATCGGCTTTATCTATTCTTTGGAGCCCGTTTTTTGTGCGATCTTGGCCTTTCTCTTTTTCCACGAGATTATGTCCCTGAAGGAATTGTTTGGCGCGATCTTAATTTTCTTGAGTATCATTCTTTAGATGCTATTCGATATTGATAAAGGCTTTGCTTCGATGTCGTGGAGAAATATATCACCTACTTTTGGGGTCCATTTCCAATAAGGTTTTGTGTTGTTTTATGAACATATTTTATTGTAGTAAATATAGTAAGGATCAGAGATTTGGGGGATTAAAATGAATGAGCGAGTGACCGGGATGTTTTTCAGTCCCACGAAAACAACAAAGAAAATCGTGGCGCAAATCACAAAAACTTTGAGCAAAGCATGGGAGATCAATTCTCGATCCATCGATCTGACGTTGCCCACGTCGCGGGAGGAAATTCCCTCCTTCGACCCACAGGAACTCGTCATTGTCGGTGCACCTGTTTATGGCGGCAGAGTTCCTGAAGTTGCCGCCAATTTTTTTAAAAAGCTCGATGGACGTGGTGCTAAGGCCGTTGCTACGGTGGTTTATGGAAACCGGGATTATGATGATGCATTGTTAGAGTTGACGGAGCTTTTGGAGAGTGTTGGTTTCTCCGTGATTGCCGGGGGAGCGTTTGTTGGGGAGCATTCTTTCACGAAATCTGTCGCTGCGGGCCGTCCTGACGAACATGATTTGACAATTGCCGCAACTTTTGCCTTGCAAATTTTTGAAAAAATAGGGAAACAGGAAACAAATATTCCTCTGATTCCTGGAAAACATCCCTATAAGGCACCCATGGCAGAGCTTGGACTCCTTCCTAAAACTTCCGATGCCTGTATTGTTTGTAAAAAGTGTGCTCGTAATTGTCCCATGGGGATCATTGATATGAAGGATCCTCGCAATATTACAGAGGGATGTCTTGGCTGTTGCGCCTGCGTGAAGGGATGCCCTCAAAATGCCAAATACTTTGATTCGGAAACCTTTCTCCAATTCCGAACTCTTCTGGAGACGAACTGTTCCACTCGGAAAGAGCCACGGTTGTTTCTTTTTTGAATGTAATTTCAGGAGTACTGTTCATGAACAATTATGATATAATTGTAGAAGAATCCAAAAAGCGATTTTTGCAATGGGATCAGAATAAAATGATTGAGAAATATTCTTTGAGGGCAGATTCAGAGTACCTTTACGTGTCTTTTTGTGATCGTCCCTATCGAATTCATCGCGGCACCGCAGCAGTGGAGCGAATGAACGGTGGAACATTTCTCGCAACGGGCTTCAACGAGGTAATGAGCATTTTTGATCTGCTGTGTTATGGTAAGGATGGTGCTGTTTTGTCAGGGCAATGGGTCTCTTTGGCAAAGCTTGCCCATCATGTTCCGACGAGCTCCGGAAATAACAATATGTTTGCGGCATATGAAAAGCTGTTTGACCTTCATGTCAAAGGTCTGAGAGAGGCTCTTGATTTCTTCGGCTATGAGCCTTTTTCTCCCGGCGATGTCGGCTGTGTGTTCCATGCTTTTCCCTGTTTGCCAATAGTGTTTCAATTTTGGCAAAGTGACGATGAATTTCCGCCTTCCATCAATTTTCTCTGGGACAGTCGTACATTGGACTTTATCCATTATGAAACCATTTTTTATATAGAGCACCATTGGCTGCAACAAATCGCTGAGGAAATACAGGTGGCAAAGTAGATAATACCTGTCTGTAATTTTGTATTTTGCATAAAAGTTCTGTGATAAAATATTGGCTTTTTCAAGGAATAAAAAGAGACCCGAACTATTTTGTTCGGGTCTCTTTTTTGGTGGAGACTTCGGTCCTCTGGTCGAACACTCAATACCTGCTCAAGCGATATAGGTGTGTCATTCCTGGTAATATTGTATACTA
>CAJFVQ010000092.1 GCA_904420535.1 Candidatus Cryptoclostridium obscurum
CTTGGAACAATGCAAAGGGTTCTTTTCCACCGGCGAGATTTTAGACCTCATCGCCGTATTCGGCGAGGGGGAACAGGCCTTTCGCTTTAACCGCGATGCCCGAATGGTTTGTCAGTTTCTACTGGCCAAGGCCATGCGGTGTTTGCGCCGCCACGACACTGGGAAAATGCCAGAGAAAGTGGTGGGCCCCCAACGGTTGCAGCACTCTGCGCCGGAGCGTGAGGATTTGACTCCGCCCTGGGAATCGCCGACAGAAAAGGTAACGCAGAGGCCTGCTCCTCAAAAAACAGAACCGCCGAAAAAGGTTTCCAAAACCGAGGTATTAAAGCCCGCCGAGGTAGTGCCCAATAACGACAGTGAGGATTTGGAAGCGCTATGGAGTCGTATTGCAGCCGCGGTAAAAAAGAAATCGCCCAAGACTTATACGTGGCTCAGCCGCGGGGAAGCAGAATCATTGAAAAATGACGTATTGACGGTGGCTTACCATAAAAATGACGGAATGTATCAGGCACGTATGGAAATGCCTGAGCATACGAATATACTAAAAGAAGTTTTACTGGAATTGTTGGGCCGTCCCATTGGAGTGCGGATTGGTTCGGAAGCGAAAACGCAAACAGAAGAAATGAGCCTGTTTGACGGAATTTAAGGAGGAATGATTCACCATGGGTATGAATGGCGGAAATATGCAGAAAATGATGAAACAAATGCAGAAAATGCAGAAGGATATGGAACGGATGCAGGCGGAAATCGCTCAGCGCACGGTAGAGGCTTCGGCCGGTGGCGGTGCCGTTACCGTTACGGCCAGCGGCAATCAGGAAATTCAGGCAGTGAAGATCAATCCCGATGCTGTGGATCTCGATGATATCGAAATGTTGGAAGATATGGTTCTGGCCGCTACCAATGAAGCGTTAAAAAAAGCCCAAGAAATGATGACTCAGGAATTGGGCAAACTCACCGGCGGTCTCAATATCCCCGGTCTGTTCTAAGGTATTGTCATGAGTTTTTATCCTCCGGGACTTCAACGTCTTATGGACGCTTTGGCCAAACTTCCCGGCGTCGGTCCTAAAACCGCCCAGCGTTTGGCCTTTTATTTGTTAGAGCAAAATCCCGATGAAGTGAAAGATTTGGCCGAGGCTATTGGTCAGTTGCAAGGGCGGGTGCATTTTTGCCCCCGCTGCTTCAACATTGCCGAAGACGAGCTTTGCGTCATTTGTAGTGATCCTAAGCGGGATCAAGATGCTATCTGCGTGGTGGAATCGGCACGGGATATTATTCCCATTGAAAAAAGCGGTTCATTCCGAGGGACTTATCATGTATTGGGGGGCTTGATTTCCCCTATGGAGGGCGTGGGACCCAACGAACTCCATGTGAAAGAGTTGCTTCGGCGATTGCAGGAAAATGATGTGAAGGAGATCATCATGGCGACCGGTTCCAATGTAGAAGGTGAGGCCACTGCCCTTTATTTGGCAGATTTGCTGAAACCCATTGTTCCTAAAATCACTCGGATTGCCCAAGGAATGCCTGTCGGCGGAGATCTTGAATATGTGGACGAAATCACTCTGGCCAGAGCGTTGCAGGGACGGCGGGAGTTATAATCCGATTGGTTGTACATGATCTCAAACTTTTCCGGCATTGCCGGATTACTATGGAGCCCTTGGTCAGTGCGGTGGCTCTGCACCAAGGGAGCTATCGCAAGAAAGCGTGGTAGAAAAAAATTTCTTTTGAATTGCCTTTGAATATCGAATATATTTTAGGATTTTTGGCTGCTCTGGGCATTGTTGCTGTAGCCGTATACCTGTTGACTCGCCCCCTGAAATGGCTTTGGAAATGGGTTGTGAACGGAATTTTTGGCGTGGTGATCCTTTATTTACTTCATTGTCTGGGACCGATTTGGGGAGTTGTAGTTCCCTTAAATTTTCTTTCCATTGCCGTGGCGGCACTTTTAGGTTTGCCGGGAGTGGCGTTGATTTTATTGAGACTTCTATTTTTTTCGTGAGGTTTTTATGACTGACTTGATTGCCGTGGCGGAAGGCGCAGGCTTTCATAAGGCTTGTTATTTCGACCCTCAAAAATTAAATTTTGACGATGCAGATATCCTCCGTGATGCTTGCCGCGCCAATGACTGCGGTATGTACGGTAAATATTGGACTTGCCCTCCCGGTGTTGGGACCCCGGAAGAATGCAGCAAACATTTGTTAAGATATCATCATGGCATTGTCATGCAGTTCTTAACGGAACCCGTAAGTTGCTCATTGAATCCCGACCTTTTTAACGAGATTTCCCGCAGTATCAATGAGATGACCAGGGCAGTGAGAGACGTCCTGGAGGAGATCACTGATGATATCATGATGCTGGGGATGAGCGCCTGCTCTCTCTGTAAGGAGTGTACTTATCTTGACGGAAAGAAATGTCGTTTTCCCCATGATATGGTGGCTTGCATCTCCGGCCATTGCGTGAATGTTTATCGCCTTTGGGATTCCACCGGCAATCGTCGTGCCAATTTGGACGAGACCGATTTTTATACCATGCTTCTTTGGAATGGGCCCAGTGACAAACAATAAATTCTTCTATGATCAAAAAGAGTGGCGTTTTGCGCCGCTCTTTTTTGCGTGATGAAGTTTGGTCGTGTGGAAATGAACTGTGTCAACATCGGTTTCTTTTGCATAGTATGTTGTGGGGTGGCTCTTAAGGAGCCAGCTCCAAAGAGATTGACTCCTATGGGGCTGATCCCAGAAGGAGGAATAAAAATGGGTATTACAAATTCAAATAAAGTAATTAATGTGGATCGCATTGACTGTGATGGGTCGTTATGAGTGACCCTGGGGCTGACAGCCGCCCCTGATATTATTACAAATCCCACTGATATCGCATTGGTTTTGGACCGTTCCGGCAGTATGACCGGTACGCCACTGGCAAATATGAAAACCGGTGCCAAAACGTTTATTGATATTATTGAGGAAGCCACCGATGGTACGGCAGATGGCCAGATTGGTTCCGGCAGTCATATTGGCATTGTAAGTTTTGCCGATACTGCCACTACAGACACACAATTAATCACATCGGTGGATACGCTGAAAAATGCTGTGGATTCTTTGACTGCTGGAGGAAGCACCAATCATGCCGACGCTTTTACCAAAGCAACGGAGCTTTTTGATCCTCAATCGAGCAATGCCAAAGTGATTGTCATGTTTACCGATGGCAATACCACCACCGGGGCGCCGCCTGCCCCTGTTGCTGCTGCAGCCAGGGCCCAGGGGATTATCATCTACTGCATTGGCTTGATCGGATCTGATGGATTGGACGTTAACGCCTTAAATGATTGGGCTACGGATCCCTCCGCCACCCATGTGGCGGTTACACCTGACGCTGCTGAGTTGGAGGAATTATTTGCAGAATTGGCTGCAAATATCACCAATCCCGGTGCTACTAATATTGTAATTGATGAAGTAATTCATCCGGATTTTACCATCACCAGTGTGCTTACCCCCAGCAAAGGCACGGCAACGATGTCCGGTTCCAATACGTTGCAATGGACGATTCCAGAACTTGGCGTGACTGCCAGTGAAAGCGCAGTGTTGGAATTCTTTATTCGGCATACGGCTCAAACACAAGGGACTAAAAAGGTGAATGAGTCTATTACCTATTCCGATACGGAAGGAAACGTTGTTGTGTTCCCGGATCCCACAGTTGCGGTGGAATGTAATGTCGTTGTGAATCCCGAACCGTGCCCTGTTCCTGTTGATCTTTCAGTGGATGGGTGCTCCGATTCCCTACTTATTGATATGGGGGACACTTATTTAGAGTCTCTGGGACGAATCATCCAAATGGATGTTACCATCAAAAACGTCTGCCGTGGCAAACGGGTGGCTTTGGCCGCCATCCTCACCGAAGTAGGTGAAAACGGTATGGAGTATCAGCGCGGTATGAAAGCTATGACGATTCCTGCCCATAACTACCCCACTTGCCGGGATATCCTGGTGAAATGTATTAAATTTGTGGTTCCTGAAGATTTGGATGTTTCCGGCGCATCCACACAAGCCATATGCAACCAGCGTAATTTTAAAGCGCGTTTTATTGCCCACAATATTGATACTGATTATCGTTGCTGTGAGGCAGTAGTGACATTGTAATGAGCTTACCCGAAATCCTCTATCATTGAGGGTTTTCCTTCGGGAAAAGAAGTAAAAACCATGAAAATGAAATAAGAGATGATTCAAGCGTAAACGCAGTAAAGGGTAACTTCCCTTTACTGCGTTATTTTTATTGATCGGTACCAGTAGATCTTTGAAGTGGTTCCGTCCGGACCAATGAGCTAGTAGGACATTAAAATCATTGACAGTATTTAAGAATGGTTGTGACGGCGAGCTTTGTTTTATATCTTATGTAGAAAAGAATCTTTGGTTGACATCATTTTCTCTCTGGCGTATAATGATTTTGTTCCGACCGACCCGTCGGTCGGAACGGAAGGGCCGCGCCGCTTTGGCGGTATTTGGGAGGAAAATAATGTTAGCAAAATTCAGCGTGAAAAAACCATATACCGTTGTAGTGGCCGTAATTGTAGTGTTATTGCTGGGGATTATTTCTTTTATGGGAATGCAAACGGATCTTTTACCCAGCATTGATCTGCCTTATGCCGTGGTAATGACAACTTATGCCGGAGCAAATCCTGAAGAAGTGGAAACCGTGGTAACCAGAGCCGTGGAGCAATCTATGGCCACGGTAAGCAATGTCAATAATGTTTCATCCATATCATCGGAGAATATGTCTTTGGTAATTCTTGAGTTCCATCAGGGAACCAATATGGATTCTGTGACTCTGGATATGCGGGAGAACTTGGACCTCGTGGCCTCTGCTTGGGACAACGAAGCCATCGGCACTCCTATGATTATGAAAATTAACCCCGATATGCTGCCTGTAATGATCGCTTCCGTGGATAAAGATGGCATGGATGATGCTGAGCTTTCTGCCTTTGTAGACGATACTTTATTGCCGCAACTTGAACGGATTGAAGGAGTCGCTTCGGTGGAAGCTATGGGGATGGTTGAGTATGAAGTGACCGTTACCATCGACGCCGACCGTATCGCCACGGTGAACGAAGCCATTGCCGCAGCCATTGACGGTGATATTGCTACAGCTCGTTCAATGCTAAATAGTGCTCGTTCCCAATTATCCGCTGCTTCTGCGCAACTAGAAGCGGAATTGGCCGAGAATACTCAGGTGTTGGATGACGCTGCAGCCCAAATTGCCGATGGAGAAAAGGCCCTAAATGATGCTGAGGCCCAATTGGATGCCGGACTTGCGGCTTTGACTCAACAAAAACAGGAATTAGAGTCCCAACAGCAATCACTAACTGCAGAAAAAGCTGCCGTAGAGCAACAAATCGCCGATTTGACGGAAGCGGGGGAAGAAGTTCCGGCGGAATTAACTGCATCGTTGGAAACGATTCAAGATGGTTTGGATCAGGTGCAATCAGGTTTGGACACGGTGAACGGTGAAATTGCCGAAGCCGAGGCGGGAAAAAATGAACTTGCAGCCCAGCGGGAAACTTTGAACAGCCAAAAAGCCGAAATCGAACAAGGACGTACCATATTACAGCAGGAAAGTGAAAATGCCCGCGCCCAAATTGCCTCAGGCAGGAGCCAAATTTCCCAACAGGAGTCTGCCTTGAATTCTCAAGCTGCCCAAGCCAAGGAACAAGCGTCGATTGACGACGCCATCACTGTAGAAATGATCTCCGGAATTCTGGCAGCGGAAAATTTTTCTATGCCCGCCGGCACCATGGAAAGCGAAAATGGTGACTATACCGTAAAAGTGGGAAATGCCTACGGCAATATTGAAGAATTGGAGAACCAGCTCCTTTTTGAACTGGGCATTGACGGTGTTGACGATGTGCGCCTCAAAGATGTGGCTACCGTCTCCGTGGATAGCACCAGCGGTAATTCCTATACGAAAGTCAATGGAAATCCCGGTCTTTTGTTGGTCATGCAAAAGCAATCCACTGCCTCTACTTCAGAAGTTTCGGATAACATCAACGAGGCCATAGCATCCCTGGAAAAAGAATACGATATCACCGTCACCAGCTTTATGGATCAGGGGATTTATATCGATATGGTGGTGAGTTCCGTTTTGGATAACTTGATCCTCGGCGGGATTCTTGCTATTATTATTCTTTTCCTGTTCATGCGTGATATCCGTCCCACGGCGGTGGTGGCGATCTCTATCCCTGCCAGTGTCCTCTTTGCCTTGGTGATGATGTATTTTACCGGTGTAACTTTGAATATCATTTCTTTGAGTGGCCTTGCATTGGGCGTTGGAATGTTGGTAGATAATTCTATCGTTGTCATCGAAAATATTTACCGCCTGCGGAAAGAGGGAATGGATCGAATCCAGGCCGCAGTAGAGGGCGCCAAAGGTGTTGGCGGCGCCATCATAGCTTCTACGTTAACCACAATTTGTGTATTTTTACCCATTGTTTTTACCGATGGGATGTCACGAGAACTCTTTATGGATATGGGGCTTACCATTGCCTTTTCTCTTATTGCCAGTTTGTTGGTGGCGTTGTCTTTGGTTCCGTCAATGGCTGCCGGTGTTTTACGAAAAGACTTGCCGGAGGATCGTAAATTTTTTGTAAAAATGAAACGTTCCTATGAGCGACTACTTCGCTGGACTTTGGGACATCGGGCATTGGTTTTGCTTTTTTCGGTGGCCCTGCTTTTTGGCAGCGCCATTGCGGAAGTTTCCCGCGGCACTTCCTTCATGCCCGAGGCGGACAGCACCGAAATGACGGCAACTTTGGAAGCGGGAGAAGATATGTCCCAAAGCGATTTTTGGGCTGCTGCTGATCAACTCATGGCCGCTGCCGGAGAAATTGAGGATATCGAGGCCGTCGGCGCCATGGATGGCAATGGTATGGGTTTGTCCACAGGCAGTGATAGCGGTAATACCATTTCCATGTATATCATATTAAAGGAAGATAAGGAGCAGAGCAATAGGGAAATCGCAAGGGAATTGGAAGATTCCATGGCCGACAGCGGCTGCGAATTGGAAGTTTCCACTTCTTCCATGGATATGTCCATGCTGGGCGGCAGCGGCATTCAACTCCATGTGGCCGGGGATGATTTGGAAACTATGGGGACCGTGGTTCGAGGACTGGAAAAAGAACTTCAAAATATTGAGGGACTCGTGGATATTACCGGCTCCATGGAAGAAGCTTCTCCTCAGCTCTCCATCGTGGTAGATAAAGATAAAGCTATGGCAGAAGGGCTTACCGTTGCTCAGGTCTATTCCCAAGTTTCCGAGGGCATTCAGAGTGAAAACGAGGCCACGACTATAACGGTAGAAAATCAGGATTACCCTGTTATCGTCGTTGACGGCACCCGCGATGCGATGACCGCTGAAACTATGCAGGATATGGTGATTGAAGCCACGGCTCAGGATGGATCTGTCAGCGAGGTCCCTTTGGGTGACATTGCTACCATCGGTGAAACAGAAAGTCCCTCCTCCATCTACCGAGAAAATCAGGAGCGGTATATGACGGTTTCCGCTGATGTGGATGATTCTCACAATGTGTCTCTTGTGAGCAATGATGTGCAAGAGGTCATTGATGACTATGAATTGCCCGACGGCATTACTGTGGAAATTCAAGGGGAAAGCGTTACCGTTGGCGATGCTGTGGCAGATTTAATCAAAGTCATTTTACTGGCGTTGGTATTAACATATTTGATTATGGTCGCGCAATTCCAGTCGTTGCGGTCGCCCTTTATTGTGATGTTTACGATTCCTCTGGCATTTACTGGCGGCTTCCTTGCTTTGCTGATTTCCGGCTTCGATGTCAGTGTCATCGCCCTTTTGGGCTTCCTGGTTCTGACAGGGGTGGTTGTAAATAATGGTATTGTACTGGTGGATTGTATCAACCAACTGCGACTCGATGGTATGGAACTGAGAGAAGCCATTGTTGCCGCCGGAAAAATACGCCTGCGGCCCATTTTGATGACAGCCCTTACCACGATTTTGGCTTTGATTACCATGGCTTTTGGTTATGGCATGGGGGCGGAAATGGTACAGCCTATGGCCATTGTTTGCGTAGGGGGATTGACATACGCAACCTTTATGACCCTCTTTGTAGTGCCTGTAATGTATGATCTTTTCCATCGCAAAGTTCCCAAAGGAAAGAAAAAACTTGGCCAAAAGGGGGAAGAAAAAGATCTCATCCCTGCGGAGGAGGATTCGTGATGGAGAAGGGAATACCACAAAAGGAAACGGCCATCCTCAATGCTGTGATGTGTTTGGTGAAGAAGGGAACTCCTCCTCATCTGGTTAAAGTGGCCGATGTGGCCCGAGAGGCGGGAATTGGCAAAGGTACGGTTTATGAATATTTTTCCTCCAAAGAGGAACTGTTGATTCGAGCCTTTTCCTTTACCATCGGTAGAATGGTGGAAACGCTGCTTGCAGAATTTCGCGAAGCTCCAAATTTTCGTGAAGGGATGATGAAAGTTTTTGATTTTTTGATAGAATGCGATTGTCGTTCCTTTTCTCTGTTTCATTTTTGCGATACCGAAATGTTAGCCTTGGCCCATCATCGGCTTTTTGATCAGATTTATCATTCTTATTTCGACACAATCTTGGACTGTCTGGATCGAATTGTGTCACGCGGCGTAGACGAGGGAGCGTTTCCACCGCCAATATCTACTTCCTATGGTCGCTATGTCTTGATTGCTGCGTTTTCTGGTTTCCATACCACCTTAACTGCGAGAACTATGGCCGGCGATCAGAGTTTTCCTGTCTCGGAGTTGAAAGAATTTGCCTATAAAAGCTTGCGAAGATCTCTCACGCCGGAAGAAAAATCTGTCGAATCATCGCGAGAGGGCCAACTTGACCTTTAAGTTTGGATGGAGTATAATTAATTTTAGAAATAGTGTCGTATGTTGGAGAAGATTTTATGGAAGAATGCTGCAACCGTTTTGTTGTGGATTATGGTGAAATGCCCGATGAAGAAATCGTGGAACAATTTCGCAATGGCGATGAAATGGCCCAGGAATATCTAATTGTAAAATATAAAAATTTTGTTCGCTCCAAAGCTCGTTCCTATTTCCTTATCGGCGCCGATCGTGAGGATATTATCCAAGAAGGGATGATCGGTCTGTATAAGGCGATTCGTGATTACCGTGGGGACAAGCTTTCTTCCTTTCGCGCTTTTGCAGATTTATGCATCACGCGCCAGATTATTACGGCCATTAAAACTGCAACTCGTCAAAAGCATATTCCTCTAAATTCTTATGTGTCCTTAAATAAACCCATTTATGACGAGGATTCCGATCGCACTTTGATGGATGTCTTGTCCGGGATGCGGATCACGGATCCGGAGGAGCTCATCATCAGCCAGGAAGAAATCGACGACATTGAATTGAAGATGGGTGAAATCCTCAGTCCTTTGGAATGGAAAGTTCTAACGTATTATTTGGACGGTAAAAGCTATCAAGAAATTGCGGAAATTTTGGGCCGTCATGTAAAATCCATTGACAATGCTTTGCAGCGAGTCAAACGCAAACTGGAACGATATTTGGAGAAACGTAACAGCGAGGCCTAAACCTAACTGAAATTTTTTAGGAAAACTATTGACAAATTTGGCGTGCATTGTTATAATAATCCTTGCGTTCACGTGCCGACGTAGCTCAACTGGCAGAGCAGCTGATTTGTAATCAGCAGGTTGCGGGTTCGAGTCCCATCGTCGGCTCCATGCAACATATATGGGGAGATTCCCGAGCGGCCAAAGGGGGCAGACTGTAAATCTGTTGTCGACGACTTCGATGGTTCGAATCCATCTCTCCCCACCAAATAAATCATAAGGATGCTTTGCGTCCTTATTATATCGCGGAGTGGAGCAGTTGGCAGCTCGTCGGGCTCATAACCCGAAGGTCGCAGGTTCAAGTCCTGCCTCCGCAACCAAGTATATAAAACGCAATTTGCGTATGAATCATAAATCTATATAAATTTGGTATGATGTGAGGTAGGATGCCTCCGCAACCAAGTATATAAAACGCGATTTGCGTGTTGATTATAAACTTATATGTATTGGTAATGCCGCGAGGTAATTACCCAAAAGAGAATAATTGCCGCCGTAGCTCAGTAGGTAGAGCGCATCCTTGGTAAGGATGAGGTCAGCAGTTCAATCCTGCTCGGTGGCTCCAAAGAAAACCCTGTATCGCTATGATATAGGGTTTTATGTTTATTGATTTGCGTTACGGATTTGTTCATTTGGTCCCTTTATTTTTCAGATGGATTAGCGATTCATTTGATAAATAAAAGTCATGAGCATGATTAAAAACATTCCAAACTGCATGAGATCCCCAAAAGAAACGTAAATATTCATAACTATTTTATCCTTTCTGTAGTGTCTCATTTTACATTGTTTGATTCTTATCATTTGAAATAAAATGTATTTAAAAATACATTTGATCTATTACATTGATTATGGTAACATAATTTCTAAGTGATGTCAATCTATAACATTACCAAACATAAATTGAAATATTGTTTGAAATATGATATAATTAATATATTGTCAGGTTGATTCCTGTGGATTGAAATGGTAATGTTATTGATAAAGCAAAGGCTGAATGATTGGCCTTTGTTTTATTTTTATGAAATCCAAAAGAGAAAAAAGAATTGCTGAAAAA
>CAJFVQ010000093.1 GCA_904420535.1 Candidatus Cryptoclostridium obscurum
AAGGCCCGTTTGCGGGCAAAACGCATCAAATGGCTGAGCATCATTTTTGGGCTTATTGCCTGTGCCATCATTCTTCTGCTGAAAAATGTGATTGTGGATTTTTACGACATTCCCGAGGCGACCAAAGCCCTCACCAGGCAGTTAATTGTGATCATTGCCTTTGTAACGATTTTTACCTCATCCTCGGCCATTTGTTTTATTGGTATTTTGCGAGGCGCCGGAGATACCCGCTTTTGCCTTGGAGCGGAATTGGCGGCCCTTTGGTGTGTCGCAACGCCCTTGGCGGCCATTTCAGTGTTCCTCTTTGCATTGCCTGTGCCCGTGGTGCTGATGGCTATGAAAATCGACGAGCCGCTGAAAATGATCGCCAGTATGGTGCGGCTCCACGGCGACAAATGGTTGCGATCTTTGACCAGAGAGAACATAGAGCTACAGACCACGTAATTGCCGCGTCAGTAAGCCGTATTTGCCGTACCGCTTTTCACGCAAAATCAGAACGACCGAACCGTAAAAGGGTTCGGTCGTTTTTATACAATACCTCACTTTATTCCTAAAATCTTATGGCGCAGTGAGCCCAAAAATCGCTCCACAGCCTCGCGGTCCAAACTGTAATAAACGCGGCCGCCTCCTTTGGAAACAGAAACGAATCCGCAGCTCAAAAGGAGGCTCATATGATGGGACATCGTGGCGGCAGTCAATCCCATTTCCTTGGCGATTTCCAAATTATATTTGGAAGCATAACCAAGACTGCGCATGATCTCCAAACGGCCAGGATCGCTTAAAGCTTTCAGGCCTAAAATCAAAGCACTGTCAGAGAGATTCTCTGCCTGGCGGGGCGTGGGCACCAAATAAGATAACAGTCCGCAATAGCAATAGCGTTTCTCAGGTTCAATAAAAACAGTAAAAGGAACCGCCAAGGAAGGGATCATTGCCACATCCTGGTCACTGAGATCCTCGCACAACTGCTCTACGCGGTGGGGAGATTCTTCTTCATACCGTTTCAATAATTTATCCAAAGATTTTTCTACCGCGGCAGCGGCTTCTTCAAAGCCAACGCGGTGATCAGCAATGGCCGTTGCCAAAAGAAGAAACCATTCTTTGGCATGACGGCGCAAGGCCATAAGGCGCCATTTCATCTCATCAGGCAGGTCCGCCTCATCCAACAGAGAAAAGTAGGCTTCCTCGGAGAATTCCTCCCCAGGATCCCTACCGCAAAATTCCGCCAGATCGGAAAAGGCTGCCGCAATGATGGAGGATTCCTCCACTTGCTGCGGATGTTCCAGCCACTGACGGTGCCCTGCCACCAATCCCACGCAAAAGAAGTAAAATTCCATGGAGTTTTCTTTCAAAAAGACTTTGGCAAAATCATCACTGACATTGCGGTATCGGCGGAAAGTGGCAATGTACCGCTCTACCGGAGCCATATGTTTTTTCAAAAAGGATTCTCCGTCGAGGCCGAGATCATCAAGGCCCTCGGCGGTTTTTTTAAAATAAGCGTCGGTAAATTCCGATACATAAAGCAAAATTGCTGTTTCATAAACATCATCCAAAGTATAGGTTTTAATGATCGCCACGGCAGCATCTCCTTTTTCAAAGTAGATCGAATGAATTAAATATCAATCATATATTATGATACACTGTTTCCCCGTTGATGGCAAGGGCGAAATCAAAAGGGGCAACAATGGAACAGTTTCAGCCAGACGCCACCTTTCAGCCTGTTTTTAAAGCGTTACGAAACGGCGGTAAAGCTTGGGATCAGTTGGTCATAAATGCCACATTGAATGATTTTCCGCCGTCCAATACAAGAATTTGTTGAGCGTTTTCAATAAAATGTGTTGGAATGAAGTTCTGCCAGAAATTTACTGAATCATTCCCAATTCCTGCAACCATGGCTCAATATCATCTTCATTGTTGGCTGTTAAACCTTCGGCAATGGTCGCATCAGGACAAATTTCGCCAAAGATGTGTAAGCTGTGATCAATGGAGTCACTGCCGCTGGTACAAAAAGGAATTATGGTTTTGCCAGCAAAGTTATAAGATTCTAAGAATGTGGCAATCATGGCTGGGGCCTCATTCCACCAGATAGGGTATCCCACAAAACCGTGTCATAATCTTCCACATTGTCAACACTGAAGGTGATCTCCGGCCGAGCACCTTCCAAAATTTCGGCTTCCGCCTCTTCCTGAAGGTTACCGTATTCTTCGACGCGCTGAATCTCCCCAAGAGTTCCACCGGTCAAATCAGCGATTTGACCGGCGACTTCCTCTGTGTTTCCCGTATAAGAAAAATAAGCCACCAAAATGTCCCCTTTCGTTCCACTTGCACCTTCCGACGAGGAAAATTGCCCTGGGGAACATGCTGCCAATACCAAGGAAAATGCCAGCACTAGAGCGATCATTAGAGTATTTCTTTTCGACTTCATTTACACCACCCTTTCGGTTTTAATTGATATGAGAGTTATAATATTTCGCCATATATTCAATGGCAGTCTGAGCATCCTCACCGTAAAATCCATGTCCCGCACCGGGGATAACTTCCAAGTTTGCCGAAGGGTAAACTTCTGCCGCCCTTTCTGAATAAGAAAGGGGAACAATATCATCCGAATCGCCGTGAATTATCAGAACATCTTTGTTAAAATTTTCAATATCCTCGTAAATATTGTAATCAAACAATTCCTCAAAATAAGCTTTGCCTACAGCCATAAACATATGCTGATAGGTTTCCGGAACTTCATCGATACTGTCAAACCGTTCCATTGCGTCATCTACCAAGACAAAGGCCGGATAGAGCAGCACCGCTCCTGCAATATCCTCACTGTTGTCTGCAGCGGTAATCGCAGATACGACGCCACCTTGGCTGCTTCCAAGTAGAAAAATATTATCATTGTCTACGTAACTTAAGCTTTGGATCATACGAATCACAGACTCCAAATCCTGCTGTTCCGTAAAAATGGACATCTCATATTGAGAGCCATCGCTTCTGCTGCCGGGACTTCCTCCGCAAAAATCAAAACAATATACCGCATAGCCTCTTGCCGCCATTGCTTCGGCATATTGAATCCCATGCTGGTAAGATCCGCCAAAACCGTGGGAATAAATAATAGCAGGCATTTGTTCCCCAGCGTTTTGCGGAATATAAATGATTCCATAAATTTGATTCCCGTCCCGCTCGGCAAAAAGCTCTTGTGTTTCATATTCGTAAACAGGACCTTCAGAAGCTTGTACAGAATTTTTTACCGGCTCCTCTGCTACATCCTCAGTTCCAGACGGCACACAGCCGCACAACACCAAAGTACATAGTGCAACAATGTAAAACAAAACAGAGGCCTTACTTTTTCTCACACCGTTCCGCCACCTTTCTGAATTTGAAAAAAACCACCAGTGCGTTGTCAATACTCCATATCTTTGGCAAGAGACTCATTTCCGTAGGTACTGATTTCGTAGCCAAAACCGCCACTTTCCTCCCGATGTTCCACTGTTTCCATAGTTTGGAAATGATCAAAATTTAGACCCAGTTCTTCCAGCCATACAGAGATCTGACCGGCGGAACCGTTGCAGCGCAGGCAGGATCGAGAACGGCAAACGACGATAGGCCTTTTCCACAATTTTTCTTCATAAGTAATGACTGCACCAGGGTTCATTTCAGCACCGGTTCCGGAAAGAGTTACCACCGCCCACTGTAGGAAATTTTCCTCGTTCATATTCCATGCTCCAGAGATCTTCTTCTGCCATAGTCTGGGCGGAATCACTGTGCAGCAGTCCACAACACTGCCTCCGCCCACTGCCAAAATAAAATCCACGTGGCGTTCTTTTGCCCAGACCTTTGTATCAGTGGGGTTCGGCATAATACGGTCGAAATTTACGATTTCTTTATTCGCCTGAAGGAGTAGATTTTTCAGTTCGTCATAGATACCATTCTTTTTGACTGAGCCTTTGCCATAAGCCAGCATGACCGTCTTCCCAACTTTGGGAAGCTCCTGCTTTAAC
>CAJFVQ010000094.1 GCA_904420535.1 Candidatus Cryptoclostridium obscurum
GACACGTTTTTCAATATAATCCTGCATGGAAAGGCCTCCCGAAATAGCTCCTTTTTAACTATATGGTTCTGCCGCCGCTTTATGTCTCGGAATGAGAACAATCTCTTTGGATCGACTCGGCTAATCGCATCTCAATTAAAAAAAGAACTTAGGAGATAAAGTTTGACCCGCAGTATGTTTCTTGAAACTTTACATCAGACGCTATGGGATAAAATATTTAATCGGTTCATTCTGTATTGAAGATTAGAACGACTTAGGTTCAAAGCAATAGCGGTTTTCGACACATTCCAGTGGTGTCTTTCTAAAGCATCACGTATGATCTTTGTTTCCATTTCCTCCAGGGCCTTACGCAAATCGACATCGCCGTATTCTTCTTGGTTTCTCCGGTAAGTCAAGGGTGCAGCAACTGGTATCAATATATCGTTCCCCTTACTATCGAATCCTAAAATATGCTGAGGTAGATAATCACTGGTTAAAGGCTCACCTTTCGGCAATAAAACAACGGAGCTCTCAATGGTATGCTGCAATTCTCTAATATTTCCCGGCCAATCGTATTGTAGCAACTTATCCAAGTAAGAAGGATGTATTCTAATGGGCGAAAGATGATATAAATCCGTGTAGCGGCTGACAAAGTGATTCGCAAGAGCTTCGATATCGCTTTTTCTCTCACGCAGAGTTGGTAATGTAAGAGTAATGGTAGAAATTCTGTAATATAGGTCTGCACGTAGTGTTTTCTCTTCGATACATTCCTGCGGCGGTTTATTTAATGCTGAAATGATCCTGCATTTTGCCTGGCGGACTTGAGTGTCACCTATCCTTGTGTAGGTATTTTCTTGTAATACTCGTAGGAGTTTTGCTTGCATATTCGTTGACATTAAATTAATCTCGTCAAGGAAAAGAGTACCGTTTCCGGCGGATTCAAAGAGTCCTGGCGTATTTTGCGAACCTGTAAAAGCTCCTTTTACCGTACCAAAAAGAATGCTCTCCAACAGAGAGTCCGGAATTGCAGCACAATTAACAGCAACAAAAGGCTCGTTTTGATTAGGACTAGCATTATGGATGCTTTGGGCAAAAAGCTCTTTTCCAGTACCGGTTTCTCCGTAAATTAAGATAGAAAGGTGTGTGATCGGCGCAATTGTTTTAATCTTTGTAATCACATGCCGGATTTCATCACTATGGCCTATGATATTATCAATCGTATATGTCGTGTTGTTTGCTCGTCGAATATGATTTTTGCAATTGCGCTGTTGGAAGTCGGATATTTTATTAAGCATTTCAAACATGGTATCCTGGTACTGCAACGCAGCATATACTCCCACCAGATGTTCATCCTTTTTGATGGGATAAACGCTGCCATGAGCCACAATCCGTCTTCCTGTCGGTGTCAGATAAACGTTGTCTTTATCAATAATCGGAGACTGCATTTTTAATGTATCAAGAATCCCACTGCTTTGATGACCGTACACTTCAGTAAACTCTTTACCGAGAATATCATTTTTAGGTGTTTTGTCATTGGTGGTAGAAACATCATTCAAAAGTAAGATTTTACTATTTTCATCGCAGATCATAATACCGAAACCTTTGAAACTATCTAAAACCGTTTGAAAAATATAATGTTCCTTCTTGGTCTTAAAGTAGTCCGTCTGATCCTGCAGGATAACAAATAAAATTTCTTTCTCATCAAGCAGTTTTCGTTCAATGCTGCAAACGAAAATAACATCTTTCATGGTCAGTTCAAAATGCTTCGTCCCCTTTTGGCATTGATCAGTGAGTTTCTCAAAAAAAACACGTAGGGATACATCATGCGACTCTAAAAAAGAATACAGTTCTGCTGATGAAAAAAGCGGTTGCAATACAGTATCTAAAGCTATAAGAAAACACGAAGGATGAGTGTTGCAATCGTACCAAATTGTATGATTTGACAATTTCATCTACCTCCTCATTTCAACTGCAAAAAATGTTTAATATTAGGCAGAAACACACAGTCGCCCAATGTTGAACAATAGAATTGCCTATTTTTGGGCAATTATTATGTTTCTATTATACAACAGCATAACAAAAAAATAAATGATTTAGTGCAGATTATTCAGAATATTTCAAATCAACAAACTTTTGGCATAAAATTTGCTTTTATACTAGACTGTCGGAACCAAACCGACGGAATACTTTAACCAAGAAAAGGAGGACGTATATGCTTACTGCAGATGTATTGATTATTGGTAGCGAAGGAGCAGGCGCACTTGCAGCTATCGAATTGAGGCGCCAAGGATTAAATCCAATGATCCTGACGAAAGGGCGTATCGGGAAATGCGGCGCCACCGTAACTGCAGGTGCCGATATCAATGTCGATAGCCGCACCTGCAAAGAATTTTTAGGGTTGAACGGCGATATCCGGGACAGTAAAGAAAAATTTTTTGAAGATACTGTCATTGAAGGACGTTACCTTCCCAATCAAAAAATAGTGGAACATCATGTAGAAGAAATCCCCGCCATTGTAAAAGACTTTATGGATTGGGGGATGAAAATTGAAAAAGATTTGGGGCAACCGGCAGGACATTCCTATCCCCGCGGCGTAACCACCAAAGGCGACGAGATCATGCGCGTATTATCCCAAAAGGTCAAAGAACTTAAGGTTCCCATTTATGAACAATTCATGGCCACCGATGTCCTCAAAAAAGATGGACGTGTCGTAGGTGTTGCTGGTTTGGATCTGTGTTCCGGTGAATTTGTAGAGGTATATGGCAAAGCTGTGATCATCGCAACCGGCGGTGGCATGCAGCTTTATCCCTACTCTACCGCCCCCGACGAACTAACGGGAGATGGACATGCCATGGCAATGCGTGCTGGTGTAGAGTTCATAGATATGGAAATGGTTCAATTTATGGGCTGCACCTTTATGAATCCTCCAGCATGGGCTGGAATCTCTTTCCCTTATTGTTTAGGCCCCGATTTTGGCGGTTTAGACATTCGTATGTACAATAAGTTTGGACATCGTTTCTTTGAAGAAAAAATTGACCCTGTTAATAAGGAACACGTCACCAGAGACCTTCTCGCCCGTGGTATTATGAACGAGGTTTTTGAGGGGATGGGTACACCCAATGGGGGTGTGTACTACTCCTTGCATCACCTGCCCGAAGAACTCGTAGATAATTTCCCTATCGCCAGAAATCAGCCAATTCTCTCAAAAGATTGGGTATTTATGGGATTCAGCTTTAAAGAATTAATTGAGCGTATGAAACAGGGGCATGCTATTGAAGTTGCTGTTGCCAGCCACTTCTTCTGTGGCGGTATTCGTACCGACGACATTTGTGCCACCAGGATTCCCGGCCTTTATGCCGCAGGTGAAGTTGCCGGTGGAACAGAAGGAGCAAATCGCCTCAGCGGTAATGCTCTTACCCAGGTATTTGTACAAGGCGTTTTGTCCGGCAGAAACGCCGCGGAATATGTAAAGGGGATACCCACAGTAGAAGCAGCTGACGTCGCTGAAATCAAAAAAGCTCGGGATCGTGTCATGGCGCCCTTTGGCCGTGCAGGTATCAACGTCATTGAATTCAAAAAAGAAATTCAGAAAAATGCTTGGGATAACATGTGTGTGGTTCGCACAGAGGATTCTTTAACGAAAGCTCTTGCTAAAATTCAAGAATTCAAAAAGCTACTACCTGAAGTCGGCTGTTCCTGCACGGCAAAAAGTGCAAACCGCGAATGGGTCGACGTTTTACAGGTTGAAAGCCTGATTTCTCTCGCTGAATTGATTGCCACCAGCGCATTGGCCCGCAAAGAAACCAGAGGCGCACACTTCAGAAAGGATTTCCCCGAATCGGATAGTAAAAATTACATGAAGAATATTATAGTAGCAAACGAAAATGGAGAGATCAAAGTCTCTGCCGCTCCCATTGTCGTTACTTCTATTACACCGCCAGAGGAGGACTAAAATATGGCTGACGATAAAAAGAAAGTAAATGTTAAAGTGTTTCGTTTTGATCCCGCTGTCGATCAAGAAGCGCATTATGATACATTCGAATTAGATATTCCCACTGTAGGATTCAGCGTTTACAATGCACTGCAATATATTTATCAAAATCTCGATCCCACACTTTCATTTTATGCCTCCTGCCGCATCGGTCAGTGCCACGGCTGTCTTGCAAAAGTAAACGGAAAAGCAGTCCATACCTGTACGGAAATGCTTACCGGCGACGTTACAATTGATCCCATCAGCAAAAAAAGAGTGGTAAGAGACTTGACAGTGAATTCCCTGAAGCCAGAGGAGAATCAGTAAAAGAAAGGATGAGATACTCTTGCAAGAAGATATTCGTGTCATTATATTCGGTGTTGGGGGCGTCGGAACCGGTATCATAAAAAATCTTGTCAAACGCAATGGCATAAAAGTTGTGGCAGCTATTGATCCCGATCCCAATAAAGTAGGAAAAGATATTGGCATTTTGATTGGCAGTGACCCAATGGGTGTTGCAATTGTAAAAGAGCCCAAAGAAATTATCGGTAAAGTAGAAGCCGACGTCGTACTCAATGTAGGATTCCCCTGCGATGTCAAAGATACTTTTGAACATATGAAATGGGCCATTGAAAACAAAATGAATGTGATCGTCGCCTCTGCCGAGACTAGCAATCTTTGGTTTACGGACAGTGCATTGGCCGAAGAAATTGATCACTATTGTAAAAAATGGGGCGTAAGTTACCTCGGTGCCGGTGCAACCCAGACAGAAGAACGATTTATTATCGCTATGACCGAAGGAAGTACCGATGTAGAAAGTATAGAATTTACGCACCATGCGGATGTCCAAGCGTTTAGTGATGAATCCAATGCTGCGGAGTGGGGAATCACTCTCACGAAAGAGCAGTATGACAAGGGAATTGCGGAAGGTACCGTAAAATCCAAAGAAGATCTTAAGTCAAGTGTTCCATATTTGGCAAATGCGCTTGGTTGGGAAATCGACGATGTTACCCTGGAAAAAGTTCTCACCGAAGATGAAAATGGTAAAATTTACGGATTTACCGGTATTGTCCGCGGTTTTGAAAAAGGCGTGTGCAGACTTCAACTTAGCTATGAAATGTTCATTGATCCCAAACGAGAATACTTTGACCATTTAGTAATCAAAGGAGTCCCGATGGTAGATTCCATGAATAATTACACACCTGACCGAGGGTTGGCAGCGACTATTGGTGCGATTTCCAATGCCATTGCATACATTATCAAATCCCCAGCCGGTTATGTAAATTCTCTTACCGCCCCGGCTTTCGGAATTATTCTTGACGACTATCGAAAACATATCTAAACTTTTGTACGATCTCTAAAAAATCCTTTGCTTGCTTAAACTCAACTTTTTTAAAACACTGTAGTTCCTTTTCTCTAAAATACAGTAATTCCTTATGAAGGCGGCAGGTTTTTAAAATTAGAATCTGCCGCCTACCCCCTCAAAAAAACTGCCTTATTTTAATATTCAGTTGCTATACTTGTACACTAATCAAAATATTGCTCTTTTTTTGTTACAAACCGCGATACAATATCTTACTAACACTGAAAACAATGATAAGAAATCTCCAGCTATTTCAACTGTTTTTAAGCCATAAGAAAGGGTGAATTCTTCCTATGGAAAAAAAAGAAAAAGCCGTGAAAGAACGGCGCAGAGTTACAACAATCGAGGCATACAGTACGATTGTCGTCATGATGTTATTAATTTGTATCGGCAGTGTGGCCTTGGGACTCGATTTAAAAATGATGATTATTTTATCAATCGCATACAATATGTTCATGTGTGTACGCTGCCATATCCGTTGGATGGATATTGAAGAAGCGATTGGAAATCAGATCAAAACAATGGCCACTTTTTTGCTTGTAATTTTAGGCATTGGGTTCTTAATCGTTGGCTGTATGGTTTCCGGCATGATCCCACTTTTGATCGCATGGCTGAGTCAACTCATCAACCCCAATATTATCGTTTTATGTTGTTTCCTATTTAATGCAATCCTTGCTTTTTGTATTGGGTCTTCATTTGCAACTATTGGTACCATTGGCGTCGTCATGATTAGCGTCGCTACACTACAAAACGCCAATCTTGGAATGGCTGCTGCCGCGTGTATTTGCGGAGCCGCATTCGGTCAATATATCTCTCCCATTGCCGATTTTCCAAATTTATCGGCATCAATGAGTAAAATCAGTACGATTGACTATATCAAACTATATGCGCCCTATGTCGGAATCGCCTTTATTCTCACAGCCGCATTTTATATATTCGCAGGTCAAACATCTTCTGCAGGCATCGACTTAAGCAGCGACTTAGAGCCCATTGTCAACGCAGTCTTCTCGAATTTCAAGCCATCCGTATTGGTCTTTTTACCCCTGGTTGTAGCACTGGTTCTTTCTATTATGAAGTTACATAGTGTACTTGTAATTTATATTGCCGGGTTTGTTGGAATCATTTTAGGTGTGGTATGGCAAGGGTTTTCCATTGCCGACTGTCTAAATGCATCTTATTCCGGTTTCGATAGTGCCGTTTTCTTAGCTGGAGCAGACTTACCGGATATTTTGATGAATTTATTAAACCGCGGCGGAATACTATCGATGGCAGATAGTATGATCTTTATCTATCTAATCCTGACTTGCGTCGCTCTTTTCGAAGTGATGGGTACGTTTGAAGTTCTTAAAAGAACAGCTTTCCGCAAAGCGGAAAAGGCATTCCCACTTACCCTTACCACAATGGGATTTGGAACGATTTTTGGCTTAGTGACCTGCGAACCTTATGTAACGGTTATTGTCACCAGCGATATCGCGAGAGGACCTTTTAAAGAAGCCGGTTACGATCCGAAAAAGATTTCAATTATAGCCAATGCCAGTGCAAATTTTGCCGGCTATCTCGCCCCTTGGAGCTTTTTGGCGCTTTATTTGGCTTCGTCTCTTGGCGTTACCCCATTAGATTATATTCCTTATGCAACATTCTTCTACCTTGTGCCGATTCTTATACTTATTTTCTCTCTGATAGGATTCGGAAATAAAAAATTAGTCGCCAAAGATGCTGCTACAGAAGCCACATCTGGCGTTAGTCAATAAAACAATCAAATGAAGACGGCAAATGTTTTTCTAAATTTGAAACATATTCTAATATTTTCCGGATCGATCATCGCTTTTATGGTTGGTTCAGCCTTTGCCAGCGGCCAGGAAGTATTGCAATATTATACCGTATACGGCCTCAAAGGATGTATTCTCGGTGGTTTCGTCACTTTCATAATCTTTTACATTACGATCAAACAAGTGCTCACCGATAGTTATCATTTGCGCGACAAAGACTCTCTCAAGATTTTCCAACATTACTGTGGGAAAACTTTAGGAACTGTTTATAAATGGATCGTTGCGGTATTCATTTATCTTGCCTATATCGTCATGCTTTCCGGATGCGGAGCACTTTTTGAGGAACAGCTGAGGTTAGACGCAATATTGGGCGTGTTGTTGATCGCTGTCTTAACGTCTGTTGTTACTGCAATGGGCATGAAGCGTTTAACTGATATTTTGGGATTTCTAGGACCTCTTCTGATCATTATGATCCTGATCGTATCCGTGCTTGGTCTATGTATGAATTTGGAAGGCATCGCAGAAGCAGAAAAAACGCTTTCCGCACTAACGCTAAAAAAAGCATCTCCTTATTGGTTGCTCAGCGCCGTCAATTATCCTTGCTTTGCTCTGATTGGCGCATACCCATTCCTTTTTAACATTGGTTCCAACTGTAAAACAGGCGAACCCAGAAAGATTGCTTTAATCAGTTGCGGTTTTTTCGTTGGAACAATTATTGTGATGGGTTTAGCGATGCTAGGATGTCTTGATAAGGTTTACAACCTTAATATTCCCATTGCATATATTGCGGACCAAATCATACCGGGATTCGGCTCAATTTTTGCTATCGTAATGTTCTTCGGCATTTTTACCACGGCAGTCCCCCTATTATGGCAGAGTGCTCACGTATTTTCTACCAATGAGCACGGTCGAAAATATAAGTGCTCTGTAATCTTACTAGCAGCAATTGGCTGTATTGGTGCGGAACTTCCTTTTGCCTCTTTGGTAAATATCATCTTTCCGATACAAGGTTATTTGGGGATTTTTCTGGTCGCTGTTACAATCGGGAAAGCTTTTATTAACTGTTGTATCAAATTACTTTACAAAATCAAACGTTCTTAACATTTGCCGCAAAATATCATCAGTTAACAACTTTGCCACCTTCATGCGCCACCGGTTTGCCCGGAGTTTACGCCGGCGGCGACGGTGATCTTGGCCATGGGGCTGGGAAGAAAGCAGCCCGCGCCATTGACGAGTATCTGAGAGAGCAGTGAGCATGACGCACTTGATTTGGCAACGGATCATTACAGAGGAAGCACAGTACGTCTGAAAATCATAAAACGATCTCTTAAATTCCCATTTTGTAAGAGTGGCCTCTCTGCATTTACCCCTAAGAAAATCTCATGAAAGTCCCGCCGTCAATCAACTTTACCATGACTTCCTTGGTAAACCTAACAGCAATACCGCTCACAGGCTTCTGCATACTCACTACCGTGACTTGAGCTTTTTGCTAGAATAAGTTTACCAAATATTTGAACAATATATCTTACCGATAAGGAGTTAATCATACAGTTTTGCATGTCAAAGATAAACTTGAACCCCCTTTGGACAAAAAAACACATTGCCGAAAAAATTGAAAATACCCCTCACTGTGTCAATACACGAGGGGTTCTCTTTTGTCTATAATTATGCTTCATATGCTTCTTCGTATCTGTTGATAGATTTTCTAATTCTTTATCATTCCCCAGATAAAACCTGATCCTGTAAAATATAATCAATTAGCTCACTGAATCAGCCATAAAAAACGTTCCATTTTGTTACTACTGTATGAACGGTAGATTTACTGACACCGAAAATCGCAGCAGTTTGGCGTACTGTAGCCGAGGACTCCATGATATAGCTGCTGATCTCCA
>CAJFVQ010000095.1 GCA_904420535.1 Candidatus Cryptoclostridium obscurum
ACAGCTTTACCATGACTTCCTTGGTAAACCTAACAGCACCACCGCTCACCGGCTTCTGCATACTCACTACCGCGACTTGAGTGCTTTGTTGAGACATTAAAATATACATGGGAAGCCACAGCATCTGATATTTAACGAATTAATACGCTCCAAAATTGATATGGAGTCCCTCTCACAGGGCCGTCCGACTGAAAGATTTAAACCATCAGGTCGGGCGGCTTTTATTGTCATAAATTTTAATCATTGAAAAATTTAAAAACGCTCTTGCATTTTTTTTATTTTTATCGTATACTGTTAACGCTCCAAAATTGCATAGACAGTTCGGAACCATCCTGTCGTAAAACAAAACTACGGAGATAAAAACATTCCCAGCGCTGAGATTCATCGCATAGGGAAATGTTTTTGCGCAGATGGGACAACTCATCTGCTTTTTTGTTGCATAGCAACAATCAATATATCGCAAAAGGAGAAAATAATGCCCAACGAATTAATTTTACTCATCAATTTACTCGTCGTGTTTGGCGGTGTATTGCTCGCCTATTACCTATTTGGTACCAGGGGATTGACGTGTTTTACAGTATTCGCCACCATCGCCGCCAACATTGAAGTGCTCATCCTAATCGACGCCTTCGGTTTAGAGCAGACTCTAGGAAATATCGTTTTTGCTGCTACTTTTTTAATCACCGATATTATTAGCGAGGTAGAGGGGAAGGAACAAGCCAAACAAACGGTTCACATCGGAATTTTTACCACTGTATGTTTTTTAGCACTTACGCAAATATGGTTGCTTTACACCCCCTCCCCCAACGACTGGGTATTCCCCCACATTCAACAGGTTTTTACAATATCCGGACGAGTCATGGTCGTAAGTCTCCTCGTTTACGCTTTTGTCCAACGGTTAGACGTATGGCTTTACCATAAATGGTGGGATTTTACCAAAAAAAAATATGGCGACGCCCACCGCTTTTTATGGCTTAGAAATAATGGTTCCACATTAATCTCCCAATTTTTGAACTCCATTTTGTTTAATTTCGGCGCTTTTTGGGGGATCTACGATCTCGGCACCCTTTTCAGTATCACATTGACGACTTATTTGATCTATATTGCCACTACCTTGGCTGACACACCTTTTATTTATTTGGCAAGAAAGATTCAGCCGCGTTATCGCCCAACAAACTGAATCCAGTGGGAAAAGCAATGATATCTCTCACTATCTTGGTTTACCGATTCAAAGAATTCTAATAAAAAGCCTTATGGATATTTTTGACCATAAGGCTTTTTTATTCAGTAGATTTTTTATGTATTTCAAAGATAAATCATACCTTCTCTATTCATCATTTGGAAACCATTTTCATTTTCATGGAAAATGACTACTCATTATGTTTATGAATTCCCAGGAAAGCCAAGTTGCCAAAGTCCATCCGGTCAGAAGTCTGAGCAGTATTATGGTGCTCCTCCACAGACGGCTCTCCTACAGAAAATACAGATGGGAAAACAGCGCGTGGTGCCTGACCTTCTTCTCCCATCATGCGCTGCCACATTTCCCGCTCAAATTCCTCCCATGAACCAATGGAAACAGGCGTAGAAGTATAATCATCAGCCAAAAATAAAAGGAATAACTCAGCACGATATCCCCCTTCTAAACACCCGTTACACGGATCATTAAGAGATTGCACCAACGCCACGGGGAAAGCAATCCGAAAATAATCAGTGAGCCAACAAGACACATCTCCTTTCGAGCGATAAGCAGAAAAAGCATCTCGGATCAATGCTTCCGTTTCCATATCGGAACATCCATTGCCGGCAGTGATCTCTTCGGGAGAAGAAAAGGCCGCCAACAATAGAAATTTTCGAGTAGATTGATCGATAAGAACACCGTCCCAAGGAAATTCCTCCACACCTCTAAAAGTTGATGGTAGTTTTTGGATTCCCGGAATCTCAAAGGTGGTATAACGACGATAAGAGTTTTCCGCCAAAGGCGAAAATACTTTAGGATAACGCAAAAACGGCTCTGTTTCTTTTACGATATCCAGCAGGAGTTCCCCTTTGCGGAAATTTGCTAAGATATTCAACCAAAAAATCGTTCCCTGTTTCATTCTATCTCTCACTTTCTATGGTATGGTACCGATGGAAACCACTTCCCCAGCATCTGAAAAATTTCTTCGGCTTTATCACTGAGTATACCCGTTTTACACCAAAGGGCAAAAGCTGCGTTACCAGGCCATTGTCTTTTTGGCACCAACGGCGCTTGAGCCCGGCGAGCCGTATCCTCCAGGGAATAGCAGCGGTAATTTTTCACCTGTTCTCCAAAAACTTCTTTACCATCGAAAACATAAGTACTACCATCATCCCGCGTCACTGTCGTTTTGCCTTCCGTATCAAAATCATCGGGAAAAGAGTGTATTAACAAATTCCCAGCATCACCGGAAAAAACTTTTAAATTTTGAAGACAAAGAAATTTCTTCGTTTCATCATAAAATACAACATGTCCGTTATCAAGAAAAATACCCCAATTTTTTTTGGCAGAAACAATATCCCCACAGCGAATGCTCGCAGCGGAACATATTCCGTTACTTTTTATCATCATTGAAACGATTTCATCCACAAAGGGACCTGAAATTACCGTCATCTTATGCCCTCATAGATGCAATTTTTCCCATTCTGCTTCTTTAAAACCGACGTAAACGGAATCATCCGCCACAATGATGGGACGCTTCACCAGCATGCCGTCGGTGGCTAAAAGATCCAACTGCGCATCTTCTGTCATTGTGGGAAGCTTATCTTTTAATCCCAAATCGCGGTAGACCATACCGCTGGTATTAAAAAATCGTTTCAAAGGCAGACCGCTTTGGCGGTACCAAAGTTCCAGTTCTTTGCGGGTGGGCGGATTTTTTTTGATATCACGTTCTTCATAGGTAAAACCATGATCGTCAAGATATTTTTTTGCCTTCTGGCATGTAGTACATTTTGGATAATAAATAAACAACATAGAAGCGCCTCCTTTTCAAAATGATTTGAATTATGAATGATTATACGCAAGGCATTCTTCCCTGTCAACCCGCAAAAAACGCCATCCATTGGACAATGATTCTACATTGACTTTTACAAAACTTCAATTTATACTTAACAAAGCAACTATCATTATAAGAAACGAGGTAACTCTATGAAATTAATGTTTTGTTCCGATATCCATGGATCTCTTTATTATGCGGAAAAGATGGCGGAACTTTACAAAAACGAGCAAGCTGACAAGCTAATTCTTTTAGGAGACTTGTTGTATCACGGTCCCCGCAATGATTTACCCAAAAATTATCAGCCCAAAAGTGTCATTGCCCTGCTAAATAGCATGAAAGACGAACTGCTTTGTGTTCGCGGCAACTGTGATGCTGAAGTGGATCAGATGGTCCTGGAATTCCCTATACTCGCCGATTATATGATTATGTATTTTGAAGGGCATATGGCATTTATCACCCACGGCCATATTCACAACCAAAAAAACTTACCACCATTAAAAAAAGGAGATATCCTTATACATGGTCATACCCATTTACAAGCATTGGATGATTGCGGCGATTATATTTATATCAACCCCGGTTCCATTTCAATTCCCAAAGGCGATGATACCAACAGTTATATGATTTATGAGAATGGGAAATTTTCCATCCGCGATCTCGATGGAAATACCATCAAAGAACTATCGCTCAATTCTTAAAATAGACACAGTTCGGTTCTTGAAAAAACATATAAGTTATGTTAGAATAAAAGCTATGTAAAAAGGGAGGTAGAGATATCTCCCTGTTCAAATTTTATAACCATCAGAAGAAGTGTGAATTAAAAATGAAATTCGATAAAATAAAATCCCTGTTCCATAAATTACAACAAAAACCTGTCATTGCCTGTGCGGTTTTGGCCATACTTTTGACTTTTATTTTGGAAATTTTGGGACGGCGTTCTTTGTTGGAGGCCATACAATATTTTGTGGGCAGCCCCATGATGTTTTTTTACAATGCCTTAATTATCATGTTAACCCTGTCTTTGGCCTTACTATTTAAACGGCGCTATTTTATTTTAAGTCTCATCTCCATCATTTGGCTCGGTTTTGGGATCGCAAATTTTGTTCTGTTGGGGTTCCGTACTACGCCTTTTTCCGCCATTGATCTTACGTTAATCCCATATGCTTTAAGCATCATTGACGTTTATTTAAGCAAGGCGGAAATTATCACCCTTACGGTGATTTTAGTGCTTGTTTTGATCGGCATCATCATTATTGCAATTCGGGCACCAAAACACAAGGAAAAAATCCATTATCTTCGCTCCATTATTGTGGTAGCGACCCTTTCCGCGCTGGTGGTGCTGTTTTCTGTCATTGGATCTCAAACCCAGATCCTGGAATCACGTTTCGGGAATCTGGCGGCAGCCTATGAAAATTATGGCTTCGCCTATTGCCTGTCTAACAGTTTTATTGATACCGGTATTAAAAAGCCGCAAACGTATTCTGAGGAAACCATGAACGGCATTATAAACGATTTAAATCAGGATGACGGTGCTGAAGATGCTGCTACACCCAATATTATTTTTATTCAGCTAGAATCTTTTTTTGATATTAATTATTTGAAAAACGTACAGTTCTCCGAGAATCCATTGCCGAATTTCACAAAATTAAAAGAAGAATATCCCTCTGGTTTTCTCAATGTTCCTTCCGTAGGGGCCGGCACTGCAAATACGGAGTTTGAAGTAATCACCGGTATGAGCCTTGATTATTTTGGCGCCGGAGAGTATCCCTATAAAACCATTCTCTTGGAAGAAACCTGTGAAAGCCTTCCTTACAATTTAAAAGAGCGGGGATACAACGCCTTTGCCATCCACAATAACCGCGCTTCTTTCTACGGTCGCAACGAAGTATTTTGTTCTTTGGGTTTTGATACATTTATTTCCAAAGAATATATGCAAGACCTGGAATATACCGGAGCAAGTTGGGCAAAAGATGAATGCTTGATTGATGAGATTCTCAAATCCTTAAATTCCACAGAAAACCAAGATTTTGTTTATACCATCACTGTAGAAGGCCACGGAAAATACTCATCCAAGGTTTTAGACGGCACAGAGACTTTAGAATTCACCATGCCAGATAACTATGATCAAGAAGCTTACGCGGCGTTCTTCAAACTGCAACAAGATGTTGACCAATTTATCGGCGATTTGATTGATGCTTTGGAACAAGTGGACGAAGAAACTGTTCTGGTAATGTACGGCGATCATTTGCCAAGTTTGGAAATTCAAGCTTCGGATCTGGAAAACGGAAACGTCTACCAAACAGAATATGTTATTTGGAACAATATGGATCTAAAAGCAGAACGCAAAGATCTTTCCACCTATCAACTTTCTGCTTACGTCATGGATTTACTGGAATTCCACAATGGAGTTCTTACAAAATTCCACCAACAAGAACAGGATTCTATGTCTTATTTGAAAAATCTTGAATTGCTCGAATATGATATGCTTTATGGGAAAAAATATATCTATGATGGTGAAAATCCTTACGAAGCCACGACCCTTCAAATGGGAATTGACCCAATCACAATCAGTGAAATCCTTTATTTCGAAGGAACAGAAACTGTCTATATTAAGGGGGAAGGTTTTACCGAGGCCAGCCGTGTTTATATCAACGACGAACGAGAGAGCACCTCACAACTTGATAATAATACTTTAATGATTAGTAATTATAATCTCCAGGAGGGCGACGTAATCACGGTAAAACAATCGGGAAAAAATAGAATCCCATTAAGTTCTACCGATCCTTTCGTTTTTGACGGAACAACCCAAGACAGTATCATTCAAGGAATTCTCCCCACTGAAGAAACTGCAACAGAAGAAGTAACCTTACAAAATCTGGAGATTGAATCATGACAAATATAAAACCGGTTAGGA
>CAJFVQ010000096.1 GCA_904420535.1 Candidatus Cryptoclostridium obscurum
ACCTTCCGCAGCAGCTCCATACTGTCAGCGCCGCGATAGGTATCATCCGAGGGGGGAAAATGCCTCCCGATGTCTCCCATGGCCATGGCGCCCAAAAGAGCATCCATCAGAGCATGAATCGCCACATCAGCATCGGAATGTCCCTCCAATCCACGGTCGAAGGGTATGGTTACTCCCCCCAACACCAAAGGCCTGTGAGGAACCAGGGCATGAACATCGAAACCGGAACCGATCCGCATCATAGCCTTTCCCTCCTTCAGCAATGATATTTCCCAATCCCGCGGCGTAGTAATTTTCACGTTATCCTCACTGCCGGGGATAATTTGCACGTTACCTCCGTAATGCTCCACCAAAGAAGCATCATCCGTGGCTTGGAAATGCTCTGACATTCCTTTTTGATATGCTGCCATCAATACGTCCTTTGGAAATAATTGGGGTGTCTGAGCATGGTAAAGATTATGACGCGGCACTGTTTTTTCAATTTTCTTCCCTGTTCCATGCTCTTTCACCGCCTTCACCGTCTCTTTGACCGGCAACGCCAAAATAGCACCGTCGGTAAACTTCGCCGTCAAAAGCCGTTCCAGTGTAGTCTTGTCCAAAAAGGGGCGAGCGCCATCGTGAACCATGACATAATCATTTTCCGAAGAAACCCGAGTCAAGCAACGCCAAACGGAATCCATCCGCTCCGCGCCGCCGGTTACAATACGATACGGCTTCTCACCGCAAAAAGCAGCGGCAATTTCATAGCAAAGTGATTCTTCACCTTCCGCCGCGGCAATGATGATCTCTTTGACTTGGGACTCGCGAGAAAATAGAGAAAGACTGTATCCCAATACCGGCTTCCCCAAAAAGTCCAAAAGTATTTTATTCCTGTGTTTTCCTAGTCGTCGACCGGAGCCGGCGGCGGGAATAATCACACTGATTTTCATGGCATTCATACTTTCTGTTTCTTTTCCATTATACAGCAAACAAGTTTACCGGGTAAAGAAAATTTCCGTCAAAACTTCCGTTTTATTGAAAAATATTGCTTGAAATATTACTCGGTTTGATATTACTTCGGTTTGGCAAAAATCATACGTCCCGCCGTAGTTTGAAGTACGCTGGTAACAACCACCGTCAATGTCACGCCGGAATAATCTTTCCCGCCTTCCACGACAATCATGGTACCATCATCGAGATAAGCAATGCCCTGATCGGCCTCGCGGCCTTCTTTAATGATACGGACAATCAGTTCCTCTCCTGGTAATACCACGACTTTCACAGCATTGGCAAGATCATTAATATTCAAAACTGTAACATTTTGTACCTGCGCCATTTTGTTCAAATTAAAATCGTTGGTATAAATCCGAGCCTTCATGTCAATGGCCAGCCGAATGATTTTAATATCGACTTCTTTGATATCTTCGTAATCCTTATCCGTATGGATAAAAGCCTCAGGAAAATCTTTTTGCAATTCATTTAGAATGTCCATTCCGCGGCGACCACGACTTTTCTTCAAGGGGTCAGGAGAATCCGCAACCCGTTTCAATTCATCCAAAACAAAATTCGGAAGAATCAGCTGAGATTCGATAAAACCGGTGCGATAAATATCAGCGATTCGTCCGTCAATAATCACACTGGTATCGAGAATGGCTGGGGGAACCAACCGCGCCTCTTTTCGGTTGATTCTTTCTTTTTGCTGCTTTGGTTTATTAAAATAATGGCTGATTTCATCATTTTTACCAATACCGACCCAAAAACCAACGTATCCCAAAAACAGAGCCAATGCCATCGTAATATAAGGTCCCCAGGACAATTCTCGCAAGGGATTACCGATCAAATTAGCAATCATCAACCCCAAAATCAATCCGGCGCATCCTCCCAGCAATTCCCGAGAAGATCGCTTGGCCATATTGGAAACGACCTTTCCGCTAAATTTCTCAAGACCGCGCACAAAAAATGAAGAACATATAAATATAATAACACCAACCACCACAACGGCAACAATAATCGCGGCATAATATACCGCAGTCTCCGCTGTAGGAAAGAATAAATCCATAAAATGCGCGGCCAGGAAATATGCGGCCGTCATAAAAACCAACACTAAAACAATGCGCAAAATCGTTCGGATATGTTTCATATCAATTCACCTCCTTTCCTTAATATTTAGTACTCCCTTTTGAAAACAATACAATTCTATTGATTACAACTTTATAATTTTACAAGATGACTGTTAGCGTATTCTCTTTGGCGCAACAAGCTGCGGTGAATGGCATTGGAGCGCACTGTCCCAATACCTTCAACATCGTCCAACTCTTCAATGGATGCCTTAACGATCTGCTGTAAATCACCGCCAAAATATTCCACAATATTGTGAATGATCGGTGCCGGCAACCTGGGAACCCGACTTAAAATGCGGTATCCTCTGGTAGACAAAGGACGCTCCAGTAAATCGCTTCCGGTGCCCAAACCCAAAAGTTTCGCGATGTAGGTTTTATCCATCAAGTCTTCGTCATCCAATTCCTCTAGCCGCCGTTCCAGCTCGAGTACACTCTTTTTATCGGGGTTTTCCGTATAATCAAAAAAAATACTGTGGCTTTCCGTGCCAAGATCCGAGGTTACTTCGTCCATTTGCATGCGAATCAGCTTGCCGTCTTCCCCCATTTGTAGTAAATAAAATTCCAACTCATTGGAAATTCGCTTGACCCGTTCTCCGCGCTGTACCACTTTGACTACATCATTAACAAGAACCATATCGTCAAATTCCAGCACACTGAGGTTGTCAAGCTCTTTTTTCAATTCCTGACAGTACCGTTCCAAAGTTTGCAGGGCCTGGTTTGCCTTCATCAGCAACGTGCCAATATCGGAAAGAATAAATTTTCTTCGTCCCAAATAAATGGTGATCATGGACCGACGCTGGGAGACAGCGATCACAATAGCTCCAGTCTGAGCCGCGGTGCGCGCCGCCACGCGGTGACGAATTCCCGTCTCGTCAGATTTCAGTTCCGACAAAGGCTGCAACTGAGCATTTGCTCGCCAGATGTGCTCACCCTTTTCATCTAAAATAATCGCGCCATCCATTTTGGCCAATTCATAAAGGCGCGCCTCGTTCAATTCTTCATTGATAAGGAAACCGCCTTCTACGATATTACGAACGTCGGGGCCATCCCCGATGACCAAAAGTCCGCCGGTGTGGGCCCTCAATATATTTTCGACCCCTTCACGGATCACGGTTCCCGGAGCGATGAGCTCGAGAGCGTTGCGTAAATCTTTCTGCCAATTATCTTCCATTCGCATATGCCTCACTCCTAAAATATATGAGATAACGCCTCTTTTAGCGTTTTTACCGGAATCAAGTGAACGCCCTCAGTATCCTTTAATTCTTTCAAAAGAAAGGATGGAATAATAAAAGTATCGAACCCAAATTTTTTCCCCTCTTTGATTCGTTTATCCATTTCGCCGACCCCCCGCACTTCGCCGCCGAGGCCAATTTCTCCCAGAAGGATCGTATGCTCCCTTAAGGGAATTCCGCGGAAACTGGAAACAATGGCAGCGGAAACTGCCAGATCCGAAGAAGGATCATCGATCTTCATGCCGCCGGTGATATTCAGATAAACATCTTCCATGGCCAAAGGCAAACCGACGACCTTTTCCAAGACAGCAATAATCAAAAGTAGACGATTGAATTCAATGCCCGTGGCCAGCCGCCGGGGATTTCCGTAAGGCGTCTTGGAAACCAATGCCTGGATTTCTAAAAGAAATGGCCGCGTCCCTTCCATAATGGCACTGATGGCGTTACCTGAAGTAGTTTCTCCCCGCTGGGCCAAAAACACCGCCGAGGGATTGTGAAAAGGCAAAAGTCCCCGTTCCGTCATTTCCAGCAGAGCGACTTCGTTGGTGGATCCAAAACGGTTTTTCACCGAACGCAGGATACGGAATCCCTGATGGCGCTGGCCTTCAAAATACAATACAACGTCTACCATGTGTTCCAAAAGCCGTGGTCCCGCAATAATCCCTTCTTTGGTAACATGGCCGGCGATCATCACCGTTACCTGCTGCCGTTTGGCCAAATCCAGTAACTTTGCAGTACATTCCCGGATCTGCCCCACGCTGCCGGGGATCGAATCCAAGGTATCATCAAAAAGGGTTTGGATAGAGTCAATAATCAACACTTTGGGCTGAAATTTTTTTACGTTTTCCGTCACAATGGAAAGGTTATTCTCTGCCAACAGGTAGAAGTTCTCATCTTCGGCCTCAATGCGTTCTGCCCGCAATCGCACCTGTTTCAAGGATTCCTCGCCGGTGGCATAGAGCACTCTGCCATGATGACGGGCAAAAACTGCTGCCAACTGAGTCAAAAAGGTGCTTTTACCAATGCCCGGCTCCCCGCCAATTAAAACAACGGAGCCGATGACAAGCCCCCCGCCGAAAATCAAATCCAACTCTTCATCAAAAAGGGAAAGGCGCTGGCCGTCGTCAAGGGTTACCGAGCCAACGGGACATGCCTCGGAAGCAGTGGAAGCCAAACGAACGCCGCCGCGCGGCTGAGGCGCCACGCGCTCTTCCTGAAAAGAGTTCCAAGCATCACAAACGGGACATCTTCCCACCCATTTTACGCTTTCATATCCGCAATTATCACAAACAAAAACACTTTTGCTTTTCTTCAAAACGCTATTTCTCCATGACAAAACAAAACACAATGGCAATATTGTAATTATACACTATATATAAGGAAAAAAAAAGACTTTCCCGTGTCAAACAAATTAAAAAGTATTTACACCGTTAAAAAGCATCGATATTTTCGCAACAAAGCATCAGCCTGGACAGTTGAGAGAGAATTTCTTCCATTGCATAGATCAGGATTTCTATTCCCATATGATCATAGGATTCCGAGAAAAAATAAAAAAATTCCGAAGCGTTTTAAAAACGCTTCGGAATCAAAATATCAAAAAATCAATTTTTATGGAATTCAATGGAACCGTCAGCCATTTGCGCTTCCACCGTATCTCCTTCGCTGAAATCGCCTCGCAGCAAAGCATCGGCCAAGGGATCTTCCACTTTCTGGAGAATGGTACGGCGCAGAGGACGAGCGCCAAAAGTTTTATCATAACCGGTTTCCGCCAGATACTGTTTTACTTCGTCCGTTACCTTCAAAGTAATTTTTTGTTCTTTGAGACGGCCTGCAAGTTCATCCAGCATCAACGAGGTGATAGCTACAATATTTTCTTCCGTTAACGGATGGAATACGATAATTTCGTCGACACGGTTGAGAAATTCGGGGCGAAATACAGTTTTCAAATCCGCCATGTATTTTTCTCGCATATCTTCGGCCTCACCGTCTTTTTCGTCGGAAAGGAAGCCTAAGCTCTTATTATTGCCGTAAACATTCTGTGCGCCCACATTGGATGTCATGATGATGATACAGTTGCGAAAATCCACGGTACGTCCCACAGAATCAGTCAAACGGCCGTCGTCAAGGACCTGTAAAAGGATATTGAACACCTCAGGATGAGCCTTTTCGATCTCATCGAGGAGAACTACGGAATAGGGATTTCTCCGCACCGCTTCGGTGAGCTGGCCGCCTTCATCATGACCGACGTATCCAGGAGGGGCACCGACCAAACGAGAAACCGTATGACGTTCCATATATTCCGACATATCAATCCGCACCATAGCGTCTTCAGAGCCAAAAACAGCTTCGGCCAAGGATTTCGCCAATTCCGTTTTCCCTACGCCGGTGGGACCCAGGAAAATGAAGGAACCAATGGGCCGTTTCACATTCTTCAAACCGGCACCGGCACGTCGAATCGCGCCGCTCACGGCTTTGACCGCTTCATCCTGACCGATCAGACGCTTATGAAGAGTTTCTTCCAAATGGAGCAACCGTTCTTTTTCCTCGCTTTGCAGACGGCTCACAGGAATCTTCGTCCACAAAGAAACCACATCAGCAATATCATCTGCAGTCACCGTAAGGTCTGCACTACCTTGAGAAGACTGCCATTCTTTCTTTTTATTTTCTAGTTCTTCTGTTAAACTTTTGGCTTTGTCACGAAGTTTTGCAGCTTCTTCATATTTCTGGTTATTGACAGCTTCTGCCTTTTCACGATTGACTTCATCCAAAGAATTTTCCAGATCCTTCAAGTCCGGCGGTGCCTGATAAGCACCGATACGCACTTTGGAAGAAGCTTCGTCAATGAGGTCAATGGCCTTGTCGGGCAAAAAACGGTCGGTAATATAACGAACCGAAAGTTTTACCGCAGCATCAATGGCGTCATCGGTAATGGTTACCCGATGATGGGCTTCATACCGGTCTTTCAAACCTTTCAAAATTTCAATGGTATCTTCCGGCGTCGGTTCATCTACCATCACTGGCTGGAAGCGACGTTCCAATGCCGCATCTTTTTCAATATATTTTCGATATTCGTCCAGGGTCGTGGCGCCGACGCATTGCAATTCCCCACGTGCTAAAGCAGGCTTCAAAATATTGGCGGCGTCCATGGATCCTTCGGCGGAACCTGCTCCCACCAACGTATGCAGCTCATCCACAAAAAGAATAATATTTTTCGCATTGTTGATTTCTTTTAAGATGGTTTGTAGACGTTCTTCAAACTCACCGCGATACTTTGTCCCGGCAACTAAGGAAGATAAATCAAGAGCCAACACCCGTTTACCCACAATATTTTGAGGAACGGTGCCTTCAGCGATCCGTTGGGCCAAGCCTTCAGCAATCGCCGTTTTCCCCACACCGGGTTCTCCGATCAATACGGGATTATTTTTGCTGCGGCGGGAAAGAATTTGCACCACACGTTCAATTTCGTGATTTCTTCCCACCACCGGGTCGAGGTCGCCACGGCGAGCCAATGCAGTTAAGTCACGACTATTTTTATCCAATTCCGTAGTGGCAGTATTACCACCCTTTCCACCGGCATAAGGACTTTGGCCGCCACCGGAGGCCATAGGCCCGGAAGAAGGAGCTACGTTGGAATTATCCACCAACAATTCCCAAACGCGGTCTTCGGTAATCCCAGACTGGGACAATGCCTGAGCACCGTAACCCTCATGCTCTCTTAAAATTCCAATTAGGATGTGCTCTGTCGCAATATAATTTACTTTTTGTTCCACGGCTGCTTCCCGGGCCAAATCAAAGACATGTTTGGAACGGGGACTAAAATCAAGGGTATTGCTCATACCGCCTTGACCGGCCGTTTCCTGCAAGGAACGGAGAAATTCCTGTTTATCAAATTGCAGCAAAGCAAGAATTTTCGCCGCTACACATGTTTCCGTGGAAATAATCCCTGCTAATAAGTGTTCGGTTCCCACCACAGGAGAATGTAATTGGCGGGCAATATTCGCCGCTGTCTCAATGACACGTCGGGAACCATTTGTAAAACGATCCATCATGATCTCGCACCTCCGATCAATTTTTTACGAATTAAATCTGCACGTTGTTGGTTTTGTTCCAAAAGGGTCATTTTTTCCTGAGTATGTCTCGTTTCCCGTGCAAATTTCTCTAACACCGGTACTTGAGACTGAATCATCAATGTATTAAAAATTTTAGGGTCATATTGTTTTAAGATCCCCAGGTCAATCCCGAGTCGCAAGTCGGACAAGAGCTCAAATGATTCATCGACCGACAATAATTTGGCATGAGTCAAAAGGGCTTCGGCTCGTATTACTCGGTCTTCTAATTGCAACCGTTCCCGTTCCATTAAAATGTCGCGCATTTCCCGTTCCCGGTTGACAATACTTTCTACAATGTCGGTTAACTGGCTAATAATTTCCTCTTCCGAAACACCCATGGTAATCTGATTGGAAATCTGGAAGAGATTACCTTTGCATACCGAACCTTCTCCGTAAAGACCGCGGGAAGTAAAACCGTATTTGGGCAAGTTTCCCAAAAAACGTCTCACCTGACCGGTCATGGCAATGGCCGGCAAATGAAGCATGGCCGAAGCCCGCATTCCCGTTCCAGCATTGGTGGGACAGCTGGTCAGATAGCCCCAACGGGAATCAAAAGCCGCAGGAATATAATGGGCAATCATATCATCGGCAGCCGATGCTTTTTCCCAGCAATCTTTCACAGAAAGGCCGGGGAAAATACTTTGTATTCTCAAATGGTCTTCTTCGTTGACCATGACTGCCATGGTTTCCGCGGCATTGATCATTAATCCCGTCGCTCCTTGCGCCATGGCCAGAGCGGGGCTGATCTGGTGTTTTTCTACCAATACTTGCTTCTCTTCTACAGGTACCAGGGAAAGATCAATAAAATCAAAATCCTCAAAACCGTTTTCCTCTTTGCGATTGGGAATGGCTGCCACTCGGTCCAAAAGCTTTCGCTCTTCTTGCACCGTAATGGTTTCAGAGAAAGGAAAATCCGGAGAATTTCTGGCCAATCGCACGCGGCTGCTGATTACTACGTCGTCATCAACGCCGGGATGCTCCATCCAAAAGCTGTTCATATCATTAAAAGCTCGATATCCCGTCATTGCTGTTCTCCTTTCTCCGTAATCGCGTTGATCTCACGCTGCAACACCGCAGCACGTTCATAATCTTCCCGTTCCACCGCCTCTTGCTTTTGAGCATTGAGGATAGAAAGACGATCACTTTTTGAAACTTTGGAGCTGCCTTTTGGCACTTTTCCCCGATGTTCCGCAGAAAAATGAATTTTGCGGAACAAAGGTTCCAGATAATCATCAAAAGCAGAATAACAATTGGCACATCCAAATTTTCCATCCTGCACAAACTGACGGTAACTCATTCCGCAGGAGGGGCATTGGACGGACTGGCTGTATGGCATTTCAAATCCCTGACCGCCTAACATATTCATCAAGGCAGCCATAGGATTGCTGATATTCATCGCCAATTGGGAGCCGTAAAGCTCACTGTAACATTTTGAACAAAGCCGCTGCGTTTGACCGTTAATAGTAACAGTCACCACGGCGTTTTCTTTGCCGCACCGTTCGCAATACATAAAATCGCCTCCTCAATAATCCACTCGCAATAGTGTAATCAGAATATTTTTCATTAATTGAGCCCGCAGGGCGTTTTCTTGTTTCCCTGCGAGAGAAAGAGAATCGGGACTGATAGCGGCATTTAGGAGCATATATTCATTCTTACTGATGAAATCTTCTTCCAATAAACGGTTCAGAAGTCCTTCTGCCGTTTGGCGTGTCATGTCACTGTGGGATACCCGATCAATCAGTTGTTTCAATTCGGAATCATCGGTGACCTCCAGACGAATAATCTGAAAACATCCCCCGGCCCCCCGACGGCTGACCACATGATAGCCCTGTTCATCTCGAAACCTTGTTTCCAATACATAATTGATTTGTGATGGCACGCAAGTAAAAATTTGCGCCAATTCATTGCGCTTCAGTTCCAAACAATTGGTATCATTTTCGGCCATCAAATCTTTGATATACCGTTCAATACGGCTTGCCAATGAACTCATAATATCACTTCTTTCCCGGCCTCTTGACCTTTCTTGATCTTATTATAAATCTTATGGTAACAATTGGCAAGAGATAAATTTGACCTTTTTTGATATTTCCTGACCTTTTCTGTCGTTTTTAAATTATCAATTACTTATTTTCTTAAATTTTCTTTGATTTACTATCTTTTTCTTTGATTTTCTATATGACTGATCTTTATTGACTATTTGACGTTTTGCTTCTTTTTTGTTAAACTGAAACCATCTTTTTGAAAGGTCAATCCTCCATGGTCAAAACTTATATTGTGCCGTTTCTCGGCACCTGCTGCTCTTTGGGTCAATTTCTCAAAGAACAGGGATATTCTTCCAGTATGTTGAAACGGTTAAGAAAAGAAGGGGGCATTTTGGTCAACGGTGCCTTTCGTCGGAATATCGACGAAATCACAGAAGGCGAAGTGATCACCGTTGATTTTCCCGATAAAGCATCGGTGCTGCCTCCTAATGGTTCATTGAATATATCCATCGCTTTTGAAAATGAGGATATTTTAATTTTTGAGAAGCCTGATAATATTTTGGTTCACCCAGCAACCAGGAATTTCAATGATGCATTGGGAAATTACTTTTCTTACTTGCATCCGGGAATCCCTTTCCGCCCATTAGGTCGCTTAGATCGTCATACCACGGGACTTTGCCTCATTGCCAAGAATCGTCTCACCGCAGTACAGTTAGACCATGCCATAGAGAAGGATTACTTTGCCATTGCCGAAGGTCTGGTAGAAAAAGATCAAGGGATCGTCGATGCTCCGCTGCTGCGGGTCAACGGCTCTGTCATCCAGCGGAAAGTGGATCCTAAAGGCCAACCATCAATCACTCATTATCAAGTCTTATACCGGGGGCAACATCATACTTTTCTGAAATTGCACCTGGAAACGGGACGTACTCACCAAATTCGGGTACATATGGCTCATCTGGGACATCCTTTGGCAGGTGATAGCCTTTATGGTGGCAGTGTCCAATCCATTGGCCGTCAGGCGCTCCACTGCGGCGGTCTGCATTTTCATCACAATGGGCAAGATCACCATATTATTTCACCGTTACCCAAAGATATGGCCATACTTTTATCTTTCATGAAACATCAAATATGATACGGGGGAAATACTTCAAAGGGTAATACATTCAATAAATTTCTGTTTTTTTGTTTTTGACAAAATTTTAAACATTTAATTATGCTAATTTTTTCAATAGAATCCAATAAAACGGCCCGAATAAAGGAATTCACATTGTTTTTCTGGGATTTCCATATTGTTCACGAATCCAAGTTCCTTTTTCCCAAGCGCATACTGGGGAAAAGGAAAATATTTCCACAACAATTTTTCTCGCAAATCACAAATTTTCCACACTTTATTAGAAGAAAACAGCCACACACTTTTAACGTTTTTTACACGTTTTAGCATTTCCCCATTGGTACAAAAATAAACCATTGAAAAAAGCCTGCTTTTTTAGTATAATATAAAGGAACTATGGTCAAAGAAAAGGAGCAATCATGAAGAAAAGAAACCTTATTCTAGTGACTTTGATCCTACTCCTTAGTTTCTCAGCCACTGCACTGGCAGAGGAAACCACCGGAGAGACTTCTCCCGAAGCCGCTCTTTCCGATGACGCCTCTGCATCTGTAGTCACCCTGAACCAAGCGCCGGAGGCCATTACATCCGCAGCAAAATCCGGAATGGATTATAGCTTGGGTTATGAACGTATTTCCATTACTTATAATAATTACATCGTTGATACGTTAAACGGCATCCCCGCTTATTACAATGTCTCTGGAAGCGGCTATGACTGCGCGGAATATGTGAACCGCTATTACAGTACTCTTTACGGCATTTCACATATCACGTCGCATTTGGGGGGCAGTTATAATGGTTATGATATTGTCCGCACCTATCAGCCCAAAACAGGAGATATTGTTTATGCCACAGCTGCCCAAAGAGGGAAAAGTTACGGCCATTACGCCATTGTGAAGAGCTACAGTGACGGTGTGCTGACCCTCATCGAACAAAACTGGGATTGGACAGCGGACGGCGTTCGCTTGGCAGCAAAAAATCGCCGTATCCCCTTCCCAACATCTTCCAGTGACAGCTATGGTCAATTCTACGATACTTATTACGTTTATACGGTAAAAGGAATCTCTACCAGTGACGGTTACAAAGATGTTTCTGACGACCATTGGGCTGCGGAATATATCTACAGTCTTACAGAAAGCGAGATCCTGACCGGCAACGGTGACGGCACCTTTGAACCGGAGGAAGAGATTACCCGGGCGGAATTCGCCACAATTTTGGCAAAAGCCGCGGGAATCAATGCTTCCGATTACAGCGGCTCCGCACCGTTCAGCGATGTTGCTTCCAGTCAATGGTATGCGCCCTATGTTGCCTGGGCTCACAGTGAGGGAATTGTCACCGGTTATCCTGACAACACGTTTGGCCCTAACAACGATATTTCCAGAGAAGATATCGCCACGATGTTGGGACGTTTTGTAGAAAAATACTATGGTTCCTTGCCTCCGGTAAATGCAGCGGAAATCTTTGCTGACAACAATTCAATTTCAGACTATGCAGCAGAGTATATCTCGTCCATGCAGCAAGCAAACGTAATTAATGGCTACGAGGACAATTATTTCCGTCCTCAGAACAGCGCCTCCAGAGCGGAAACAGCAAAAATGGTAGGTGTTATGTTAACAGCCGCCGAATAATAATCGAATAATTGAAATTTTATTTGACTGTAATTCATAAAAACGTCGCATAATAATGCGGCGTTTTTGCTTTTCACGATTTCGTTATCTTTTACAGCACCAACTCTTTATCAAATGATTTTTCAAGGCCCAGACAATCACAGAAAATGAAGAACAAATGCCGGATTGATCATATCAATCCGGCATTTGGCATCTATATCGCGATCTATTTTACGATTGTGCGGCAAATTCCTCAATAGCGTCAATCGCATCTTGAGGAACTTCAAAATCAAAGGAAAATCCCAAAACCTCAATGCTGATATAGGGAATATCGGAATACACTGTCACCGTTCCGATCTCTTCCATACCGCCATTATTTTCGGAATCACTAAGCGCTGTTTCGGTAGGTTCCTGGGCCAATGTGAGTTCCAATGACGGTGTCGCATTTTCACCGGGAAGTTTCGATAAAGTCCATTGATCGACAGCCAAAGAATCTACCAACGCAGCGATCTCTACAGTATCAGTGACTTCTCGGAGGATCTCTCCAGTTTCTGCATCGCTTACCGTAATCATTTGCGCCTTGTTCAAGGCATCTTGCCAGTCGCTTCCGCTGTCCTCTCCTTGGGTACTACAACTGCACAACAGAAAAGCTCCGAACAGGAAAAAAACAGTAAGGACTCGTTTTTTCATAAATTACCTCCCTTTTTGATTCTATCATACAAAAACATGGGAGAAATTGCAATATTGAAATACCGTCAAAAGCATATTTTTTAATGATCTTCGCTTTCTAAATGAATCACACGGGTCGTTATGCGTTCCATCAAAGCGTCACTGTGGGTGACAGCTACAAGACCAATTTCCCGTTCCCGGACTTCCTTTAGCAGAAAATTCCAAATCTGGCTTTGGGTGATCAAATCCAACATGGTGCTGATCTCATCAGCGATGATGAATCGCGTCGATTCCCCCAAGGCTCGAGCAATGCAAAATCGCTGCATTTCCCCGCCGGACAGTTCCCCGGGATAACGATGAAACCAATCCTTTTCGATCCCCAGTTCCTCAATGATCCGGGGAGGAATATGATCCCCTTCTGCCAAAGTCTCTCCCATTTTCAAACGGGGATTTACCACTTTTTCGGGATGCTGCCAGATCATCTGTACTGGGCAGACACCCTTTTGTGGCAAAGGCTCCCCATCAAGAAGAACAGTGCCGCTGTCCGGCTTCAAATATCCGGCCAGGATCTGGCATAACGTCGTTTTTCCAAAGCCGCTGGGCGCTAAAAGACCGACTCGCTCATGACTTTCCACGGTCATAGAGAATCTGTCCAGGATCTTCTCTCCCTTCCGATGATAAGCAAATGAAATATTGCTGGCTTCCAATTTCATTAAGCTTCCCCCCTCTCTCCATGATGATGGTGGGAAGCTTCTCCCGGTTCTCCGTGAATACAGCGCACCGTTCCGCAGCGCACAATTTTCACTGGGATCTCCCCTCTGCATTCTTCAGTAAAGTGCTCACAACGGGGGCCAAAGGGGCAGCCTTGAGGCATATCCTTCACATAAGGCTGGTTCCCCGGCAACGCCTGAAATCCATTTTGAGGCAATGCACGCCACAAAGCCTTAGTATAGGGATGACGTAGCGTTTCTTCACAATCGAAGTCGTCAACCTTGGCTTCTTCTACGGTAGTACCGGCATAAAAAACCGCAATGCGGTCTGCCACCTCCAAAGCCAACTCAATGTCGTGGGTAATCAGCAGCACTCCATTGCCGGCATCGGCAAAGGCGCGAAAATGCTCCATGGCTTTTTTGGCCATTTCCAGATGGAGCCCCGGCGTCGGTTCATCAGCGATAATCAGCTGCGGTGCCTCCATCATCGCAGAGGAAAGTAAAACGCGACGCGCCATGCCGCCGGACAATTCAAAGGGGAAAAGTCCCTCCGTCGTTTCATCCAAATCATAATGGCGAAAAAGCTTTTTCTGCCGTTGTATTGTCTTCTGATCTTTATGGCCTTGGCGAACCTGAGGCCCCACTTTCATCAAAGGATCAAGATAATTAACGCTTTGGGGCACCAAAGAAATCTCCTTGCCCCGCAAATTCTTGATTTTCTCCGGGTCCAACAGCTCCTCGTTGAAAAAAATCCGCCCCCGTACATTTGCATTATTAGGCAAAAGCCCCAATACCGCATGAGCCAGTAAGCTTTTTCCAGAACCGCTGGAGCCGACGACTGCCACAATCTCCCCACTATGGACTGAAACGTGAAGTTTCGAGATGACAGGCAATTCAATTTGGCGCAATCCCTTTTCATATTGAGTGAAGGACACCGAGAGGTCCTCGATTTCCAAAATATGATGTTTATCGAGACAACTCATAAGATTCCTCCTTAATTATGAGCGCTGAAAGGGTCGATGAGTTTTCGCAGACTACCGCCGGCCATATCGAATAAAGCCACCGTAAGAATCAGTGCAAGACCGGGAAATACTGCAAGCCACCACATCCCTGAGGAAAGATACGACATACTTTCCGATAGGATAATACCGACGGCAGGTTGTTCCGGAGAAAGACCGAAGCCCAAAAATGTCACCGCAGCCTCATGAAGAATGGCATGGGGAAAAAGCAGAATCAATCCCACCAGAAACTGAGGAAACACATGGGGCAGGATATGCCGCACCGCAATGGTAAGATTGCCTTGCCCCAGTTTCCCGGCAACCTTGACGTAAGGCGCCTCCCGCATTTGCATGACCTCTCCCCGGATGACCCGGGCCAAGCTGGGCCAGTGGGTTACGGCGACACCAATGGTGACCCCCCAGAAGCCTTTGCCTAAGGCGAAGGAAATCAAAACAAGCAATACAATATGGGGAACCCCCATCATGAGGTCAATGACCCAGGTGATGGCAGCGTCCACCTTTTTCCCTAAAGTAGCGGCCATAGTTCCCAAAATCGCCGCAATGACGGCGCTGACCGATGCCGCTAAAAGACCGATTAAAATACTCATAGAAAGCCCCGACACGGTACGGGCCAGCATATCCCGGCCCATCCAGTCGGTACCAAAAGGGTGTTCCAGAGAGGGTGCTAAGTTCCTCTGAGTAAAATCAGTAGTCATGGCTAGATCCTTTAACATAGTACCAGCCACTGTCAATACGACCAAAAACAGACAGGCAAAACAAAAAATACATATGGTCTTTTTTCTTTGATTGATTTTAACTTTTTTTGCCGAAGCATAAATCGGTAACTCCATTGGTTTATCCAATTCCCTGCCCCCTTCTGATCCGGGGATCGACCACCCCGTATAATATATTGGCAATGAGGTTTCCTGCAAAGACGAAGCAGGCCGTCACCACTGTAATTCCAAGCAAAAGGGACACATCGCCGCCGAGCCCTGCGGTAACTGCGGCTTGCCCCAGACCGGGATAAGAAAAGACCTGTTCCACCAGAACAGAACCGCCGAAAATCTCACTAATGGAAGCGAATTGCAAGGTAAGGGCTGGTAGCATAATGTTGCGGAGCCCATGACGCCGAATGATCGTCCACTTTTTCTCACCCCTGGCCATGGCATAAAGAAAATAATCACTTTCCATAATATCGATCATTTTTTCCCTGGTGTGGAGAGCAATATTTGCGACGCCGACAACGCTCAGGGTGATGGCGGGAAGAATTAAATGTTGCAAGTGATCAAAAATAGTCACATCGGCGGCATTAACCCCAATGGGCACCGTCATGCCGAAGGGGAACCAACCGAGCCAAACAGAAAACACCATTAAAATTACGAGAGCCAACCAAAACGTTGGTGTGCTGGCTAAAGTCAAGGCATACCCTTTAATTAGTTTATCGGGCCATCGCCCCCGGTTGGCGCCGGCCACGATGCCCAAAATAAAGCCGATGATTCCCGAAAGCACCCAGGCAACTGCCATCAATGCCAGGGAATTTAAAAATTTTTGACCGATAATTTCCGCAACGGGGCGGTTATATTTCAACGACATCCCCATATCGCCATGAATGAAATCCTCTGCCCAATTCAAATAGCGCTCAAGGGGAGGGGTATCGACGCCCCAATATTCCTCAAGCTGCGCTTTTTTTTCAGGGCTCATATTGATATACGCCGTAGTGCCCACGTTCATTTGAACCGGATCCAAAGGCGAAGCGGAGATTAAAATAAAGGCAATGATGCTGACGCCGATGATCAACGTCACCGCTTTGATTACACTTTTTCCCACAAATCCCAGTAAATATTTTGGTTCCATGTTTCTCGCCTCTTTGATGCGCGACCCTATGGCGCGAGATCAACGCGCCATAGGGTTAGCGACTAGTGAAGTTACAACCTCCATCAATCCTATTTATCTATCAATTATTCCCAAGTCCACTGATCCACATTATTCACCAAAGACCAACCATGGCCGTGGGGATGGAGTTTTTGTTCCGCCACATGGAGATTTTCTCTGGCGAAGTAGAGATGATCCACATTGGCGAACCATACCCAGGTCGCGGCTCCCTGGGGAGCAACACCTTCTGTACCGTCCCACTGAGCCTTTTTCCAAAACTCGTAGGAATCTTCCAAATTAGGAACTGCCAAGGCTTCGTCGAGATACCGGTCAACCGTAGCGTTTTCATAGCTGGAGTAGTTGCCCCAACCGGTGCTGTAAAGAAGGTTGTAGACTTCCGAAGGGGAATTGGCGCCCCATCCCCAAAGAATCAGATCTGAATACTGATGGGGATAAATTTCATCCCAGCTTTTTCCTTCATACGTGATGCTGATACCGATCTCTTTCATCTGATTGGAAAATTCCGCGGCCAAAGCCTGACGCACCGAATCACTGGCACTGTAGTACAACGTAAGCTCTGCTTTTAATCCGTCTTTTTCGATAATGCCGTCGCCGTCAGTATCTTCCCAACCGCCGTCAGCCAAAATTTGTTTGGCTCTTTCCACATCGGTTTCTACTTTCATATCTTCCGAAGCCCACGGCATCCCATCAGAAACAGTATAGGCTGCCGTACCGTAACCGTTCAATACGTTTTCAATCATCGTTTCGCGGTCTACGGCGTAATTCATTGCCTGGCGAATGGCCAAATCCGCAGTGACATCATTCCCCACTTCATAAGTGGTATCTCCTTCGGTTTTGGTCCCGCCGGCAGCAACAGTAGGCAGGGAAATACCGCGGCTGTCCACCGATTGCATACTGAGGAGCTCATAGCCGTCAATTTTTTGATCACTGTAAGTGGCAAAGGTATAGGCAATATCCACTTCTCCGGATTTCACTGCTGCCAAAGCCGCATCTTCCGCCATGAAAACCACGATTACTTTCTTCATTTTCGGGGCTTCTCCGTAGTAATCAGGGTTGGCCTCAAAAATAATTTGCTGTCCTTTATCCCACTGGGTCATCAGATAACGACCGGAACCCACAGGGTTTTCTCCGTAATTCTCATCGTAACAGTGTTCCGGCATAATACCAATCACTGCAGCAGAATAGAGAAAAGCATTATATGGTTTGGTCAAATGGATTTCCACAGTAGTATCATCCACAGCCACGGCTTCTTCTACCATAGTGAGATCCATTTCCGAATTGGGTGAGTCCTTGATGGTATTATAGGAGAAAGCAACATCCTCCGCGGTAAGGGGTTCCCCATCGGTAAATTTTACATCATCACGGATTTTAAATGTCCAGGTAAGTCCGTCATCACTGCAACTGTATTCCGTCGCCAGATCATTGACAATGTTCATATCCACATCGGTAGTCACAAGGGTGCTTTGGATCAACGGTTCGTGGCAATGTTCGGCACATCCCCAATTGGCCGCAGGATCAAAGCCCCCGGCTGGTTCTGATTCCACATTCATAGCCACAATTACGGTTTCTCCGTCATTTTCCTGCTCTTGGGAGGCATCTTCACCATTGCCACAGGATGCCAAAACAAACAGGGACAAACAGGCGAACAAACTTGTTAGTAACAATCGTTTCATCTGTTTTTTCATTCTTTTTTCCCTCCTGAATTCCTTTTTCATTTTTTGTATGGTTGCGATTCCTCATTTTTTACAATAAAAAACGGTCCTCAAAAATGAGGACCTCCATGCTCCAAACTATCCGCGAATATTTAATTTTTCCGAGATTTTTACTTTTGCACGACGCACTTCATGTGCGTTATTTACAGGAATTAGTTTAGCAGACAGCACCGGGAAAATCAAGTGTCAAATTAATTAAAAATTCTATTTTTTTGTTTTTCTTTACAAATCTAAAAATCAAAGACCGCGGCAAAAAATCTGCCGCGGCCCATATTTTAATGCAATAATTTTTCGTAAATGCGCGTACCTGCGGAACCGTCTACCGCTTCGGCAGCTTTATCCAACGCTGCGATCACCGCCACACGGCCGGGACCGCTTTTGGCAAAGGATACAGCAGCCTCCACCTTGGGACGCATACTGCCGGGGGCAAATTGCCCCTGTGCAATGTATGCTTCCGCTTGTTCTGTAGTCATTTCGTCAAAAGGTTGTTCATCGGGTTTGCCAAAATTGATGGATACCTTATCCACTGCGGTTAAAATAAAAAGATATTTGGCTTCCACCAGTTCTGCCAATTTGGCGGCGGCAAAGTCTTTATCCACCACCGCAGGAACGCCGCGATAGCCGCAACAACCCTCTTTTACTACGGGAATGCCCCCGCCTCCGCAGGCAATGACAACGAATTCATGGTCCAGAAGATTCATAATAGATTCCTTTTCCACGATGGTCACAGGCTTTGGAGAAGGTACCATACGGCGGTAACCGCGGCCGGCATCGTCGGCATAAACATGATCGGGATGCTTTCCTTGGAGCTCTTCCGCTTCCTCTTTGGTATAGTAAGGCCCGATGGGTTTTTGAGGATGATGAAAGGCGGGATCGTTTTCATCCACTACCACCTGGGTCACCACGGTAGCAATATGCCAAGGCATTTCCAATTCCCGCAATTCACGGCGAATTCCTTTCTGCAGGTGGTAACCAATGTATCCCTGACTCATAGCGGTACATTCCGCCAACTCCATCGGGGGAATGGATGGTTCTTGCTTACTTCCGTAAGCAAAGGCATTGTTAATCATCCCAACCTGGGGGCCATTGCCGTGGGTCACAATGATCTCGTAGCCCCGGCGGATCAGTCCCACCAAAGCGGGAGCCGCAGCTTCGATCTTTTTTTGTTGATCTTCCGCGGTATCACCCAAAGCATTGCCGCCCAAAGCAATCACAATGCGGGGATCTTTTTCTTCATTCATAAAAACACCTCTCAAACCATGGGGATCTGTTGGGTAATGCAGTGGATATTACCGCCGCCCAACAAAATCTCCCGAGCATAAATGCCGGTCACTTCACGATCAGGGAAGCATTCTTTTAAGGTTTCCTCAGCACGTTGATCGTTTTCGTCATGGAAAGTAGGGTAAATTACGCCACCGTTACAAAGATAAAAATTCACATAAGATGCTGCCAAACGATCCCCTTCTTTTCGGGGTAAAGTGCCGTCTACGGCATCAACGCCATGGCTTTCCTCTTTTGTGATCAGAATGGGCTTTGGCAAATGCAATTTATGGACTTTCAATTTACGCCCCCTAGCATCGGTTTCCCGTTCCAAAATTTCCAGACATTCCCGAGAAATTTCATATTGAGGATCTTCTTTGTCGTCAGTCCAAGCCAATAGGCATTCTCCCGGCTTCACAAAAGCAAAAATATTATCCACATGGCCGTTGGTCTCGTCAAGATAGATGCCCCGTTTCAGCCAGATGATTTTTTCTACATTCAGGTATTCTTTCAAAACCGCTTCAATCTGTTCTTTGTTAAGATGGCTGTTACGCCCCTCACTGAGTAAGCATTCTTCCGTAGTGACCAAAGTTCCGTCGCCGTCAGTATGAATGCTGCCTCCTTCCAAAATAAAATGGTCGAGACGGTAGCGATTGAACCGTTCCAATTCACAAACTTTCTGGGCCAAGGCATCATCTTTGTCCCAGGGGAAATAAAGGCCGTCCACCAAGCCGCCCCAGGCATTAAAACGCCAATCCACACCGCGCACCTCTTTACCGTCGGTCACACAGGTGGGACCACAGTCGCGGACCCAAGCATCGTCATTGGAGATTTCTACGACACGAACATGATCCGGCAGCATATGACGGGCATTGGCATATTGGCCTTCATTCACTGCCACCGTTACTGCCTCATGCTCAGCAATGGCAGAAGCGACCTGGGCAAAAACCTCTTGGGCAGGCTTTGCCCCAAGACGCCAATTATCAGTGCGTTCCGGCCAAATGATATAAGTTCCCAAATGGTTCTCAAATTCTCCCGGCATGCGAAAGCCGTCTTCCTTTGGTGTTGTGGTATATGTCTTCATCAGTTATTCAGAACTCCTTTCGTGTTTATCGTTACGTACTGCCCAAGCCGCAATGATTTCACCAATAATCACCGCAACAATGGTACCGATTAAAATCGGTAATTTAAAATTCAACTCTTCTGCAGTGGTATTCAGAGGAACAGCACTGAAAATAAGGGAAACAACAAGCAAAATTAGGGGCACCCAAACCATCATCTTTAACCAAAAACCGTTGACGTTAATCTGAAAGGGACGTTCGATATCGCCATCAATACGCCGTAACTTCAAAAAAGCCGGGAACATTAAGACATAGGAAAGCAAAAGTGTAATCATATTCAGAGAAAAGAAACTCCAAAAGAGATCTTCACTGGGAATCAAGGGTGCCGCTACAACCATGGCAGAAGCGATGACACCGTTCATAATATTGGCACCCAAGGGCATTTGATTGTCTTTTCGCTCACTGCGGAATACCTTGGGTAAACTGCCTTCTTTCGCCGCATATTGCGCCACATAGTTGACGCCCAAAGACCAGGAAATGGGATTTGCCACAATGGTATAAAGAAACATTAAACCAAAGAGAAGAATCAGAGGTCCCGTAGTTGTCCCAATCAGGAGACCGAAGCTTTCGATCAATCCGTCGGAGGTACTCAGTTCCTCCACGGGAACTGCCACGCTAATCCCAAAAGCCGCCAAAAGGTAAAATGCTGCAATGAGAATGCCGCCGATGATAATGGCTTTGGGGATCTCTCTGCCAGGATTTTTCATTTCAGAGGCAAAGGTGGTCACCACCTCAAAGCCCATAAAATTAAATAGGATGACGGCGATAAAGGAAAGGCTCGACACATCGAAACTGGGGAAGAGAGAAGACACAGTGAATTCGTTGGCCACGCCGCGGGTCAATGCCACATAGATCCCGAGTCCCCCCAGAACCAACATGAGAAAAGCCTTGAAAAAAGCGGCAATATTTAAAATCCATTTACTGTCCGATACCCGAAAGAAACTGACACCCACTACCAACCAGATATAGGCTAATTGGATTACTAACAGCCAAATGGTAGGGATTTCCCAACCGGTAATCTGTATTAAAATATCGGTAAACAACACCGCCAAGGACCCCATCCAAAGAGGGAAATTAATATAGTAATACCAGGCCACTCGGGAGCCCCATTTTTTACCGTAAGCCCGTTTGACCCAGTCGTAAATACCACCTTCGTCTTCGTAGGTGGTGCCCAACTCCGCAGAGATCAGGCCATATGGCAGGAAAAAACCCACCAAAAGCAATGCCCACCAAAAGAACTGGGAATTACCGATGGCAGCTGCCGGCGCCGCGCTTTCCACCACGAGCACCACGCAAACGGCAGCTAACACAGCATCAAATAAACGAAATTGCTTTGTTTTTGTCATCATATTCCTCAACTCAGAAAAGTTCCGCCAAGGTGGACTCTAATTTATGTTTGGCGGTAGAAACTTTATAGTCGTGATAATGGGGCAAACCTACCAACGTTACTAAAATTGCTCGCATGGCGGTAAGGCGGTTTTCCGCCTGATCGAAGGCAATGGAATGGGGGCCGTCCAATACCTCATCGGTCACTTCTTCGCCGCGGGTAGCGGGAAGACAATGCATGAACTTAACATTATCTTTCGCTTTTGCCAACATCCCAGAGGTGACCTGGTATTTGGGCATAAAGATTTTCATGCGTTCTTCCTTTGACAATTCCGCATTGTAAAGGCCATACCAAACATCGGTATAAACAAAATCCGCATCCTTCATGGCTTCATCTTCATTTTCTGTAACCATAAAAGAGCCACCGCTTTCCTTACAGTTGGCCTTTACCTTCGACTGGATTTCTTCACTTAAATGATGACCAGCAGGTCCATAATGAACGAAATGCATCCCTACTTTTGTGGTAACCATGGCCAAAGAAGCGCAAACCTGGGTAGCATCACCGACAAAAACAATCTTCAAATCATTAAATTTGGTGCAGCCGCATTTGTGTTCAAAAATGGTAGTGATGTCACCGATTTCCTGAGTGGGATGATTATAATCGGACATGGCATTGATTACGGGAATGGTGGCGTATTTTGCCAATTCCTGTACCGTACGGTGTTCATCTACCCGAGCCATAATCACATCCACCATACGGGAAAGCACCTTGGCGGTATCCGCCATGGTTTCATGGCCACCCAATTGAATCTGACCGGGAGCTAAGTACTGGGCATGACCGCCTAACTGCTCCATGGCGGTTTCAAAGGCCACACGAGTGCGGGTAGAGCTTTGCTCAAAAATCATTCCCAAAGTTTTATGGGCCAAAAGCGGAGGATAATATCCTTCCTTGATACATTTTTTCAAAGTTGTGCCAAGACGAATCATTTTTAAAATATCCTCTTTGTCGTAGCACTCTGTGGTGATGAGATCTCTTTTTTCCATCAAAAGTACCTCCATAATCTTTTTTTATAATCTTCCACCGCCCGATTCGCCTTAAACTACCACTTTTTCCCAAAAAAAATACATACAAAATTCGCTGTACCCATCAAAAGAACAGTGAATTTTATACGCATCCATCTTTTAACTACTGTTAGATTTTCAATCTCCACCAATTTTTATTTCATAAAAAGAGGAACCCTGCCGACATCGATGCGGAAACCGCAAAAAGCATAAAAATTTTATCAGTTTTCAATGGTCTTTCCCATTGAACCACACAGGAAAAGGCCTTTTCTGAAAATAAAAAATAGGGACGGATAATTCCGTCCCTAATAAAATAACGAATCAAATATATGGAAGGGATATTGTAATTTTCAGTAATTGACGATTACATCAATTCTTTGATTCTGGTGTCAATGAAGTTGCAGATTTCACGATCTAAAGCTTCATCCAAAGCAGGAGCTTCATATTCGGCCAACGTTTTCTGCCAAATTTCGGTCGCTCTGGTGCAAGCATCTTTTCTGCCTTCGGCATCCCAGCCTTCCCAACCTTGACGGTCGGAGAGAACGGGGCTTCTCAATTCCTGGCGGAACAGTTCAAAGGTGCTGGCTTGATAGAGGTAGTGACCGCCGGGGCCCACTTCCTTGATATCGTCATAAACGAACATCGTTTCATCCATGTTGTAGCCTTTGAGGAATTTGCGGACAAGACCGGCAACTTCATCATCCATGACAAATTTTTCATAGCTGAAAGCGGTGTAATACTGCATGATACCTGCGGCATGGAGCACATAGTTGATACCGGAAGCAGCAGCAGCAAACAAGGTCAGCATGCTTTCATAGCCAGCTTGGGCATCGACAAGTTTGGTATCGTTGAGACCACCGCCACCACGGCTGGGAACACCATAATAACGTGCCATCTGGGCGCTGGCCGCAGTATAAAGAGCGGTTTCCGCAGTACCGATGGAGAGAGTCAAAGTTTTCATATCAGCAGGGCCGGAAGTGGAACCGTAAATACAGGGGGTACCGGGATTGACAGCCTGTGCCAAGCAGATACCGGCGAGGATTTCAGCATTCTGCAAAGCCATGGTGCCGGCCATAGTAGCGGGACCGGTAGAACCGGACATGACCAAAGAGGAAACAAGGCAAGCCTGACCGGCTTCGGCATAGGTCATCAAAGCGCCGAGCATTCTGTCGTCATATTTCAAAGGAGTGATGGAGTTGATCAAAGTGATCAAAACAGGATTCTTTTTGATTACATCGGAACCGCCGAAAAGCATTTCAGCCAATTTTACAGAGTCAGAAGCCCCAACTACGCCGTAAGCGCTACCCATGAAGGGTTTGTCGGAATTCTTAATGTGACTGTAAAGCATTTTCAGATGTCTGTATTCTTCGGGAACATCGATGGGTTCACATACGTTGCCGCCGGTATGGTCAATGTTTTCGCTGGCGCCTGTCAATTTGACAATGTTGTCATAATCTTCCATGTTAGAATAACGACGATTGCCTTGGGCGTCATAAATGTACGGAGGTCCGTAGGAAGGTGTCAAAATCAAATCAGTATGATTGCAATTTACGGTTTTTTCTGGATTTCTGGCATGGAGTTTGAATTCTTTGGGGGCTTTTTTCATCATTTCATCGATGAATTCCCGTGTAAAATAAACCCGATGACCTTCTGTTTTTAAACCGGCTTTTTTCAATACTTCCACTGCGGGATCATAAGTGAACTCAACGCCAACTTCTTCTAAAATTTTCACAGAATGTTCGTGGATGTTTTCCACTTCGTTTTGCGTTAAAACATCAAACTTAGGAATCATAAATATTCTCCTCTCTCTTTATTAAAATTAATTTTAATCAACGATTATGTTATGTTGCTAATAGCACCTGATCGCTACCAGATTATTCTGTAGCTTTTTCCGATCCTTTCGCCTTCACGGTTTCCTTTTGCGGGAACTCACTGCGCAGTGCTTTATAAATCGACACGCACATGAAGAGCATTACGAACATGTATGGAAATGCTACAACAATGGATACTGTTTGCAGAATCTGTAGAATCGCTGTACCGCCCACAATGATGCAGATGATCGTAACGGCACCTTGGGCAATGCCCCAACCGGCACGAAGTTTTTTGCCGGGATCCATGTCGCCGTTGGAAGTGAGCATGGACAAGACGTAAGTAGCGGAGTTTGCAGAGCCCAGGAAGCAGAATACAATGAGTAAAATTCCCAAAGGAGCAGTGACAGCATAGGCGGGAAGTTGCTGTAACAGAGCGAAGAGTCCTGTGGTATAGTCATTGCTCACAGCAGCTTGGATCGCACCACCGGCCACAGTGGCATCGATGTTGAATGCGGCACCACCGTAAATGGAGAGCCAAATGAAACCAAAGCCCGCGGGAAGGAGCATAACTGCTAAAATGTACTCGCGAATGGAACGCCCCCGGGAAACGCGGGCTACGAACTGGCCGCAGAAAGGAGCCCAGGCAATCCACCAAGCCCAATAGAAAACAGTCCAAGCGGAAACGAAATCTGTGTTTTCCATCCACAAACTCTTGGTAATAAGATTTCCGAGATAACCGCCGAGAGTATCGGTAAACATGTTGCAGATAAAGACCGCACCGCCGAAGATAAAGATGAAGACCATAAAAGCGATAGAAAGCCAAATTTTGATATCAGCTACCAACTGCATCCCTTTCTGTAAACCAGACATGGTAGCAATGGTGAAAAGCACGGTAATTACGGCAATGATCAAACAGGTGAGCAATGTGCTGGACTCAATTCCGTAAACATAGTTGAGACCACCGGCAATTTGCGCTGCCCCCAACCCCAAGCTGGTAGCTACGCCGAAAATCGTAGCGAAAACCGCTAAGATGTCAATGGCCTTACCCAGAGGGCCGTGAACCTTGTCCCCAATTAAAGGCTCAAAAGCGGAACTGACCAAAAACGGTCTGCCCTTACGGAAGGCGAAATACCCCAAGGCAAGACCGGCTACAGCGTAAATCACCCAGGGGTGGATCCCCCAATGGAAGAATACCGTTTGCATTGCCTCGTACATCGCTTCCGTGGTTTCTGGTTCAGCAGACGGAGGAGACATATAGTCCATAATGGGTTCCGCCACCGAATAGAATACGAGGCCGATCCCCATACCACCGCCAAACAACATTGTGAACCACTGGAAATTGGTAAATTCCGGCTTGTCATCATCAAGTCCCAGTTTGATTTTCCCATAACGGCTAACCGCAATGTAAATCGCAAAAAGCAACATCGCAAAAACAGAGATGAGATACAACCAACCGAACTTTCCTGTCAACACAGAGAAGAGCCAGTCGGCGCCGGTACCGAGAGCGCCGGGGAACAATGCCCCGAACAGGACAAACACCGCAGTGAGAACCGCAGAGATAATGAGAACCTGTTTTCCGCCTCTGTTTGTCTGTTCCATAAAAACAACCTCCTTCATGTTTCTCTATTTCTTTGACTAATCTATAAAGCAAAACCTATGCCAAAAAACCACTCATTCATTGAAAAAAAGTGCAATTATGGGGTTTTACTGGGATTTTTTATCAAAACTTTACTTTCAATAAGGTAGATTATTTTATTGATAATAAAAATATTATCATAAATTATGATTGATTTAGCAAAATTAAGCAAAATAAAAGGCAAAAATTAGCATTTTTTTGCTTTCTATTTTTGCATATATAAAAAAAATAAACATTAGACGTTTCATAAAAATAAATCATGTAAAGTGACAAGCGAAAAATCCTCCTTCATTCAATAGCAGAATTGATCAAATAATTAAAGCTGCGCACGCTACCTTTTTGCATTATAATATATTTCATTATGGAAAGCAGGTGACACAATCCTATGAACGAAAAATTTCCCAACATTGGACGCTGCATCTCAATTTTGGATCGGTTGATGAAAATGTATTATGACCATGGATTATCCAATTTTGAAATCGGCTGGGGACAACAGTTTTATGCGGAGTATATCTATGATCATCCCGGTACGTCAGCACAAGAAATGGTGGAATGGATCCGTGTGGATAAGGCGACATTGACCAAAAGTATAAAAAAATTAGTTGAAATTGGCTATGTGGAAGTTGTCAATGACCAAAAAGACAAACGCATCAAACGTCTTTACCTTACG
>CAJFVQ010000097.1 GCA_904420535.1 Candidatus Cryptoclostridium obscurum
AATCAGGCGATATCGTTATTTTTCACTATGTTGACGACTATCGTTATGAGGATGAAAACACCAATATTAATCCCGATCTGGCGCAATACCTGAACAATTGGTTGCAGGCTTCCGATAAGAATCCTGCCATGTCTGACGATGCCGCAGCGGATCAGGTCATCGAGCAGATCAACGCATTGCCTACCGAGATCACTTTGGACAACAAAGCTGCCGTAGAAGCGGCGCGGGCTGCGTACGGCGATTTGACCGACGCCCAGAAGGCATTGGTTCCCGCCGACACTTTGAAGAAGCTCACCGACGCCGAAGCCGCTATTAAGGAACTTGAGGAAGAATCCTCTAAGGAATTCCCCTTCGTCGATGTGAATGAAGGTCAATGGTTCTACAGCGATGTAGCCTACGCCCATGCTAAGGGCATCATGAATGGGATCGAAACGACAGTGTTCGGTCCCGACGAAAACTTGACCCGGTGCCAGTTTATCAGCATTTTGGGTCGCTACGCCGGAATAGAAGACAGTTCCGCCGAAGCGCCCGGGGAAAGTACCTTTGGTGATGCCCCGACTTCTATGTACTATGCTTCCCATGTGGCATGGGGTGTGGAACAGGGGATTATCAAAGGTATGACGAAGACGGAATTCTCCCCTAATGAAAAGATCACCCGAGAACAGATGGCGACGATGATGTACCGTTATGCCGAAGCCATGGAGATCGCGCTGCCGGAAACCGACGGCAGTACCTTTAGCGACGATACTAAGATCGGCGACTATGCCAAAGAAGCGGTTTACCGGATGAAAGCTGCGGGAATTCTTGACGGCATGGGAGACGGCACCTTTGTCCCTCAGGCCCAGGCAGCCAAAGTCATCCATATCTTTATGGAATTTGAACCTGAAGAAAACTGATCTTTGGTAACGCTTTTGTATTCTCCGAAGGAAATTGAAATTAAGTAGGGAGAATGGAAAGCTATTCTCCTTCTTTTATTTGCAATAGATTCGTGAAATGTTCTGCTCCTCTATGGGGTTTTTGAACCGAAACATCACCTTCGCTCCAAAAGGAGAACAGAACCATCGGCCGCAACGAAGCTTTAAAGGATGTCGATCGTGTTGTTGTAGGCAGTTCAGTCAAAAAATTTATAAATATCAAAAAAATTATATTTTTTACGGAAAATAATTGACAAGCTTTGCATAATACTCTATGATAGATATATCAAAATAATCATTTCTCTGGAGAGACCCAATGCGGGAGCCGAAGGTGTACGGCGGATGAATCCATTCGCTTAATCTCTCAGGCAAAAGGACGGAGCTACCATAAGTTATGTCATTTCCTGTAAGGCCTTTGTGGCCTTATTTTTTATGTTCTGACGTGCGTAGCACCAATACATAAGGAAATGACTTTTTAAATTTTATTAAAGGAGAGGAGTTTATGACTAAGAAAACAGTATTTCCGTATATACCCAATTCTGTCCCTGAAATACAGAAAGAAATGCTTGATTATGTTGGCGCTAAGGATGTTATGGATTTATATGAAGAAATTCCTGAGAGTCTGCGCTATGCAGGTGATCTTAAACTTCCCGATCCCATTCGGGACGAGGCCGGTATCAAGCGCCACATGGAGCGGATTTTGGCAAAAAATGCCAACTGCATCACCTATGATAATTTTAAAGGCGCCGGCTGCGCCCAACATTACGTTCCCGCTGTTTGTGATGAGATCACGTCCCGCGGGGAATTATTGACTTGCTATGGCGCGGAAACCTGGGCCGATCACGGAAAATATCAGATCTTTTTTGAATATCAGAGTCTGATGGCGGAATTATTGGAAATGGATTTTTTAACGGTACCATGCCACTGCGGCGGGCAGGCCACTGCTACGGCTTTGTGTATGTCCAATCGTATTAATGGAAGAAAAAAAGTACTCCTTCCCAAAAATATGACGCCCCAAAATCTGTGTTTGGTGAGAAATTATCTCCATTCCGTTCAAAAAGAAAGCGCCCTTGAGATCATTATGGTGGATTACGATTCGGCTACGGGGCAAGTAGATATGAAAGATTTGAAAGAGAAGCTCGACCAAGATGTAGCGGCAGTGTTTATCGAGAATCCGAATTATCTTGGGATCATTGAGAGCAACGGTGATGAAATTGGTCGTTTGGCCAAAGAGAACGGCGCAGAATTTATTGTTTACGCCGACCCTATCAGTCTTGGGGTTATGGAAGCGCCTGCCAATTATGGCGCTACCATTGCCGTAGGGGAACTCCACAGTGTGGGGTTGCATCTCCAGTGCGGCGGCGGACAAGGCGGCTACATTGCCAGCCTTGACGATATGAAATATATCCAGGAATTTAAGGAGTTGGTAGATGGTGTTACCGACACGGTGGTTCCCGGTGAAGTGGGGTATACTGTGGTGTTGGCAGAACGCACTCACTATGCCATGCGAGAAAAAGGCAAGGAGTTCACCGGCACCCAAAATAATCTTTGGATGGCTCCGGTCGCGGTCTACCTCTCGCTGATGGGCCCCCAAGGTATGGAAGAAGTGGGGAATACCATTATGACCAACAGCAAATATGCCGCTAAAAAGATCGCTTCTGTTCCTGGCTTGAGCATAAAATTTGCCGCTCCTTTCTTTAAAGAATTTGTAGTGGACTTTAACCGTACAGGCAAAACCGTGGCGGAGATCAATAAGGAATTATTATCCTATGAAATTTTTGGTGGTGTGGACCTTTCGGAAGATTTTCCTGAAATGGGACAATGTGCCCTTTATTGCGCTACGGAATTGACGACCAAAAGTGCTATGGATCGATTAGCAATTGCGTTGGAAGAAATTACGGCAAGGAGGTAACAGTGATCATGAAAAGAGATTATAGTACCCATCTCAGACAATTCCATGAGGCAAAATGGGATGAAGAAATTATTTTTGACCTCAGTGTACCGGGCCAGCGGGGTATTGCCGTGACTCCTCCGGCGGAAGGTGTGGTGGCTGAGGTAGGTAATGGGGTAGATGATATCCCCGCTTCTATGCGGCGAAAAAAAGCTCCTTCCCTCCCTGAAGTGAGTCAGCCTCGGGTAAATCGTCATTATATGCGTTTGACCCAGGAAATTTTGGGTATGGATGTGACTCCCGATATCAGTCAAGGGACCTGCACCATGAAATACAGTCCCAAAGTTCAGGAACACCTGGTAGCTCAGAATCCCAATCTGGTGGATGTGCATCCTTTGCAAGACGAAACTACCATTCAAGGCATTTTAGAGATTTATAAAAAGACCGAAGAGATGGTCAATGAAATTTCTGGAATGGATGCCTTTTGTTTCCATGCCGGCGGCGGCGCTGCTGCCTGTTATGAAGGGGCCTCCGTGGTAAGGGCATATCATGAATCTCGTGGGGATTATGACCGGGATGAGATCATTACCACGATCTTTTCTCATCCCTGTGATGCCGGCGCCCCAGCGACGGCTGGGTATAAAGTGATTACCTTGATGCCCGATGAAAATGGAATTCCCAGCTTGGATGCATTGAAAGCTGCGCTTTCTTCGCGTACTGCGGCGATTTTTGTTACTAATCCCGAGGATACCGGGATCTTTAATCCTCGAATCAAGGAATATGTGGATGCAGCTCATGAAGTGGGGGCATTGTGTTACTATGACCAAGCCAATGTGAACGGTATCATGGGAATTACCCGCGCCAAAGAAGCGGGCTTTGACTTGATCCATTATAATCTTCATAAAACTTTTTCCTCGCCCCACGGCGGCATGGGACCCGGCTGTGGTGCTTTGGGAGTCAGAAAATTTTTGAAACCGTTTTTACCGGTTCCCAGAGTGGAATATGATGGAAACCGCTATTATTTGGATTATGACTGCCCGCAAAGTATTGGAAAAGTCCGTTCTTTTATGGGCAACGTTCATGTGGTTGTCCGAGCTTATATGTGGATTATGCAGATGGGGGCTGAAGGGGTGAAAGAAGCTGCTATCTGTTCAGTACTGAACAATCAGTATCTCATGAAAAGAATCAGTGAAATCCGCGGAGTAAAGATTCACTATGCACCGGGAAAACGTAGATTGGAACAGTGTCGTTACAGTTGGGAACCTTTAAAAGAAGAAACAGGTTTTGGCACTATGGATATTACCAAGCGCATCGTGGACTTCGGGCTGGAGCATTATTGGCAGTCTCACCATCCTCATATTGTGCCGGAGCCATTTACTTTAGAGCCAACGGAATCTAATAGTAAAGACGATCTAGACGAATATGTCGCAATTCTTAAAGAAGTTGCAAGGGAATGTTACGAGGAACCGGAACTCATTCGTAATGCCCCTCATAACGCTCCCATTCACGATACCGTTGTCGATGAAATCAACGATTTTGATAAAATTGCAGTCACCTGGCGCCAGTTGCAAAAACGCATTGCTAAAGGCGCAATGCATGAAATCAAATAAAATTTGCCATATGTATGGCGGGCGATTGAAGGGAGCGCTGTAGAAGACTGAAAAAAGTCTTTTAGACGATGGCAAATCCATCGTGCAATCGGCAGATCTATCGGTATCATGAACAAAGCTTCTGACGAATCCCTTGACATTTCCATATAAAACTATTGACTGAAAGGATGAAAATCACAATGAATCACGATCGTAAAAAAATTGGGTTGTTCTCTGCGATTTTGTTTGGGATCGCACTCATATTTCCCATTGCGCCAGTGGCCATTTATGGCACGGTCCAACCGATTTCCATGGGGCATATGGCGATTTGCTATCTGTTGGCCGCCATTCCTATGACTTTCACGGCCTGGAGTTTTGGAGCTATGGGGGCAGAATTCCCACGGGCAGGATCCTCCTATACTTTTGTAGCTAATGGTATCAACCCTTATCTTGGGTTCATGACAGGCTGGGGGATTCTCATGGATTATATCCTTTTTCCTGTAATGAATTTCGTAATTTTGGCTGTGTATGTTCAGGAACTCTTTGGCCTTAGCAGTTCCATTTCTTATTGGGTAATCATTACCGTTGCCATCATTTTGGTTTGTATCATGAATCTGATGGGGATTAAGAGCATTGCTACCGTGAATAATATCATTACGATCCTAGGTTTTGTCGTAGTCATTTATTTTGTGATCGCTGCCTGCGGAGTATTAAAGGACGGCGCCGGTACCGGTTTTAGTTCTGTAGCCTTTTATAATCCTGAAACCTTTGACCTGCAGTTGATTCTTTCCGGTACTGCCATTGCCTGTTTTTCTTTTCTGGGATTTGACGGTATCACCAATCTGGTAGAAGACATTAAAGAACCTAAAAAGAATTTGCCCAAAGCTACGATCTTGACTTGCGTAATCATGATGGTTGTCTTTTTGGTCATGGCTTATCTCGGCCAATGTTTGTTCCCCGACTATAATGGTTTTTCCAACCCTGATTCTGCTTTTCTCGATGTGGCAGTGGTGGCTGGTGGACAGACCATGGCCAATATTTTTAGTATTGCTATGACCGTCTGCGCCTTCGCTTTTTCCTTGGATATGCTTGCCGGCGTTTCTCGTTTGCTTTATGGTATGGGACGTGACGGTGTGCTTCCGAAGAAGTTCTTCGGTTATCGTAATAAAAAAGGCGTCCCCGTTTATAATGTTTTGCTAATTACTGCCATTTGTCTGGTGGGATGCAATATGTCTCTTGGGGATTTGTTTCCACTCATCGATTTCGGCGGTATTTTCGCGTTCATTTTGGTGAACTTGGCAGTGATTGTCTATTTCTTTGGTCGGAAAAAAGAACGGTCCGGCAGCGGCGTTTTCAAATATTTGGTCGTTCCCGGCTTAGGATTTTTGGCCTGTATTGTCGTCTGGCTGAGTCTTTCCGGTATGGCAAAGACCATCGGGTTCATTTGGTTGGGTGTTGGCTTTGTCTATATGCTAATTTGGACAAAAGGTTTTAAGCGCAAAATGAAACCCATTGAAAATATTGCAGAAGATAATAACGATGTGAATTCTTCTGAAATTTCAGAAACGAAGGTCCCTCTTCAATGAAAACAATTGGATTTATTATTAACCCGGTAGCGGGCATAGGTGGTCGAGTTGGGTTAAAAGGTAGCGATGGTGAAAATATTCAGACCCTGGCACGAAAAAAAGGAGCCATACCAGAAGCTCCTTTGCGAGGGGAAACAGCGCTTCGTGTTTTAAAAGAATCTGCTCCGGAAGGTAGTTTTCGCCTATTGGTGGGAGCCCGAACTATGGGGGAAACGGCAGCTCAGTTCGTGGGAATGAAAGCAAAAGCTGTGGGGAGTGTATCATCAGATCATACAAAGGCAGAGGATACCATTGCCATCGCAAAATCTATGGTAAAGTGTGGGGCAGAACTTTTAATGTTTGCCGGTGGAGATGGCACTGCGCGAAATATTTATGAAGCAGTGGGAACTTCGATCCCCGTTATTGGGATTCCCGCCGGGGTTAAAATCCATTCCGCGGTCTACGCTATCAACCCTACCAATGCCGGGAAAGCCGCCGCTTCTTTTTGCAGAGAAGAAAATCTTCGCTGTAAAGAATGCGAAGTCATGGACATTGACGAGGATGCTTTCCGTGCCGGGCGAGTTGCTGCCCGTTTATATGGCTACTTAAATGTGCCGGAATTCGGAAGCTATTTTCAGAGCATGAAATCTGGAGGGTATTCCGAAAAAAGTGAACTGGCGGGAATTGCTCATGAAATTGTCGAGAGCATGGAACAAAATGTGGTTTATATTATTGGTCCCGGCACAACTCCCAAGGCCATTCTGGATGATCTGCAGCTTCCCTCAACATTGCTGGGTATGGATGCAGTGAAAAATGGTGTATTGATCGGAAGTGATCTTGAGGAAAACGAGCTTTATCATCTGATACAACGTGAGAATTGCCGCATTGTTATTACTGTTATTGGTGGACAGGGCCATATCTTCGGACGAGGAAATCAGCAACTCAGTCCCAGAATTATCCGCAACCTAGGGATGGCCAATATTACAATTATTGCCACGAAGAAAAAACTTTTTGACTTGGCCGCTTCCTCATTGATCGTAGATACTGGCGATGTCAAGTTGGATCAGGAATTATCCGGTTTTGCCCGTGTTATTACCGGTTACCATGACTCTATGATGTTTCCAATTCGCGCATAGTGATATTGTAGTATCCTTTTGTGTTTTATTCGCAACAAATAGAACCGCGCCATTTTAAGATGGCGCGGTTCTATTTATGAAAAGGTCTCTATGTCTGACCGTTAAAAGATGTTTGTTTTGCTTTTGCAGACATAAAGCGGCGGCAGAACCATATAGTTAAAAAGGAGCTATTTCGGGAGGCCTTTCCATGCAGGATTATATTGAAAAACGTGTC
>CAJFVQ010000098.1 GCA_904420535.1 Candidatus Cryptoclostridium obscurum
CTCTGAACACTGCTGGAATATTATATTGATAAAGAAGATGCTGTTTCGTAATCAAATATAAATATTTGGTGTTTATGATCCCTTTGCCATTAGGGTACGGAAATAAGGCGGTACCCTGATTTTGCAAATAAAGGATAATTTTGATTGTAGTTAAAAATTTTAACGTAATAGTTAAAATTCGGTTGTATTTTGAAAATGCATATGCTATACTGGTTGAGACTCTTGGGAAGATACCGGAGCGGAAGTATTCTTTTCAGCATTCTGTCAATGGGGGAGAATGAGAATATTGAAAAGTAATATCCGGTATCAATCAAAGGGATTGAAAAAGGAATAAGGAAAAAACAAGGAGGACAAAAATGAAGAAAGCACTAACAATTATTTTAGCGTTATGCATGGTACTGACTTTGGTTCCTACCATGGCCTTTGCCGCTGAAAATGAACAGGCTGCTCCTGTTTTTGAACCCAGCGACTGGACTGCCCCCGATGGTTACGGCTCCATTGAAACAGTGTCTGACAATATGGTGATCTTAAAGGGCGATGATGAGCTCAACAGCGATAATTCTCACTGTGGCCCCTACACCCAAGCCAAAGCCAGCCAGCTGGCAGACGGTACCATTGTTGATGAAGTGAATGTTTTCATCAATCCTGCCAAGATGGCAGCAGGTGAAAAATTCTCTCTCACTACCTCTATTAACGGCGGTGAAGGAGAAACCAGCGAATATTTGTCGGAAACTTTGGTGAACTTCTGGAAAGACAATGAAGGCGGCGTTGCCGTTTCCGTTGGTCTCGCTCCGGAATTCTCCGCTCAAATCAAAACTGCCGGTATTTATACCTTACAGTATAAATATGCTGTAAAGGATGACGCTGTTGTCGGCACTTTTACGATTTTGAAACGCGGTGAAACCATCGCAACGACCGGCGAATTTGCTATGACCCCTGCCGTTGCCGCGGCAAATGCCAAAGAACGCGGTTATGTTTGGTTCAGTGATATTTCCGTTGCAGACGGTTTAAAAGTTTATAGTGAATTGGAATTTCCTTTCACCGATGTAACAGCAGATCAATGGTTCTACAACGCTGTGGTATGGGCTTATGAAACCGAAGTTTCCAACGGTATGTCTGCAACCCTCTTCGGTCCCGATGAAGACATTACCCGCGGTCAGTTTGTCACCATGCTCTATCGCTATTACTATGGCGGTGAAGTTCCCACCACAACCTCAGATTTCACAGACGTTCCTGCTGACGCATATTATTCCGACGCTGTGGCTTGGGCTGTAGAAGAAGGAATCACCAATGGTTTTGAAGACAATACTTTCAGACCCAACGATCCCATCAGCCGTGAACAAATGGTTACTATGATGTATCGCTATGCTGACGGTACTGCACCGGAAAGCGACAATCTTGCTGATTACACCGATGCCGCTAATGTTGGCGATTATGCCAAAGACGCCATGAATTGGGCTGTCGGTAATGGAATCATCAAAGGTGTCACCGAAGATACTTTGGTTCCCCAAGGTACCGCGACCCGTGCTCAGATCGTAACCGTATTGATGCGCCATTGTGATACCCTCTAATCATTAATCTTAAAGATCGATCAAAAGACCAACCAAAAAATCGGTTGGTCTTTTTTTAATATAAGTTTGAAATATAGATGAAGATATTCATGTTCAATTTAAGAAGGTGATATTTGGATTACGTCGTGATACTGCTCTATACTTTGTTCTGAAAGGTGGTGGGTGATGGTGAGCATGGTTAAGTCTTTCATGGCCAGGAGGCGTTGTTCGATATCTTCTGCAGTGGAACGATCCAGCGACGAAGTTCCTTCGTCCAGAATCAGGATCGGGCGCCGTCGGATCAATCCTCGGGCCACAGCAATGCGTTGACATTGTCCGCCGGAAAGACGGCAGCCGCCTTCTCCCACCATGGTATTAAGTCCCTGGGGCAGTTCCTGAATAAAACCGTCGGCGCCGCTTTGAACCAAAGCCTGGATAATTTCTTCTTCTTCAAAGGGCTCTCCTAGGCAAATATTGTCCTTAACGGTACTGTCGAAGAGATAGACGTTTTGATGAACAGGAGCAATCAATGCTCGTAAGGCCTCTCGGTCTAATTTTTTTAATTCCGTGCCGTCATAGCGAATGGTCCCTTTATAATGGGGTTCTTCTCCGGAAAGTAGGCGGATCAACGTGGTTTTTCCGCAACCTGAGGGGCCGACAATGGCGTACTTTCCACCTCTTTTTATTGTCAAATTAAGATCCTTGATAATATTGCGGTGACCGTCATAGCTGAAGGTCAGTTGATCTACTGTGATTTCATGGTGAAATTGCGGTTTAATCTTGCCGCTTTCTTCTGGAGAAGTATCGGCCAATTCGTTTAAATTTTCCACCACAGGCCGCATCCCTTTGATTTTTGGCAGTGCTTCCATTAGCATTGTTACAGGAACGACAAATGTGCCGCTGAGCTGCACCAAAGCCAATAAAGTTCCCATGGAGATTTTTCCCACCAATACTTGGTAGGCGCCGATAAACACCACGGCTACCATGGTTAATGTGGATACGATGGCGGAAAAGGACTCATTGAGATTGACAATAAAATCCGCTGATGCTTTTTTTGTTACGACATCTTCATTTTCCTGTATAAATCTTTTTTGGGTCAAATGCAGTACATGAAAGGAACGGAGAATTTCTAGCCCTCCCAAGTAATCCTTAACTATGGCAGTAAAATGAGCCAACCGCGCGGAATAGGCATTTTGCCGCTGACTCAGTGCTTTTCCCAAGATTACCGGCACCAGAAACATGACAATCATCGAAATAAGAAGAAACAGAGTGATCGCAGGGCTGAGCCATAATAGGAGCCCCAGGGTACACAGGAACATGAAACTGTATTCGGCAACGGTGAGTAGGGGAATGAGATAATTTTGTTCAATCAGCGCCGCATCATTGGTGAAAGCTGAAAGGTCATCGCCCACTTTATTTTCTCCGCGGCTTGATGGAGGGCGACGTGTGATTCCCAGAAATACCGCTTCCCGTATGGAGGCAAGAACTTTCCGGAGGAGTTTTTTTCCGCAGTAAGCATAACAATAATTGATGATTCCCAGAAAACAAAGATACCCGGCGGCAACGATCGCCAATAGGAAAAACTTGTTTCCGTCTCCCTGTAAAACAGTGTCAATCAGTTTTTGTAGTAAGATTGCAAGCAGAGCAGAAGAAGATGCGGTGACAGCTCCTAAAAGAAAGGTGGCAGTTAACAAGCCTTTTTTTTGCACAAGATATCGTTTCATGACATTGCTCCTTTGTGAGATGATAACAATATAACACAATATAAAATATATGTCAATTATATTTGATAATTATCGAATATTATTATAAAATATAATCCCCGATGAAATATCGGGGATTTATCACCATTTTTTTACTGCCTTGGGGCGAAGTAAAATTCACCAGAGCTGCGAGATAGATGACCGGCAAGATCCGGGAAATGAGGCGGAGAAACATCTGCCATCAATGAATCTCTTTTTCCATAAATTTTGGGATATCAGTTTATTCATGGAGGGTTCGTTCTTTGCACAGTTGGTTTTTCTTTCTAATTACAAGAAGTAGTCCGCGGCCAATCACTGCGGAAAGGAGAAGAAAGACGCCGAACCATACCAGATGAGCAGTGATCATGGAGTTGGAAGCAAAAAGGTTTGCGCAAAAAACAACGCCGTAGTAGACAGTATTGTAAAGTGTAATAAACAATATGATCCACATCAGGGATAATATGCGTTTTAAGTGTTTGAGGCGGGAATCGATATCGGAATACAGAACAAAAGCGCCGTCTGCGGTTTTTTTACGGAAATAAACCCAGCGCAGCACCGAGCCGATATACTCTGCGCCGGTGTCCTCCACAAAGTTGATATATTGACGGCTCTCTTCGTGTTTGGGCCAGTACTCCAAAAGTTCCAAACGGATATTATATGCTCCGGGCTCTCCTTGTTCAAATTCGTAGGTCGGATATTTCACGGAGATCAGATGCCAGCCTTGGGCGGCCATTTCATTGAGCCACTGTTCTTCTTTATCGAACTGCCAAACACTGAATATTTTTTTGACGGTTTTTCTCATGGTTTTCCTCCGCAAATCATGGTTCCGTTGGCCACCAATTCCTGCAATCGTTTCAGTTCTGCAGTGACAGCGGCTTTTCCTGAATCAGTAATCAAATACTCTTTTTTCCGACTCTTTGCGTCACAAGGTAATGACACGATCCAACCCTTCTCTGTCATGGTTTGAAGGGCACCATAAAGGGTGCCTGCCGCCAATTTAACACGTCCATCGGACATTTCCTCGACTTTCTGCATAATACCGTATCCGTGAAGTGGTGTAAATAGGGAAAGTAAGATATAGTAGACGGCTTCTGTCAGCGCCGAATTTTTGTCCAAAGGTGTTGCCTCCAATCCCTTTTATGGTATCATTATCTTGGTGTCACTCTCTCGATTCTTGGAACATAATATCGTTAGTCGATATATCGTCTTCCGTAATAAAATTATAACGGCTGCCGATATATTTGTCAATAGCAATTATAAATTGGATCGTATTATGGTTGCAAGATTGAATTTTTAAAAAATATAAAGATTGGCATGATATTTAAAATTAATATCATTGTATTATAGGATACTGGTGATTGAAAGGAGGCAGTAAAATCTTGGCTGTCTCAAACAGCGATGGAACAGGCCTTGGCAGAAGATTCTCCTATGCGTTGCAGTTATTCTGTTTCTCTTGAAAGCATACCCAATGCCGCAGGGGAGGGAAAGAATATCATGAATATTACCGTTGACGCTGACGTCAGCAGCTGCCAGGTTACGGAAGTGGACTATCAAGACGGCTCCCACGCCTGCGATGGTCCAACCGTAGAGTTGGTCAAAGAGGACGGCCGTTGGAAGGTCTTCAGGTATACGGAGTTTGCCAAGGAATTCATTGGTGGTGATGGCCTGCCGTGAAAA
>CAJFVQ010000099.1 GCA_904420535.1 Candidatus Cryptoclostridium obscurum
CATTACGTTTGCCGTTGTGGGCATCATTTTCGTTTGAATGCCCGCCAGAGAATAGATTTTATTGTGGATCCTGGCAGTTTTCGGGAAATGTACAATGACATCATCACCCGAGATGTCATCGGTTTTCAAGGATATGAAAAGAAAATTAAAAACGCTCGTCTTGCTTCCGGTGAGAATGAAGGAGTTATTTGTGGTACGGCAAATATCGGCGGCTATTCATGTTGTCTTTTTGTGATGGAAGCCAAATATATGATGGGGTCCATGGGTACGGCAGTAGGGGAACGGATTACCAGGCTTTTTGAGTATGCCACAGAGCATCATTTGCCCGTCGTGGGATATACTGTTTCCGGCGGTGCCAGAATGCAGGAGGGAATTTTGTCTCTGATGCAGATGGCCAAATCTTCCGGTGCGGTTAAGCGCCACAGCGACAGCGGCAACCTCTATCTTACGGTTCTAACGGATCCTACCACAGGCGGGGTCACTGCAAGTTTTGCCATGGAAGGCGATATTATCATGGCAGAACCCGGGGCACTGGTGGGTTTTGCTGGTCCTCGGGTCATCGAGCAAACCATCCGTAAGAAATTACCCGAAGGGTTCCAGAAAGCAGAATTTTTGCTGGATCATGGTTTTGTGGATTTGATTGTTCCTCGGGAAACACAGAAAAAAACAGTAGCTCGGATTTTGGCACTCCATGGTGCACCGCATCAGACAGAAAACCAGGAAGGGGGAACGGACAATGACAGAACCTCTCGATAAAGTCCGTGCTGCCCGGGCCAAAGGTCGTCCTACAGGACTGAAATATATTGAACATATCCTCACGGATTTTGTGGAACTTCACGGCGATCGGCGTTTTCGTGACGACGCGGCCATCGTAGGCGGTATCGGCATGTTGGGCGATATGGCCGTGACCGCTATTGCCATGGAAAAGGGGTCCGATACTAAGGACAAAGTACGTCGCAATTTTGGTGCACCCAATCCTGAAGGGTATCGGAAATCATTGCGTTTGATGAAACAGGCGGAAAAATTCCATCGTCCCATTCTTTGTTTTATCGATACTGCCGGCGCTTTTTGTGGTGTCGGTGCGGAAGAACGCGGCCAAGCCCAGGCCATTGCAGAAAATTTAATGGAAATGATGACTCTTCGCACTCCGATCATTTCTATTCTAATTGGGGAAGGAGGCAGCGGCGGTGCTTTGGCCCTTGCCGTAGCTGATGAAGTCTGGATGATGGAAAATGCCATTTATTCAGTAATTTCTCCGGAAGGCTGTGCCAGCATTTTGTGGAAGGATTCCTCCAAAGTGAAGGAAGCTGCAGAATGCTTGAAACTCACCGCCGATGATATGCTTCGCTTTGATGTTGTGGAACGGCTGATCCCTGAAAAGGATCGTGAGTTCGAAGCAATCTACACGGAGTTGCAGAATCTTTTATTGGAAAAACTAAAAGAAAAGTCCATCCTTCCCATAGAGGAACTTTTGAATCAGAGATATCAGCGTTTCCGTAAATTTGGCATGTAATGTCCAGGACGAAAAATGTTGTCAATTTATATAATTTTTTAAAGCTTTTTAAAGTTTAAATTTCCCATTGACAATGGAGAAGAACTTTTTTATACTATACACAGAAGCATTATGGAGATGCTCTATGGCCAGAAGGCTCTAAAATACAAAATATGAAAAAATATAGTTGGAAACTGTTGCTAAGAAGGCACACAATTTTTGTGTGTCTTTTTTATTTGTAAAAATGGGGGAACCTATGAAAATAGCGATCATTGACGGTCAAGGCGGCGGCATCGGTAAACACATTACCATGAAGCTGCGAAGCTTCTTGGGAGAAGAATACGAGATTATTGGCTTGGGAACCAATGCCGTGGCGACGATGGCCATGCTGAAGGCCGGCGCCAATGAAGTGGCCACGGGAGAAAGCGCCATCGTTTACATGGCATCAAAGGTGGATGTGATCGTAGGTTCTGTTTCCATCCTTTCTGCCAACAGTATGTGCGGCGAAATGACGCCCCGAATGGTAGAAGCCATTGGCAGCTCCGATGCCAAAAAAATTCTGTTGCCGGTGAATCGAAATCAGATTGAGATCGTCGGCGTCCTGCGGGAGCCGGTACCTCACCAAATCGACCGTCTGGTAGAAGCCATTAAGAATCATGAAAATTTGTGATAAGGTGAAAGAAACAGAAAGGAGATTCCTGCTATGTGTGAAGCCAATGTGTATTTAAGAGAGAAAGATGCGGATGAATATCGACTTTTGATGGAAAGTGTCGATAAAGTGATTCCCGCTGGTGATGAAATTATTTTGGAAAGCATTTTCGGTCAGAGAAAAATTGTAAAAGCTTATATTAAAGAAATGACTTTGGTGGATCATAAGATCATGCTGGATCATATTTAATCCTTCTAGAATCGTTTTTTCGGGATGCCTGTCCTTTGTCCATGAAACTGGTGGGAGATCGTTTTGACGTTCTTTTGACATAACTTGACTTTTTTCCATGGGAAAGATATACTTATTTTGAATCATTACGGAAAAAAGCATTTCAGACGATATACTGTTGATGACAGTATGATATAAGGTCAATGAAAAGATTGTGATGATTACCGAAATGCTTTTGGGAACGGAATCAGTCATCATATTAAAGACGGAAAGGACAGGTCTTTCTTTGGAAAAAAAATTGATGGTTTCTCTTTGCGAAAAAAATGCTAGGTCTTTTGTGACGGAGGAAGCTTTTGTGATCATGAAACAGCGGGCCATTGCCGGACAAGATCTGCTTTGGTCAGGAAAAGGACCGGGAGCGGAATATTTGGGATGGCTGGATCTGCCTGAGAGTTTTGCCGAGAGTGACCTTGAGAAAATAGAAACTACTGCTGAGGAGATTAGAAACACTTCCGACGTTTTTGTGGTGATCGGTATTGGCGGTTCTTATCTTGGTTCTTATGCGGCGATTTCTTTTTTGCGCCATCGTTTTTATAATAACGTACCCCGTTCTCTTCGTCAGGGGCCGGAAATCTACTTCGCGGGGAATCATTTTAGCGGTCGGTATTTAAAGGAGCTGATAGAGGTCATCGGCGAACGCGATGTCTCTGTGAATGTGATCTCCAAATCCGGTTCTACCATGGAAACTGCGGTGGCCTTTCGTTTTTTCCGCCAGTATTTAGAGGATCGTTACGGCCGCGAAGAAGCTGTCCGCCGCATTTTTGTCACTACTGACGCAACCCAAAGTCCTTTGAAAGATATCGCCGAGGAATCGGGATACTGTTTATTGGGCATTCCTTCCAATGTTGGCGGACGATTTTCTGTTCTTACAGCGGTGGGGCTTTTGCCCATTGCCGTCAGTGGCGGAGACATTCGCACGATGCTGGATGGCGCCTCTGCAATGCGCGCACATCTGCTTCGTGAGAAAGACTGTAATGACGCCTTGATCTATGCGATTTATCGGAACCTCTTTTTTGAGCAGGGAAAAACTGTGGAACTTATGGCCTGCTGCGATCCTTGTCTTCATCATCTGGCGGAATGGTGGAAACAGCTTTTTGGAGAAAGCGAAGGCAAGAACCATTTGGGGCTTTTCCCCGCTGCCGTTGATTTAACAACGGATCTTCATTCCCTCGGCCAGTTTATTCAGGACGGATCCAGGATCATGTTTGAAACTGTGGTCCGTATTACTGAGCACCGCGCCGATGAAGCAGTTGTGGTGACGGAATCTTTAGATGATTTTGACGGCCTCAATGATCTCAGCGGTATGACCATGGACGAGATGAATGCCAAAGCCTTTTATGGTTCTACAATGGCTCATACCGATGGCGGTGTTCCGAATTTGTTGCTCTCTGTGCCAAATAAAAATGCCGATTCCCTTGGACAGTTGTTTTATTTTTATGAATACGCCTGTGGAATCAGCGGTTATGTGTTGGGAGTGAACCCCTTTGATCAGCCGGGCGTAGAGGCTTATAAACGTAATATGTACGCACTTTTGGGCCGTAAAGGATATGAAGAGGAGCGCCGTCGCCTTTTGGAGCGTTTGCAAGAAACTGATAGATTACAATGAACCATAAAAATGCCAACCGTAAACACGGTTGGCATTTTTGGCGTTTTTTATAATATGCGTTTATGCTGGTTGGTGCAGCTTTTTCAGGGCTTCGATGGTGGCGTCGAAGTTTTCTTTGTGCCAGTTGGATAATTTAAGCCCTTTCCCTTGCACTGCAAGAATTCCCGAAGAACGAAAATCGCTCAGTTCTTTTTGTTGAGCAGTAAAACGAATGGTATCGGTATCCGTTACAATTGTAATTACGTTATTTAGAAGATCCTCCGTAACTTCCACAGATTTTATGGTAGAATAGGGAATTTCCAATGCTACCTCTTTTTTTAGCATGGCCAGTTGGTTGATGGGAACCAAAACAATTTCATCTTTACAGAGCTGAAAAACGTAAAAATCCATATGAAAAAAATCTGTGATTTTTGCGCTCAGATTTGCCGGCGCGTATTTCACAATAATCGTGAGATCTTCTATGGGTTCGAAGCCTGCTTCTTTGAGGATTTTCCATACTTTTGTTTCTTTTGCCATAATCAAGTACCTCTTCTAAATGTTAATGCGAAAAAATGATACCATAATCGTCGGGGAAATAATAGATCAATGATTTGACATTTCCACATGAATGAATCAATTTTATCCCATAAAAGTAATCGCGGCAGTGAAACATGAAACTGCCGCGATTGGTTTTATCGTTTTCTGTTTTTCTAGTCTTCAAAGGGGAAATGGTAATCGAGATTTAATTCATCCCGAACTGCCAAGATTTCTTTTTGTACCGCTTCGGTGATGGCGACGCCTTTGTCTTTTTTCTCCATATAGGCCATATATTCTTTTTCCCCTGCGGTATAAATTCGTTCGGCACCGGGTACCTTTTGGGAATTACGGAGTTCGCGAAGAATATCTCCGGCTGTTTTTTTAAAGGCATCGGCGCCCAAAAAGGCATCGGTATCTACAGCAATGAAAAAATGTCCTAAATGATAGGGTACTTTCTCTCCGTTGGGGCCGATGCCTGTAAGCATCTTCATGTAATTGCCACCCTGTAATGCGGCGGATAACAACTCTACCACTACAGTATAGCTGTATCCTTTATAGCCCGCCATTTCTTCTCCAATGCCGCCCAAGGGCGCAAAGGCCGCTTTGCCTCCGGTAAGGGCGTCGAGAATTGCCGCAGAATCTGTCATAGTGTTTCCGTCCTGAGCGATGACCATACCGGCGGGGGTCTCTTTGTTGATTCTGGCCCAATATTCGATTTTGCCTCGTTGAGTAATGGATGTGGCGCAGTCGATGACAAAGGGAAAATCCTCATCGGTGGGCATCCCAAAACAAAGAGGATTGGTGCCCATCATATTTTCCACGCCAAAGGTCGGTGCAATGGAGGGACGGGCATTGGTACCGGTAATGCCGATGCAGTCATTTTTCGTCGCCATAGTGGCATAATACCCGGCAATGCCGTAGTGGGTGGAATTCCTTACGGCGACCATTCCCATACCGTACTGCTTGGCTTTATCAATGGCCATTTGCATGGAACGATAGCCGATGACCTGTCCCATGCCGTCGTGACCGTCTACCACGGCGGTGGTAGGCGTTTCTTTTAAAATTTCAAATTTTGTGACAGGTTTCTGAATTCCCGCTTTGATGCGGTCTATATAAATAGGTTTGAAGCGATTGACCCCATGAGAGTAGATACCGCGCTTGTCCGCTTCTACCAGTACATCGGCGCAAATTGCCGCATCGTCTCTGGGTACACCGTAGCCGATAAAAGCATCGGTTACGAAATCAGTGATGGTTTTCCAATCAACGTATGGATTACTCAATTCCTTACACCCCTCTGTGTATCGTTTTTTCTATATTATAGCACCGATTCATTGGGAGTACCAGCCTTTTCCCAATATTGGTCTTGAATCAAAGTTGTTTTTTGAACTGAGTTATGCTAAAATATATTAATTAAGCACAATGTATTTTGCAATCCGAGAGGTATTCCATGAACATGAGACGCTTTCTATTTTATAGTATGGTATTATGTGTGATTTTTCTTGTCAGCGGCTGCGGAAGCAATCAACCAGCTTCCTCCGATGAAAACGTCGGCACGATTCGCATTGGTATTAAAAATACTGAGGAACAGGAAATCCTTGGAACCCTGGCAAAAATTTTGATCGAGGAAAAAACCGATGCAAGTGCAGAGGTTGTTTTAGACGATGATGTGACATCGGAAACACTTTTTGAAGATCTGCAAAATGAAGATTTGGATATGTATTTTGATTATTCCGGCTCGATTGGAGAAAATGCCTTGTCCATGAATGAAGAGGAGCATAGTAGTTCCGGCGAAGGTGTTGCTATGGTTTTTGTGGAATTACAAAATACTTTGGCCGGTGAATATATGATGCATCTTTCCAATAGTGTGGGATATGAAGGTGGATTGACGATCTACATCACCCCCCAGCGGCGGGAAGAGCTGAATCAGATCTCATCTTTTTCGGAACTGGCGGAGGTCTCCGGTGATTTGGTGATTGGTATGCCCGAGGGATTCAAAGAGCGGGTCGACGGATATGCTGCCATGAAAGAGTTTTATGATTTCCGTTTCAAGGATGTAAAAACTTATTCCGAGGAGGAAGGGTTCTGGGCTCTTGTTCACGGTGAGATCGATGTCATGGTTGGTGACACGACAAGTATCTATAATTCTTTGTATAATCTTACACTTCTCAGTGATGATCAGCGTTTTTTCCAACCGCAGATCACCTGCTATGTGGTGAGGAATGCGGTGCTTGAGGAATATGAAGGACTGGAAGATTCTTTGAGCATCATGGAGGGCATGTTGACTTCTGGAAATATGTCTTCTATGAAGCGGCGGGTTTATTATGAAGGACAGGATTTGGAATCCTATCTCCACGATTATCTGCGCGCTCGGAATTTAATTTAAATGTGGAAAACAAAAATATGTCAGGTGTTTTTCCTTGACAAGAACCCTGGAATGTGTTAGACTGTGTAAAGTATTTTTCCTTGACAGGAGTAACGCCATGGATGAGTTTGGCAGAAAAGCTTTGTTATTTGATTTTTACGGACCGCTGTTGACCCCTCGCCAGCAGGAAGTTTATGACTATTCCTGCAGTGAGGATATGAGTTTAGGAGAAATTGCCGAGACTTTGGGCATCAGTCGCCAGGCTGTTCATGATAATTTGCGGCGTACAGAAAAAATTTTGGAAGAATATGAAGCAAAATTGGGATTGGCGGAAAAATTTTTGGCCATCGAAGGCCATGTGGAAAATATTCGCCGCAGCGTATCTGCAATGGATGATTCGCAGGAAACCCGTTCCGTCCTGAAAGAGATTGATGCAATCGATGCATTGGAAAGGCGGTAACTATGGCAATATTTGGTTCTTTGGCTTCCAAGTTGCAGGAAACCTTTGATAAATTAAAAGGCAAGGGCAAGTTGAGTGAAAGCGACATCAATACCTCTATGCGGGAAATTCGTCTCGCTTTACTGGAGGCCGACGTCAACTTTAAAGTCGTGAAGGATTTTGTCGCTTCGGTGAAAGCTCGCTCCCTAGGGGCGGAAGTGTTGGAAAGTCTTACCCCAGGCCAACAAGTGGTTAAAATTGTCAATGAAGAATTAATCTCCTTGCTTGGCTCTACGGAAAGTAAAATTGAAATTGCTTCCAAACCGCCTACGGTCATTATGCTTTGCGGTCTTCAAGGGGCAGGGAAAACCACGACTGTGGGGAAACTGGGGAATTATTTTAAAACTCAGGGGCGTCGGCCGTTGCTGGTAGCTTGTGACTTACAGCGTCCCGCTGCCATCAAACAGTTGCAGATCGTGGGAGACGGGGTGAAAATTCCCGTTTTTGCCAAAACGACTGAAAGCACCCCCTTGGAAGTGGCCAAAGAATCCCTGGAACACGCAAAGGCCAATGGCAATGATATCGTGATATTGGACACCGCAGGACGGCTTCATGTAGACGAAGCGCTGATGAATGAATTAAATGATATCAAGGAAGCGGTAAATCCTCACGAGATTTTGTTAGTGGTAGATGCTATGACAGGGCAAGATGCCGTCAATGTCGCTGAATCCTTTCATGAAACTCTTTCAATCACTGGGTTGATTATGACGAAGCTTGACGGTGACGCCAGAGGCGGCGCCGCTCTCTCTGTAAAAGCCGTAACAGGTTGCCCTATCAAGTTTGTGGGGATGGGGGAGAAAAGTGATGCTTTGGAGGTATTTCATCCCGACCGCATGGCTTCCCGAATTCTGGGCATGGGGGATATGTTGACCTTAATTGAGAAAGCCCAGAGTGTTTACGATGAAAAAAAGGCCAAAGAGCTGGAAGAGCGGATCATGAAATCCGAATTCACGCTGGAAGACTTTTATGAGCAGATGCAGAGCATGAAAAAAATGGGTTCCCTTCAGGATCTCATGGGAATGCTCCCGGGAATGGGCGTGAATAAGGCGTTGAAAAATATGGAGATCGATGAGAATTTGATGCGCCAGACTGAGGCCATCATTCAAAGCATGACACCGGAAGAACGCCGCAACAGTGCCATCATTAACGGTAGTCGAAAAAAACGGATTGCCAATGGCAGTGGCACTTCGGTGCAGGATATTAACAAGTTGTTGAAGCAATTTGATCAGGCCAAAAAATTGATGAAACAATTTGGTAATATGGGGAAAAAGAAAGGAAAATTCAGTTTCCCCGGTTTGAAATGATCCATTTTTAATTAAAATATTTTCATTTTACTTTTAGGAGGAAATTAATTATGGCAACAAAAATCAGATTGAAAAGAATGGGTAGTAAAAAAGCGCCTTTTTACAGAGTCGTTGTGGCGGATTCTCGCTATCCTAGAGATGGCAGATTTATTGAAACCCTTGGGTATTATAATCCTTTAACCGACCCTGCTGAAATCAAAATCGATGAAGAAAAAGCACAAAAATGGCTTGCCAGCGGCGCCCAGGCCACCGGTACCGTAAAGAGCTTGTTCAAAACTGTTGGCATTAAATAAGGAGATTTATCATGAAGGAATTGATTGAATATATCGCTTGTTCCTTGGTGGAAAATCCCGATCAAGTTTCCGTAAAAGAAACCAAAAGAGAACGCTCCACAATCTTGGAATTGAGCGTTGCTCCCGATGATATGGGTAAAGTCATCGGGAAACAGGGGCGTATCGCTCGCTCCATTCGCACTGTTTTGAAAGCTTATGCCACAAAGAACAATGAAAAAGCCAGTTTGGACATTGTTTAATTCTTTCCCGAGTTTAATTCTTTCCCGACGGGGATGGAAATGTCCGAAAATCATTGTTGGCAACAGATGATGGAAAGGCTGTTGGGTCGAAAGATGCATCAGCCTTTTTTTACGAGGTGAAAGCTATGATCCATGTCGGAAAAATTGTCGCCGCTCATGGTATTCGCGGCGAAGTAAAGGTAGTTCCCTATACTGATAATCCTCGCCGCTTTCGCAAAGGCGGCAAAGTATTTGTAGATAAGATCAATGATTATTTGACTATTGCTTCCTGTCGTTTACAGGGGGATCATGTCTTTTTGATCCGCTTTGCCGCCGTTGAGGATCGGAATAGAGCCGAGGAATTAAAGGGGTCCATGTTATCGATCCCCAAAGAGGAGGCTGCTCCTCTCCCCGAAGGTCAGTACTATTTCTTTCAATTGGAAGGCCTGGATGTTGTAGATGAAGCGGGAACTTCCCTTGGTATCGTTTCCGATCTGGTAGAAGGCGGTGCCAATGACATTTACCGTATTGATCGCGGAAACGGAGATTACACTTTGCTTCCTGCTTTGAAACATATCATTACGAAAATCGATCTGGAAAACAAAGTGATGGTGGTGCGTCTGATTCCCGGATTGCTGGAGGCTTGCACATATCATGAGAATTGACATTTTTACGCTATTTCCCGGAATGTTTGCTCCTATGTCGGAAAGCATTATGAAACGAGCCTGCGAAAAAGGACTTGCAGAAATCAATATCCATAATATTCGTGATTATGCGAAAGATCCTCATTTGGCAGATGACATTTTATACGGCGGTGGCGCTGGCATGGTGCTAAAACCGGAGCCTGTGATGAATGCCCTCCGAGCGCAAGGTTATCAAAAGGGTGATACCGTGATCATTACATCGCCGGCAGGGAGACCGTTCCGTCAGGAAGACGCAGCGGCACTGTCGAGAGAACGACGGATCTTTATGATCGCAGGCCACTATGAAGGCCTGGATCAGCGAGTGGCGGAGTTGACTGGTGCGGCGGAATATTCCATTGGCGATTATGTTTTGACCGGTGGCGAGCTTCCTGCTATGGTGATGACCGATTCCATCGTTCGTTTGCTCGACGGTGTTTTAGGAGATGCCGCTTCTTTAGAGCAAGAGAGCTTCAATGAAGGACTTTTGGAATACCCGCAATATACTCGCCCCAAAGAATACGAGGGAATGTCGGTTCCCGAAGTCCTTTTATGTGGCGATCATAAGGTCATTGAAGAATGGCGTCGAAAAGAAAGTTTGAAACGCACCTGGGAACGACGGCCGGATCTGCTGGCAAAGATCCCACTTTCACCCGAGGATAAGGCAGAATTAAAGGGTTTGGAAGCGGTGTACCATGACAAAGGGAACTTTTATATTGCTTTGGTGCATTATCCTGTTTTGGATCCCAAAGGTCATACCATTGCGACTTCCGTCACGAACCTTGATATTCATGATATTGCTCGCTTAGCGCGAACTTATGGCGCCAAAGGGTATTATATTATTCAGCCCGGGGAAGAACAAAAAGAGTTGGTCGCTCATTTGATTCACTACTGGACTGGAGGTCACGGCGCGAAGATGAACCCCGACCGCAAAGAAGCATTGGATCATGTGGCAGTTGTGGATTCTTTGGAAGATGCCTGTCGTAAGATCGAAGAACGCGAGGGGGCAAAACCGATCATGGTTGGAACGTCGGCCAAAAACCGTGCCGGCATCATTGGCTATGAGGAACTTTCCCTCAAAATGGAACGGGACGATCATAGTTATTTGCTGGTGTTTGGTACCGGTCATGGTCTTACTGACGCATTGCTCGATACGATGGATTATATCTTAAAACCTATTGAAGGACGGGGAGAGTACAATCATCTCTCGGTTCGTTCTGCGGTGTCCATTGTTGTCGACCGTTTGATTCGGGAATAGCAAGTTATAAATTTTTGAATTCTCGGAAAACCGAAAAAAAAGCTTGCCTTTTATAATTGAGTGTGGTAAAATATATCAGTAATTGTGTATAGGCGGTGGTCCTCTGGTGCATTAAGGCACGAATGAACGCCAGATTAGGAAGGAGATTCAAAATGAATTTAGTCGAATTGGTGGAACAGCCTTATTTGAAAAATGACATTCCCGCATTTCGCGTCGGTGACACCGTAAAGGTTCATGTGAAAATTATTGAAGGCGATAAAGAACGCGTTCAGGTTTACGAAGGCGTTGTCATCGCCAGAAAAGGTCGCGGTTTGACTGAAACTTTCACTGTGCGCCGTGTTGCTTATGGCGTCGGCATTGAAAGAACGTTCCCTGTCCATTCTCCCAAATTGGATAAAATTGAAATTTCCCGTCGTGGGAAAGTACGTCGTGCAAAATTGTATTATCTTCGTGAAAGAACCGGGAAAGCAGCAAGAATTAAAGAACTTCATAAATAATCAAGAAAATGCTCAAAGGTGCGGTAAGTTATTTACCGCACTTTTATTTTATGGGCATGTTCGATTCAGGAAGTACTTCTTTTTGCGGTTTGGCAAAGGGTCAAATGATGGATTATTTCATAAAATTATGTTATAATATTTATTTAAACAATAATATTGTAAAATATCCACTTTGTTACATTTGGAACAAATAGGAAGAACGCTGCGTAAAAAGATTGGCAGGTGAAAATTTATGACTGTAATTAACTGGTTTCCCGGTCACATGGCCAAAGCGGGAAAGGAGATTAAAAATCAAGCGGCGCTTTGTGATTTGATTTTAGAAATTGCCGATGCCCGTCTGCCGGAAAGTTCTCGTAACCCTGAATTACAAAAGCTGATTGGCAATAAAAAAAGCATTCTTGTATTGAATAAATCGGATCTTACAGAAAAAAACGATCGTGAAGCCTGGCTTCGTTATTATCGTAGTCGTAAGCAAAAAGCTGCCTTTGTCGCGGCGCAGAAAAAAGCGGGATTGCGAGAATTGAAAGATCTGTTAAATGGAGAAATCGCGGCTCTCAAACAAACGATGGAAGAACGAGGGCGCAGGCCGCGGCCACTACGCGTCATGATGGTGGGGATCCCTAATACGGGAAAAAGTGCATTGCTTAATGCCATGGCAGGAGCCCAAAAAGTGAAAACCGGTAATAAACCTGGGTTGACCCGCTCGTTGCAATGGGTTCGCACCGGGGAAAACTGGGAACTTCTCGATTCTCCCGGCATTCTCTGGCCAAAATTGGAAGATCAGGATGCTGCTATGCGCCTGGCGGTGGTTGGCTCCATCAGCAAAGACGCCTGCTCCGAAGAGGACAGCGGCTGGTATTTGCTGAACTGGCTGATCCAGAATCATCCCCGGGTATTTTCGCAGCGTTATCAAGTGGAACACTTGCCCGAATATCCGGAAGAATTGTTGGAAATGGTGGCCAGAAATCGTGGCATGGTGCGAAAAGGCGGAATTCGAGAGACAGAAACTTATATCATGTTGTTAAAGGAATTTCGCGATGGCAAACTGGGAGCCTTGATGTTGGAGCAGCCTCCAAAGGAGGAATTATCATGAACGAGGAAGCGCGTCTTTTGGAAATGTACCGTTTTGAAAATGAATATTATGCCGAAGGGAAAACCCTAGTAGCCGGGTGTGACGAGGCCGGTCGTGGGCCTTTGGCCGGCCCCGTAGTGGCTGCTGCCGTGATCTTGCCCCAGCGATGCCTGATTCCCTCCCTCAATGATTCTAAAAAGCTTTCGGAAAAGAAACGACTCTTATTGGAACAGGAAATCAAAGAAACGTCTATTGCTTGGGCCGTCGCCAGGGTGGAGGCGGATGAAATCGATCGCATCAACATATTGGAAGCATCGCTAAAAGCTATGCTTATGGCGGTGAAAGGATTATCCGTCTCGGCGGAAGCCATTTTGATCGACGGGCCTTATGGCCTTCGTCAAAGCGAGATTCCGCAAAAAGCTGTTAAAAAAGGGGATTCTTTATCAGCTTCCATTGCGGCGGCCAGTATTTTGGCAAAAAACCATCGTGATCGAATAATGGTGAATTATGATACGGTCTATCCTCAATACGGATTTGCAAAGCATAAAGGCTATCCCACGAAATACCATCGAGAGATGATTCATCAGTATGGTTTGTCGCCCATTCATAGACGTACTTTTGCGGTGAAGTAGCCATGGGACGCTATCGTAAATCTTTGGGGGAAAGAGGGGAACATGCCGCAGAGAAAGCACTAACACAACGGGGATATCGTCTTCTGGAAAGGAATTATCTTGTCCGCGGCGGAGAGATCGACCTGATTATGGAACGGTCGGAAGAGATTGTTTTCGTTGAAGTGAAGACGAGAACATCGGATCGGTTCGGATCTCCTTTGGAGGGGATTGACGCTCGCAAAAAAGAACACCTTTATCACGCCGCCCAAGTGTATCTTTCTAAAAACCATTTGGAACATGCGGCAGTGTCATTTTGTGCAGTCGCTGTGATGGCTGATACCAAAGGGGTCATCCAAGATGTTGAAATTTTTGAGAATATTTTTCTTTAATTGGCCGCCGATTTGATATGATTCGGCGGTGATATATTGACAATCACTTGTCTTTCCTTATAATATAAGATATTATAGGCCTATTATGGTATATTATATAGTAGGAATTTTTTAAATCAAAGGAAAGGGAGGCGATATGATGTTGGCCAAAGTCAATTCAGTCTCCTTATTAGGGTTGGAGACTTTTTCCGTTTTGGTGGAAGCTGATATTTCTAACGGTCTTCCCGCCTTTGATATTGTGGGATTGCCCGATACTGCCGTGCGTGAAAGCAAAGAACGGGTGAAGGCGGCATTGAAAAATTCCGGATTCCATGTCCCCTCCCGCCGTATTGTGGTCAATCTCGCTCCGGCAGATTTACGAAAAGACGGAACCCTGTTCGATTTACCCATTGCCGTAGCATTACTTGTTGCTACGGAACAGATGGTGCTTCCCGATGAATTTGTCGATAGCGTTTTTTTTGGTGAGCTCTCTTTGGATGGGAGCGTCTCTCCAGTAAACGGGGTTTTGCCTCTTGTGAACGGGATCGGAAAAACACAAAAAAACAGTATGGTATTTGTTCCCTACGATAATAGGAGAGAAGCTGCTCTTGATGAGCGGGTTTCTGTTTATCCCGTAAAGGATTTAAAATCTTTGGCTCGTTTTTTTCAGGGGGAGGAACAAATTATTCGAGAAATCCCCCAGAAAGAATCTTTTGACTTTTCGACAGGGACCTTTGCTGGCTATGTAGATATGAAAGATATTAAAGGGCAGCATTCGGCGAAACGGGCCATGGAAATTGCGGCTGCTGGCGGCCACAATATTTTGATGATCGGTGTGCCCGGTTCTGGAAAAACTCTCTTGGCCCGTAGCTTGCCTACGATTTTGCCACCCCTTACCAGGGATGAAGCCTTGGAATGTACTTGTATCTATAGCCTTGCCGGGGAATTAGGGGGAGATTACCTTATTAAAGAACGTCCCTTTCGTGCGCCCCATCATACTTCGTCTGCAGTGAGCCTCATCGGCGGCGGCGCTTATCCGAAGCCAGGTGAAATCAGCATGGCTTATCATGGTGTGCTCTTCCTCGATGAGATGGTGGAATTTCCCAAAAATGTATTGCAAGTTTTGCGGCAGCCTTTGGAGGACAAGGTCATCCATATTTCCCGTGCCATTGGCGCTTTTACGTTTCCTGCCGATTTTCAGCTGGTGGGCGCCTGTAATCCTTGCCCTTGCGGGTACCGTGGTGATCCTGAAAAACAGTGTCATTGCTCTGAAAGTCAGGTAAAACGTTATCAAGGGAAATTGAGCGGCCCGCTTTTGGATCGGATTGACCTTCACATAGAGGTGAACCGCGTGACTTTTTCGGAACTTCACGGTGAAGGAAAAGAAGAATCCTCTACAGTGGTTCGGGAACGCGTAATGGCAGCGAGAGCGATTCAATTGAAGCGTTATGAGGATCTGGGATTCTCCACCAATGCGGCTTTGGACCGCCGTTATCTCGATACTTTTTGCGCTCTCGATTCCGAATCCGCCCATATTATGGAGAAGGTATTTCAAAAGCTGCATTTGAGCGCCAGGGCCCATGATCGTATTTTGAAAGTTGCAAGAACCATTGCGGATCTCAACGGTGATGCCGATATTTCCGGAACCCATATTATGGAGGCGGTGCAATACCGTTCTTTGGACAGATCGTAATGAATATTCATAGAAAAGAATGAAAATAGAAGGAATTGTAGAAAATGATTGCTGAAATTGACGGATTGCAGATCCATTATCTTGATGAGGGCAGTGGTTCCCCGGTGTTGCTGCTCCATGGTTGGGGGTGTAATTGCGGCCATTGGGCGCCACTGACCGAGGCTTTGAAAGAAAGTCATCGCGTCATTGTTCCGGATATTCCCGGCTTCGGAGAAAGCTCGGAGCCGCCTGAAGTTTGGGGAACAGAAGAATATGCTACTTTTTTTGAAAAATTCATGAAAGCCATTGGCGTGGAATATCCCGCCATTGCGGGGCATTCCAATGGCGGACGCATTGGAATTGTCCTTGCGGAACGGGGTTGTTGCTCAAAATTGATTTTGGTGGACAGTGCCGGAATTAAGCCCAAGCGTAGTGCTCAATACTATTTGAAAGTATATTCTTATAAAGCGATGAAAAAAGCATTGAGCCTACCGGGTTTGCGCAAGAAAAAGGATGATATTTTAGAGAAACAGCGCAAAAAGGCTGGTTCCGCTGATTATCAAGCTGCCAGTCCTAAAATGCGCGCTGTTTTATCTCGTGTAGTCAATGAGGATTTACGCCCTCAACTTGGAAAAATCAAAAATCCCACGTTATTGGTTTGGGGCAGTGAGGATACAGCGACTCCTCTGTCCGACGGTCAAACCATGGAAGCGATCTTGAAGAAAAACGGCAGTGATGCCGCCCTGATTGTTTTTGAAGGCCGCGGCCACTATGCCTTTTTAGAAGAACGGAACCGTTTCATCGCCGTATGCAAGGCATTTCTCGGTTCCGGGGAGGTATCATAATGGAACTTCTTTCTGTGTTATGGGTCGTTCTATCTGTGCCCTATTTGGCTTTTACGGTATTGCGACTAAAATATCAACTTCATATGCTGCAACTGAACTCTTATCGCAATGAACGTTATTCTCTTTGGCTGAAGACCAAAGGACATCGTCAATACCGAGAATTGTTGGGGCTATTGGCGGCTGGAGCGTTGTTGATCGGTGGTACTGTTGCCAATTATGTAGGCCTTTTCCTCTGGGCTGTGATTTATTTGATCTTCATTCAGGCCCGGGATAAAACCCCTCCCAAAAAAGCTTTGGTCTTTACGATGCGCGCGCGGCGCCTTTTTGCCGTTGCCATATTGATTTTTGGGATTCCCGCTTTACTTTTAATCTTTTTGGTATTGGCTTCTCCGTCGGTGGGAGATTCTTTAAAGAGCGCCGTCATTGCGATTCTTGTGATTTATTCCTTCTGTACTCCCTCTATTATGATGGCGGCAAATCTCGTTTTGCAGCCCTTCGAAGAAAGCAAAAAGGCGGGATATTTCAAAGAGGCCCAAACCATGTTGGCGGAAAACCCTAATTTAATCAAAGTTGCCATTACCGGCAGCTTCGGCAAGACTTCGGTAAAACATATCCTCAACGTGATTATGGAAGAAAAATATCATACTTTAATGCCCCCAGGCAGCTACAACACACCCATGGGCATCACCATCACGGTGCGGGAGCATTTGAAACCTGTACACCAAGCTTTTATTACGGAAATGGGGGCCAAGCAAAAAGGCGATATTAAGGAGCTTTGTGATCTGGTTCATCCCCAATACGGATTACTTACCGCCATTGGGGAACAGCATTTGGAAACATTTGGAACGTTCGAGAATATCATTGATACAAAATTTGAGTTGATTGACGCATTACCCGCTGAGGGCATTGCAGTGCTGAATTTTGACGATGAAAACATCCGCGCCAATGCTTACCGCATGAAGGGAAAAGTTGTCTCCTACGGCCTTACCAGCGTCGATGTAGATTACAGTGCTAAGGATATTCGCTATCACAGTCGGGGAACGGAATTTACCGTAATTGCTCCCAACGGGGAGGAAGAACAGATCCGAACTCGTTTGTTGGGACGGCACAATGTTTACAATACGGTAGGAGCGATTGCCATGGCCCATCAACTGGGACTTACCCTTCGACAGGCCAAAAAATCCTTGACAACGCTGCCACCGGTGGAACACCGTTTGGAATTAAAGGTTCATGCCAACGGTCTTATCGTTATCGACGATGCTTTCAATTCTAATCCTGTAGGAGCCAACGCGGCCATGGAAGTATTGGGTGCCATGGATGGTGGCAAAAAGTTCTTGATCACTCCCGGCATGGTGGAATTGGGAGAAAAAGAAGCAGAGGAAAATCGTAAATTCGGCGTTGCAGCGGCTAAGGCTTGCGATTATATTGCTTTGGTGGGCGTTAAGCAAACAGAGCCCATCAAAGAAGGTATTTTGTCGGCGGGATTCCCGGAAGATCATCTCTTTGTCGCAGAAGACCTCAATAGTGCGAATACTTACGTTTATGGAAAGGCTGTTGCTGGGGATATCATTCTCTATGAAAATGATTTGCCCGATACTTATAATGAGAAATGACGGAGGTTTGAAAATGAAAACAGTAATTGGTTTGTTATTCGGCTGTCCCTCGGTAGAGCATGAAGTTGCCATTATTTCAGCACTTCAGGCCATGCAGTCTTTAAATAAGGATAAATACGATCCTATTCCCATTTATATCAGTAAAGACGGCCAATGGTATATGGGAGACCCTTTAAAGGATATTGAGCGGTTTCGCAAAGGCATTGATGAGATGTTAAAGGAATGCCAAAAAGTCATTGTTTCGACCAATGCCGGTGATGGTACGGTATTTCTTTATCCCCAGGGATTCCGAAACAAAAAACCTTTGGCCAAGATCGACGTCTTTTTACCGGTGATGCACGGTGCTTACGGAGAGGACGGTAGTATTCAGGGATTTCTGGAAATGACGGGGATTCCCTATGTCGGACCCAATGTTTTGGCAGCCTCTGTGGGGATGGATAAAGTTGCGCAAAAAGCTCTCTGTAAAATGGGAGATATTCCTGTTTTGGATTGCTTTTGGTTTTACAGCAGCGAATGGTCTTTGCGGGATTTGGAAATCCTTAATTTTATTGAGGCAAAATTTAAGTATCCCGTGATCGTAAAACCTGCCAATCTTGGTTCCAGTATCGGCATCAAAGTGGCCCATCACCGTGATGACCTGGTTGACGCCATTGAATTGGCCTGCCGTTATTCCCAGAAGGTTTTGGTGGAACCTGCGATTATCAATTTAAAAGAAGTCAATATCGCTGTTTTGGGGGATACCGAAGAAGCGGAAGTTTCCGAATTGGAAGAGCCGTTGAATGCCGATGAAATTTTGTCTTTTCAAGATAAATATATCAGTGACGGCGGGGAAAAATCTTCAGGTATGGCGACTTTGAAGCGTAAAATTCCTGCGGAAATTCCCGAATCCATGGCCAATGAGATCCGCGGTTTGGCTAAGGACGCCTTCTATTGTCTCAATGGTACCGGCGTGTGGCGTCTTGATTTTATGATAGATATGGATACGGATAAGGTGTATTTAAACGAAGTGAATACGATTCCCGGTTCCCTGTCCTTTTATCTTTGGGAACCCAAAGGCGTTTCTTATCCGGATTTATTGGATCGCTTGGTTGAGATTGCGTTGCGGGTAAAACGTCGCAGGGAAAATATGATCGTATCCTTTCAAAGTAATATTTTGGCCCAAGGCGGCTTTAAAGGGAAAAAATAATGCGACCGTTATCTTCCAGAGAGACAGAATTAAAATATTTGATCAGTCTCCATCGTTTAGAACATATGGAACAAAAGCATTTGACCGCGTTGATGGAGTATTTTGGCAGCGCCGAAACTGCCTGGAAAAAGTATCGCGGATGGGGAAAGATTTTGTCTTTACCCGCACGGCGTCTGGAAACAATGATCGATTCCAGAAAAGAGATCCAACCGGAAAAGTTGTGGGACTATGCCAAGGGGCTTGGCGTAAAATTTACCACTGTGAAAGATGATGATTATCCGGATGCGTTTCGGGAGATTTACGACGTGCCGTATTTGCTTTATTATTTCGGCACTTTGCCGGAACAGGGACGCTTTGCCTTTACTGTGGTGGGAGCGAGAAAATGCGATTCCTACGGACGGGATATCGCGAAAAAGTTTGCTACCGATTTGGTGCGGCGCGGAAATGCCGCCATTGTGGCGGGAATGGCAGAAGGTATTGACGCTGCCGCCCATTGGGCTGCGCTGAATGCAGGTGGAGAAACCATTGCCATTTTGGGAAACGGCATTGATGTAATTTATCCTTCAATCAATACGAAGCTTTATATGCAGTTAAAGGAACGAGGTTGTTTGATCAGTGAGTTCCCTCTGGGCGCGGAGAGTTTGAAACACCATTTTCCACGAAGAAATCGTTTGATGAGCGCATTGGGTAACGGTGTCGTCGTTGTGGAAGGTACGCGTCACAGCGGCGTATTTCATACCGTGTCCCACGGTTTAGAGCAAGGAAAAGAAATCTATGCGGTTCCCGGCTCCATTTTTCAGGGTTTGAGTTACGCGCCTCATTTTCTGATCAAAGAGGGGACAGCTAAGCTAATCACCTGTGCCGACGATATTCTGGAAGATTTCATGGATCTTGAGACAATCAAAGAAATAGAAACCGTTGATGATATGGACTTTTCTCATCATCCTCCGGCGGAATTGAGAGTGTTGGAAGCGCTGAAACAGGGACCGTTATCCTTTGACGAGATTGAGAAGCTCAGTGGTTTGCCCTCGTCAAAAGTTTCGGCGTTGTTAACGGAATGGGAGATGGACGACTTGGTTCGTCAGGAAGCAGGGAGAATCTTTTCCCTGTGTAACTATGTGCAAGAGGTGAGTCATGAGTAAGTATCTGGTCGTGGTGGAATCTCCCACCAAGGCAAAAAGTATCAGTAAATTTTTGGGGAAAAATTATAAGGTCATGTCTTCCATGGGGCATGTGCGGGATCTTCCCAAAAGCAAGTTGGGAATCGACGTGGAGGATAATTTTAAACCCCATTATATTACCATTCGCGGAAAAGGCGAGCTTTTGAAAGAACTGAAAAAAAATGCCAAGGACGCGGAAAAAGTCCTTTATGCCGCCGACCCCGACCGCGAGGGGGAAGCCATTGCCTGGCATTTAAAGCAGTACCTTGAGGGAAACAAGGATGGAGAAGATCCCAATGCCGATGCCCTTTGTCGGGTTGAGTTTAACGAAATCACCAAAGACGCAGTACAGAAAGCGGTGAAGCAGCCGAGAGCCATTGACATCAATCGTGTGTTGGCGCAGCAAAGTCGCCGAGAATTGGATCGTCTCGCCGGTTACAAATTGAGTCCTCTTCTTTGGAAAAAAGTGCGAAAAGGACTTTCCGCCGGCCGTGTCCAAAGCGTTGCCGTGCGTTTGATTTGCGAAAAACAAAAGGAAATTGACGATTTCATTCCCGTGGAATATTGGAGTCTTGAAGGCGACTTCTTGCATGAGCAAGAAGAATTTCAGGCGAAACTTCTGAAAGTGCAGGATAAAAAGGCCGAAATCGCCAATGAAGAGCAAATGAACGAGATTCTTAAGTCGCTAGAAGGCGTTTCTTATCAGGTAATTTCCGTTCAGAAGAAACAAAAAAAGAAAACGCCATCACCTGCTTTTACCACCAGTAGCATGCTGCAGGAGGCTAATCAAAAATTAGGATATACTTCTAAACGTACCATGCAATTAGCTCAGCAGTTATTTGAAGGTGTTTCCATTGGCAGCACTGCTGTGGGGATCATTACGTATATGCGTACTGACTCGGTTCGCATTGCTCCCGTTGCCCAAGAAGAGGCACGGGAATATGTCTCGGAACATTACGGGAAAGAGTATTGTCCGGAACAGCCGAGGATTTTTGAGAAAAAAGGACACATTCAAAATGCCCACGAAGCGATTCGCCCCACATCAGTGCAACGGACGCCTGCTTCCATGAAGCAATATCTGACACAACCGCAATATCGTCTTTATAAATTAATTTGGGAACGCTTTGTGGCGAGCCAGATGGCTGACGCCCAGGTTGAAAATACCGCCTATGATATTCAGGCAGGGGAGTGCTTGTTCCGTGCCAACGGCACTGTTGTTACATTCCCCGGCTATATGAAGCTGTATAAAAACGACAAAAAAGAAAATGTTCTTCCCGATATCAAAGAAGGGGAATTGGTTACCTTGAAAAAGCTCCGTCCGGAGCAGCATTTTACACAACCACCTGCTGCTTATACCGAGGCTTCCCTTACCAAGACTCTGGAAAAACTCGGAATTGGGCGCCCCAGCACCTATGTGACGATCATTGAAACCATTGTCAGCCGCGGTTACGTTTCTCGACGCGATAAAACATTTCATCCCACGGAATTGGGAATCGTCGTTAATGATTTGCTCATGGAGTATTTTCCGGACATTCTCAATGTGGAATTTACCGCCCGTCTCGAAGATGAGCTGGATAAAGTGGAGGATGGCTCCGAAAGCTGGCAACAAGTGTTGGCTGATTTTTACGGACCTTTTTCCGAGCGTCTTGCTAAGGCAGAAGAAGCCATTGGCGAGATTGAGCTGAAAGATGAAGTTTCCGATGTCATCTGCGAGAATTGTGGCCGTCATATGGTCTATAAAATGGGACGTTACGGCAGATTCTTGGCTTGTCCCGGTTATCCCGAGTGCCGCAATGTCAAATCCGTAGATAAAGACGGCAATGTGGAGGAAAAAGTCATTGAGGAAAGTGATATTATCTGCGAAAAATGCGGCAGTCGGATGGTGGTCAAAAAAGGGCGTTACGGAAAGTTTTTGGCCTGCCCTAATTATCCTGAATGTAAGAATATTAAATCCATTGATGAAGAGATTGGCGTTTCATGTGAAAAATGCGGCGGTCAACTGGTAAAAAAACGTGGTAAACGCGGTAAGGTCTTTTACGGATGTCAAAATTATCCCGATTGCCAAACCGTTTATTGGAACTTGCCGGTGGAACAGCTTTGTCCCGAATGCGGTCGTCATATGGTGGAAAAAACCAATAAAAACGGTGAAACGACTGTTTATTGTGAAAATAAAGAATGCCCCGGTAATGTGAAAAAAGCAGCCGAGGGTAAACGGGGGCGTAAACAAGTAAGTGAAGAATAAAATTAAAGTTATCGGCGGAGGTCTCGCAGGAAGTGAAGCTGCATGGCAAATTGCCAAACGAGGCTACGAGGTGGAACTTTATGAGATGCGGCCGGTACAAATGACTCCTGCTCACAAAACGGAACATTTGGCGGAATTGGTATGCAGCAATTCTTTTCGGGCCGCCAATGTGGAGAATGCTGTGGGCTTGTTAAAAGAGGAAATGCGTCGTCTTGATTCTTTGATTATGCGGGCTGCCGATGCTACGGCCGTACCTGCCGGCGGCGCTTTGGCCGTGGATCGCAACGCTTTTTCTGCCACGGTGGAAGAAACATTGATGGCAACGGGAAAAGTTCATTTGATTCGCGAAGAAATCACAGAAATTCCACAGGATGCCATTACCATTATTGCAACAGGTCCCCTTACTTCGGAAAAATTTTCGATTGTTTTGGCAAATTTAGCTGGTAGGGAAGATCTTTATTTCTATGATGCTGTGGCACCGATTTTAAGTGGAGATTCCATCAATATGGACGTGGCGTTTTTCGCCTCTCGATACGATAAGGGTGAAGCCGCTTATATCAACTGTCCCATGAATCAAGAAGAATACGATGCCTTTTATGAAGCCATCATTAGTGCCGATGTATTTGAGCCTCATGGTTTTGAAAAAATTAAGTTTTTTGAAGGTTGTATGCCCATGGAGGCCATTGCAGCCAGAGGGCGGGAGACCATGTGCCATGGTCCGCTGAAACCGGTGGGCTTGACGGATCCTCGCACTGGCAAAATGCCTTACGCCGTGGTGCAATTGAGAAAAGAAGATGCCAGGGGGCAAATGTACAATATGGTGGGTTTTCAAACACATCTCCTCCGCGGGGAACAGGAACGGGTGTTTCGCATGATCCCCGGTTTGGAACAGGCGGAATTCCAAAGATACGGCATGATTCATCGCAATACCTATATTCACTCTCCCAAGATCCTGGAACCGACCTTGGAAGTGAGGGATCGGGAGGGGCTCTTCTTTGCCGGTCAGATCACAGGGGTTGAAGGCTATATGGAATCGACTTCCAACGGTTTGTTGGCCGGCATCAATGCCGTTCGTGCTTTAGAAGGGAAGGCACGGATTACGATGCCGCCTGAGACAGCCATTGGCGCTTTGGCCCATTATGTGGCCCGCGGTGGCAGCGGCCGTTTTGATCCTATGAACATTACTTTCGGTTTGATGTCTCCATTGGAACAACGTATTCGCAAGAAAAAAGAACGCAATGCAGCTCTGGCCCGTCGGGCTCTGGATGTTTTGTCCACAATTGATATTGATTGACGTATCATTTTTTTTGACGTAAGGTTTTTGTAGCAATGGAGTGAGATGAAATGATTGATCTTTATGACCGGTATATGCAATACTTAACGGGAGAAAAGGGGGCTTCCCTCAACACTTCAGCAGCCTATGGTCGAGATTTAGTGGACTACCTCGAATTTTTAGAAGCGGAGCCCCCCGCTTACGAAGAGGCTCTTACAGCGGATCATCTGACGGTGCGTCGTTATCTGATGGATCTGCAAAAGCGCGGCATGTCTAAAAGCTCCATGGCGCGGAAAATGTCTTCCCTTCGCAGCTTTTACCGTTTTTTAGTGCGGGAAGAAATGGTTTCCGATAATCCTATGACTTTGGTTTCATCTCCAAAAGAGAATAAAAAACTGCCAAAGTTTATTCATTATGAGGATTTATCAGGCATTTTTTTGCTTCCCGATCATAGTCCCGCCGGATTGCGTGATCTTGCCATTTTAGAAGTGCTCTACGGCGGAGGGCTTCGTGTTTCGGAACTTTGCTCTTTAGAGTTACCTCAATATTTGAAAACCATCCATTCTCTTAAGGTTATGGGAAAAGGGAGAAAAGAGCGACTGGTTCCTTTAGGAACCAGTGCTGTGAAAGCATTGGAGGAATATTTGGAGCGAGGCAGACCTGCTCTGGTCAAAGATGAAGAGGTTCGAAGCATTTTTTTGAATCAAAGAAATGGCCGTGGTCTTACCCGTCGGGCCATTCAGGATATCATCAATAAATATGTGGAGCGTATGGCTACAAATTTGAAAATATCTCCTCATATGTTGCGCCATTCTTATGCCACCCATATGTTGGAAAATGGTGCTGATATCCGTATTATCCAAGAACTTCTGGGGCATTCTCGTTTATCTACGACCCAAATTTATACCCATATTACCAAATCTCATATGAAAGAAGTTTACGACCATGCACATCCTCGTTCATAAGGATAGAAAGGAGCAGAAATGTTTGAAGCAACCACGATTATCGGCGTGCAGAAAGATGGCCATACTGCCCTAGCCGGTGACGGCCAGGTCACCATGGGGAATTCTGTGATCATGAAAAACAACGCCAGAAAAGTGCGGCGCCTTTACGGCGGCAAAGTCGTTGCCGGTTTCGCCGGCGCCGTGGCCGACGCCTTTACTCTTTTTGACCGATTTGAAGGGAAGTTGGGAGAATTAAACGGTAACCTGATGCGGGCTGCCGTCGCTTTGGTCAAAGATTGGCGTACTGATAAATATTTGCAAAAATTAGAAGCCATGCTCATTGTGGCAGACAGCAACAGCATGCTGATTATTTCCGGGAATGGTGAGATTATTGAACCCGATGATGGTATCGTCGCCATTGGCAGCGGTGGCAACTATGCTTTGGCTGCGGCCAAAGCTTTGGTGGCTCACAGTGATCTTTCCGCCAAAGAAATTGCGGGAGAAGCTATGAAAATTGCCGCTGGAATTTGTGTTTTTACCAATGACCATATTATTATTGAAGAAATTGAGGAGTGAACATGAGATCGGAATTAACCCCCAGCCAAATTGTGATGGAATTGGATAAGTATATCATCGGTCAGGCCAACGCCAAGAAAAGCGTGGCCATTGCTTTGCGGAATCGTTATCGCCGTAAAAACGTCTCCGATGAATTGCGGGAGGACATTATTCCCAAAAATATTATCATGATCGGCCCCACTGGTGTGGGAAAAACGGAAATCGCCCGTCGATTGGCAAAACTTGTCAATGCCCCTTTTGTAAAGGTAGAAGCCACTAAGTTTACAGAAGTGGGGTATGTGGGCCGGGATGTGGATTCCATCATCCGAGAATTGGTGGAAAACTCTATTTCTATCGTACGAGAGGAACGTTTGTCTATCGTACGGAAACAGGCGGAGAAACAGGCAGAGGCACGACTTGTCAACGCCCTGATGATGAAAGGCTACGGCAAAGAGGCGGGCGAGGATGAAGACGAAACTCTCACACAAAACGAGAAGAATGCTCGTCGCAGAAAGTATATTCGCCGTCTCCTTGCCAGCGGCGAGTTAGATCGTGAAACGTTGGAGATTGAGGTGGAAGAAACCCCCAATGCTGTAATGCTCGGCGGTATGGACGAGATGGGGATGAATCTCGGTGAAGTCCTGGGGAGCATGATGCCCACAAAAACGAAAAAGCGTAAAGTTACTACGAAAGAGGCTATGCGCATCTTTATCCAGGAAGAGAGCCAAAAGCTCATTGATATGGAGGAGGTTTCAGCTGAGGCCATCGACAAAGCGGAACAAATGGGAATTGTTTTTCTCGATGAGATCGATAAGATCGCAGTATCTGACTCGAAAAGTGGAATCGATGTCAGTCGCGGTGGCGTACAACGCGATATTCTTCCTTTGGTCGAAGGCGCCACGGTCAATACAAAACACGGTCCCTGTAAAACCGATCATATTCTTTTTATCGCCGCCGGTGCCTTTCATGTGGCAAAACCCTCGGATCTTATGCCCGAACTTCAAGGACGTTTTCCTATTCGCGTGGAATTGGAAAGCTTGACCAGGGATGACTATCGTTTAATTTTGCAGGAACCTGAAAATTCCTTGTTAAAACAGTATACAGAGTTACTGAAAGCTGACGGTGTTTATGTCTCTTTTACCCCTGACGGGATTGACGCTATGGCAGCCATTGCTGATGAAGCGAATCACCAGGCAGAAAATATCGGCGCCCGTCGCCTCCATACTATTATGGAGAAAGTCTTGGAAGACCTTTTATTTTCTGCTCCTGATTTGGCCAGGGGAGAAGTTGTTGTTGATGCTGAATATGTCAATCGCCGTATGGAAGGCATCGTCAAAAATGAGGATCTTTCCAAGTATATTTTGTAATGATCCTGTTATTAGAAAAAGTTTGTATTTTTGCCAATATTCTTTTTAGAAATTACGAAACAGGACTTTTGAAAACCATGTCGAATGAGTAAAATGTGAAAGGATTACAGTAACCATTGTCTTCGTTCCCTGTTCTGCTCGGGAAAGGGATGGGATTGTATGATTACGAGAATTTTTTGAAATAACCGCAGATTCATTGGATTTTTTCCGTAAAATTCTCTTGCAAGTCGATTCGCTTTGTGTTAGTATATATGAGAAAACGCACGGATTTTGATTCCCCGCGCTCGTGGCAGCAATGCTGCGCGGGGCAGATGACGAATCCGGAGGTTCAAACAAAAGGAGGAAAATTTAAATCATGGCAGTAATTTCTATGAAACAGCTCTTGGAAGCCGGGGTTCATTTTGGCCATCAAACACGCCGTTGGAACCCGAAAATGGCTCCCTACATTTTCACTGAACGTAATGGTATCTATATCATCGATTTACAAAAAACAGTAAAGAAAATCGACGAAGCGTATAATTTTATCAAAGATACCGTTGCTGAAGGGAAGTCTATTCTTTTTGTCGGTACGAAAAAACAGGCCCAAGATGCTATTAAAGAAGAAGCCGTTCGTTGCGGAATGTTCTATGTGAATCAGAGATGGTTGGGCGGTCTTATGACCAACAATAAAACCATCCAAACCCGTATTGATTTTATTCGCAATTACGAAAAAATGGAAGAAGACGGCACTTTGGCTCTTTTGCCAAAAAAAGAAGTAGCCCAGCTCCAAGGGAAAAAGGATAAGTTGGAAAAATTCTTGGGCGGCATTAAAGACATGAAAGATCTTCCCGGCGCATTGTTTGTCGTGGATCCCAAAAAAGAAAGAATCGCCATTGCCGAAGCGAGAAAATTGAATATTCCGATTGTTGCGATTGTTGATACTAACTGCGACCCTGAAGAAGTTGATTACGTCATTCCCGGTAACGACGATGCCATTCGTGCGGTAAAACTTCTCGTTTCCAGAATGGCTGACGCAGTAATTGAAGGAAACCAGGGAATGTCTATGGCGGAAGATGTGGAAGAAGAAATTGCCGAAGCGGAAGAAGAGGCAATGGACGAAGCTGCCGCCGAGTAATGTGAATTTTTAAGGCAGGGAAGCTGAATAAATATTTTTCGAACCCTGTCTTTTTTCTTGAAAATATAGGAGGAATCGAATAAAAAATGGTTACAGCCCAAATGGTAAAAGAGCTCCGTGAAAGAACCGGGGCAGGTATGATGGATTGCAAAAAAGCTTTGACCGAAACCGAAGGCGATATGGAAAAAGCCATTGACTTTTTGAGAGAAAAAGGTTTGGCCAAAGCAACGAAAAAGTCGGGACGTATCGCTGCAGAAGGGATCATTGAAAGCTATGTGACCGAAGACCAAAAGGCAGGCGTTCTTGTGGAAATCAACTGCGAAACCGACTTTGTGGCCAAAAACGAAGATTTCCGTTCTTTTGCCTCCGATGTGGCAAAACAGGCCCTTAACAGCAATGCTGCTGATATCGATGCTTTCATGAACGAAGCCTGGCAGGGCGATGCCGGAAAAACCGTAAAAGACGTCCAAACGGAAAAGATCGCCGTGATCGGTGAAAATATCAACGTCAGAAGATTTGAAAAAGTGAACGCTGCCGATGGCTGTGTTGCCAATTACATTCATGGTGGCGGTAAAATTGGCGTCATGATCCAAGCCAAAACCGAAGTGGTAAACGATGCGGTAAAAACTTGTTTGAGAAACGTAGCAATGCAAGTCGCGGCAATGGATCCCAAATATGTTTCCCGGGATGAAGTTCCTGCGGATTATTTGGAACATGAAAAAGAAATTCTCATGGCCCAAGCTAAAGAAGAAAACCCCAATAAACCGGAAAATATCATTGAAAAAATGATCACCGGGCGTTTGAATAAAGAATTAAAGGAAATTTGCCTCTTGGATCAAGCTTATGTCCAGGATGGTGATCTCACCGTTGCCCAATATCTTGAAAAGGTAAGTAAAGAAGTAGGCGCAACTATCACCGTTGTAAAGAGTATTCGCTTTAAAACCGGAGAAGGTCTCGAAAAGAAAGTTGACGATTTCGCAGGTGAAGTCGCCAATATGTTCAAAAAAGACTGAGTAAAAGATTTAAAGAAGCTGGTGATACGTCATGTGGGCAGAACCGATTTACAAAAGAGTCGTACTGAAATTAAGTGGAGAAGCACTTGCCGGAGAACTTGGATACGGAATTGAGCAAGATATGCTGAATTTTGTAGCCGGCGAAGTACAGGACCTCCGTGATCTTGGCGTTGATGTTTTGATCGTTGTTGGCGGCGGCAATATTTGGCGTGGCATTGCCGGTTCCAAAAAAGGCATGGATCGTGCTACCGCAGATTATATGGGAATGTTGGCCACAGTTATGAACAGTTTGGCTTTGCAAAATGCCTTAGAGCATATCGGTATTGATACCCGTGTACAGTCCGCCATTGAAATGCGACAGATCGCGGAACCGTATATCCGTAGGAAGGCTATTCGTCATTTGGAAAAAGGCCGTGTAGTCATTTTTGCGGCAGGCACCGGAAATCCCTATTTCTCTACAGATACCACTGCTGCTCTGCGTGCTGCGGAGCTGGAAGCGGATGCAATCCTCATGGCGAAAAAGGTTGACGGCGTTTATTCCGCCGATCCCAAAGTTGATCCAAAGGCGAAAAAGTTTGATACATTGGAGTTTATGGATATTATCGAGAAAGAGTTGGGGGTTATGGATTCCACCGCAGCTTCCCTCTGTAAGGATAATAAGATCCCGATTGTATTATTTAATATCAACACAAAAGGAAACATTCGCCGCGCCATTCTCGGTGAAAATGTTGGTACCGTTGTTGGAGGTGACATTCATGATTAAAGAATATCTGGCTGAAGCTGAAGAACGAATGAACAAATCTGCCGAAGCATTAAAGCGTGAACTGGCGACACTTCGTGCCGGACGCGCTACACCTGCATTGCTTGATAAAATTCAGGTGGATTATTATGGAGCAATGACGCCTTTGAATCAAATGGCGAATATCTCTGCCCCTGAAAGTAGGATGCTCCTGATCCAACCTTGGGATAAAGGTGCTATGAAAGGTATTGAGAAAGCGATTCTTGCTTCGGATCTCGGTTTGACCCCCACCAACGACGGTACAGTCATTCGCATTGCTATTCCTCAATTAACCGAGGAACGGCGAAAAGAATTAGTGAAAATTGTAAGAAAAAAATCCGAGGATGCGAAAGTTGCGGTTCGCAATATCCGCCGGGATTTAAATGATGAAATCAAAAAATTAGAAAAAAACCATGAAGTCTCCGAAGATGATGCGAAAAACGGTTTGGATGACGCCCAGAAACTGACGGAAAAATCTATCAAGAAATTGGACGAAATCACTGCTGCCAAAGAGAAGGAGATTATGGAAGTTTAAGTTTGTCTTAATGCAAATGCATTTTTTAAAACTAAATCAAGGGAGGTGTAAGGAATGTATAAAATCACTGACGAATGCGTAGCTTGTGGTACCTGCATGGATGAATGCGAACATGATGCGATCAAAGAAGGCGATATCTACGAAATCGACCAAGATGCTTGCCAGGAATGCGGCAACTGCATTGACGCTTGCCCCAGCGACGCTATTATCGAAGAATAATTTGCATAAAACCCCCTCGATCTTCGAGGGGGTTTTTGTCAGTTTATGAATAATATGGATAATTATACAAATATGACAAAAGAAAAATTATTAGAGCAAATTGATTTAAACCGCATACCGCAGCATATTGCCATTATTATGGACGGCAACGGCCGTTGGGCGAAAAAACAGAAATTGGCCCGTATCAAAGGTCATGTTGCGGGAACAAAAATTATTAAAAATTTGATCCGAAGTTGCAGTGATTTGGGCGTGAAGGTGCTGAGTCTTTACTGTTTTTCCACAGAGAATTGGCGCCGTCCTATGGAGGAAGTTAATTTTCTTATGGATTTAGTGCGCAGTTATTTAGTTCGGGAAGCCAATGATATGGTGGCTGAGGGCGTGCGTCTCCGCGGTATTGGCGATTTGGAACCACTGCCAGACAAGGTAAAAAGAGAAATCTTCCGCGTCAGTGAAATGACAAAGGATTGTTCAAAGATTGAGTTGAATATTGCCATTAATTACGGTGGCCGTCAGGAAATTCTTCGGGCAGTAAAAGCTATTGCGGAGGAAATTCAAATTGGAAAATTCAATGTCGAGGATTTAAATGAGACGACATTTTCTCAATATTTATACACTACCGGTCAGCCCGATCCTGATCTGATGATCCGGACTTCTGGTGAGCAGCGAATTAGTAATTACTTTCTGTGGCAACTGGCATATACGGAAATTTATTTTACGGATGTTAATTGGCCGGATTTTAACGAAGAGGAATTATATCGGGCGGTAATTGCCTATCAGAAGAGAGATCGCCGTTTTGGCGGTATCTGAGTTGAGGTGTTGTCATGTTAAAAACCAGAATTTTAAGTGCTTGTGTTTTTGTGCCGCTGATTCTTATTGCGACAATTTTAGGCGGTTGGTTTTTCGCTGTATTAATGTTATTTGTCGCCATTGTGGGCGGTTATGAACTGCAACGGATTTTAGCCGCACGGGAAATTCGCTTTCAGTTTCCATTATTTTGTGGTTTCACAGTGTTGCTGTTTTTGTGCTCTTTACTTTCGGAGTATTATGAATCCATGTCCCTGATTATCCTGTTTTTGCTCTTTGCGTTATTGGCAATACTGTTTGTATTTGGGAAACTGCGCGCCGTTGATGCGGGACTGTCCTTTTTCGGCTCTGTTTATATTGGCCTAACTTTAAGCACCATGGTGGTCATGCGGGTTCAAATGGAGCAAGGGATCTTTTTGATTTTCTTGGTCTTTATCATCCAGTGGCTAACGGATACCGGCGCATATTTCGTCGGCTCCAGTTTGGGGCGTCATAAGTTAATGCCCAAGGTCAGCCCGAAAAAGTCCGTGGAAGGAGCAGTGGGCGGTATTGTTGTCGCCGTCATTTCCGCTTTGATTTTTAATGCCTTTACCCATATTTTACCTTGGGGATGGTTGATCCTGGTTACGGTTTGCGCCTCTGCTTTAGGACAGATGGGAGATCTGGTGGAAAGTGCATTCAAACGTTGGGCTGGCGTAAAAGATTCCGGAAAAATCATTCCCGGTCATGGCGGAATTTTAGATCGTTTCGATAGTTTATTGTTTATCGCACCATTTCTCTGTTATTTTCTCATGATTTACACGAATTTGATACAATAGGAGTATATCATTGAAGACAATCGGTATTTTAGGTTCAACGGGTTCCATTGGTACCCAAAGTCTCGATGTGATCGGCTGGTTCCCCGAGGATTACAAAGTGCAGGTTTTGGTTGCCAACCATCACTGGGAATTGTTAGCGGAACAAGCGAAAAAGTTCTCCCCGGCTGTGGTAGTGATCTGCGACGAATCAAAGTACTCTCTTTTAAAGGAAGCCCTCAAAGATTTTAAAGGAGAGATCCTGTGCGGAGAAGAGGGGCTCCATGTTGCTGCTGCCATGAAAGTTGATATGATGATCCATGGCATTGCGGGAATGGCAGGTCTAAGTCCGCTGTTGGATACTTTGAAAGTTGGCAATAAGGTAGCTTTTGCCAATAAAGAGAGTCTCGTCACCGCGGGGCATCTCGTCATGGAATTGGTAAAACAATATCATACGGTATTATTGCCCGTGGACAGTGAGCATTCGGCCATTTTTCAGTGTCTGATGGGGGGACGCAGCGGGATTCGCAAATTGGTATTGACTGCTTCCGGCGGTCCTTTTCGGAACTTTTCGGTAAAGCAAATGGAAACAATCACGCCTGCGATGGCATTGAAGCATCCCACCTGGAACATGGGGGCAAAGGTTACCATAGATAGTTCCACCATGATGAATAAGGGATTGGAAGTGATTGAAGCTCACTGGCTTTTCGATGTGGATTACGATGATATCGACGTTTTAATCCAGCCCCAGAGCGTTATTCATTCCATGGTCAGTTTCAAAGATGGATCTTTTATCGGCCATTTGGGGAAAGCTGATATGCGGATTCCCATCCAGTTTGCCTTGACCTATCCGGAGCGGAAAGAAAACCCTCTGGAACCTCTGGATTTTGCGAAGTTGGGGCATATCGATTTTTACGCCCCCCGTCGGGAAGTTTTTCCGCTGTTGGATCTGGCCTATGAAGCGGGAAAAGCGGGCGGTACGGAAACGGCGGTTCTCAATGCTGCCAATGAGACCTTGGTGTATATGTTCCTGGAAGAGCGAATAAAATATACTGATATTTATTCTTATGCGGTAAAAGCCATGGAGGCCTACAATCATATTGCTGCGCCGTCTTTGGAAGAAATCTTGACTGCTGCAGATTGGGCAAAAGCATGGCTCAATGAGGTGATTTCTTGAACGTAATTCTCACAGTTCTTTTGACACTGCTCATGTTCGGCATTATTATTTTTGCCCATGAGTTTGGACACTTGCTTTGCGCAAAAAAATGCCATATTTATGTGGAGGAGTTTTCCGTCGGCATGGGGCCGAAGCTATTTGCTTTTCACAAAGGAGAGACCCAGTATACTCTGCGTCTTTTTCCCATAGGCGGTTATTGTAAAATGCCGGGGGAAGATGGCGAAAGTGAACATCCCAACGGCTTTGACAAAAAGTCGGTACCCCAGCGGATGCTGGTGGTAGCCGGCGGTGCGCTATTCAATTTCATTTTTGCAATTTTACTGTTTATTGTAGCTTATATGGCTTTGGGAACGCCCGTTAACGAGGCCCGGATCGGTGAGGTAACTGAAGGTATGCCCGCAGCAGAAGCCGGTATGTTAGCGGGAGACGAGATCACTGCTATTAACGGGGAATCAGTGGACACTTGGGCAGAAGCCGTTACGATCATCAATGCCAACGAGGGCAATGAGTTGACTTTCACCGTGGATCGCGATGGCGAATCCTTGAGTTTTCAAATCGTGCCCGAATTATCGGAAGATGGTACCCAATCGGTGATCGGGATTGTGCGAGATAGTGAACGTTTATCGCTTTTCGGCGCCATTCAGTTAGGCTTCCAGCAAACATATGATCTCACAAAGCTGATTTTAGTTTCTCTGTTTGATATGGTGACTGGCCAGGCAGATGTGGAATTGGCCGGTCCTGTCGGTGTCGGTCAGATGGTGGGGCAAGTGGCCAATTACGGACTCTTGAATTTTATCATATTCATTGCCGCCATCAGCGTCAATCTTGGCGTTGTCAATCTTCTGCCTTTGCCGGCTTTGGACGGTAGTCGCCTTGTGTTTTTGGCCATTGAAGGGCTAAGAGGAAAACCGGTCAGCGCCCAGGTAGAGGGAACCATTCATTTCGTTGGTTTCGTTCTACTCATGGGACTTATGATTGTCATTACCTTTTTTGATGTCTCCCGAATCGTTGGTTGATGACAACGGAGGAAAATATGAGACGAAAATCCAGGAAAATAAAGATCGGATCCGTAGAGATCGGCGGCGATGCTCCGATCTCGATCCAAAGTATGAATAATACCAAAACCGCTGATGTGGATGAGACGTTAAAGCAGCTGAATGCCTTGGCAAAGGCGGGGTGCGATATCGGGCGTTTGGCGGTTCCTGATGCGGAAGCAGCAGAGGCCTTGAGGAAAATCTTGCCCCAAGCGCCCTTGCCTTTGGTGGCGGATATTCATTTTGACTATCGTTTGGCCTTGGCTGCCATTGATGCTGGGATCGATGCGCTGCGAATCAATCCCGGCAATATCGGCAGCGAGGAACGGATTCGAAAGGTATTGTCGGCAGCTAAAGAACGGGGGATACCCATTCGTATCGGCATCAATGGCGGATCTTTGGAAAAAGATCTTTTGGCAAAGTATGGACCGACTCCCGAAGCTTTGGTGGAAAGTGCCCTCAGACAAGTGGCGATTTTTGAACGCTTTGGGTTTGAGGATTATAAAATTTCCGTTAAAACTTCATCGGTTCCTAATACTGTAGCAGCCTATGAATTGCTGGCAAAGAAAGTGGAGTGCCCCCTTCATATCGGTGTGACCGAGGCGGGAACTTTGCTGAAGGGGAGTATCAAATCGTCGCTGGGGTTGGGGATTTTGCTTTTCCACGGCATCGGCGATACGATGCGTGTCTCCCTTACGGGGGATCCCATCAACGAAGTGATCGTGGCGCGGGAAATTTTGAGAGGTCTTGGCCTTCGCAAAGAGGGAGTAGAGATCATTTCTTGCCCCACTTGTGGTCGCACTAAAGTTGATCTGGAAGCCATGGTAATGGCAACGGAAAATGCTTTGGCGGGCTTTCAGCCAAAACGCCCTTTGACAGTGGCTGTGATGGGTTGCGAGGTCAACGGCCCTGGCGAAGCCAAAGAAGCCGATTACGGAATTGCTTCCGGACGAGGCCAAGGGCTATTGATCAAAGAAGGACAGGTCGTGGGGAAGTATTCCGAAACGGCCATTGTTGATGAGTTGATTGCTTTAATCAGGAGGAATGAACAATGAGGTATAGTAAGATGTTTGCACCCACCTTGCGGGAGGTACCTGCCGAGGCGGAAATCGCTAGTCATCAACTGATGCTCCGTGCAGGGTTGATGCGAAAAGTCGCTTCGGGGATTTATACGTATTTGCCTATGGGATGGCGTACTATGGAAAAGATCGATACCATCATTCGAGAAGAGATGAATCGCAGCGGCGCCCAGGAGTTGCTGTTTCCTATCGTCCAGCCGGCGGAACTTTGGCAAAAGAGTGGACGCTGGGATGTTTACGGTGATGAATTATGGCGGGTTCGCGACCGCCATGGCCGCGATTTTTGCCTGGGCCCCACCCATGAAGAGGTGATCACTTCTCTCATCAGTAACGAAGTGAAATCCTATAAACAATTACCACTGATGCTTTATCAGATCCAAAATAAATATCGCGATGAGCGCCGCCCTCGTTTTGGTTTGATGCGCAGCAGAGAATTTGTGATGAAGGATTGTTACAGTTTCGATCGTGACGAGGATGGGCTAGATGTCAGTTATCATCTTATGTATGATGCTTATACCCGCATTTTTCAACGCTGCGGTTTGGACTTCCGCCCGGTAGAGGCGGATAATGGCGCCATTGGCGGTTCTTCATCCCATGAATTTATGGTTTTGGCCGAAAGCGGCGAAGCGGAAATTCTTTATTGTGATTCCTGCAACTATGCAGCCAATGTGGAAATTGCCGAAAGTGGCACGGTGATCGCTGAGTCCGAGGAGGCCATGGGGGATGTGGAAAAAGTTCTGACTCCTAACTGCCGTACCATTGATGATGTGGTTTCCTTCTTGCATTCTGATGTAAAAAAATCCATGAAGGCATTGGTTTTTATGGCCGATGGAATACCTGTTTTGATCTTTATTCGTGGGGATCGTCGTCTGAATGAAATCAGTGTGCAAAACTATCTCGGCGCGGTGACTTTCTATATGGCTACAGAAGAAGATCTGGTCAATGCCGGTTTGGTTCAGGGATTTATCGGTCCTGTCGGTCAGAAGCTCAGGGTCTTAGTCGATCATGAAATTGCCCAAGGTCGTAACTTCTGTTGCGGTGCCAACGAAAAGGATTATCATTTTATCAATGTAAATTTTGGTCGTGACTTCGATGGCGAAGTTGGCAAGTTCCGTCTGACAGAGGCTGGAGAAACTTGCCCCCACTGCGGTGGTACACTACAAAAAGCGCGCGGCATTGAGGTGGGACAAGTCTTCAAATTAGGTTCGAAATACAGCAAATCTATGGGTGCCACCTATTTAGACGAAGAGGGCAAAGCACAGTTAATGGAAATGGGATGTTACGGCATCGGCGTCGGTCGCACCATGGCAGCTGCCATCGAACAGAACAACGATGAACATGGCATCATCTGGCCTCTTTCCCTTGCTCCTTATCAAATCATTATTGTGCCTGTGAGCGAAAAGAGCAAAACTCAGGTCGCAGCAGCGGAAAAACTCTATGGAGATCTGTTGGCTGCAGGGTATGAGGTAATTCTCGATGATCGCGCCGAACGGGCTGGAGTGAAATTTAAAGATGCCGATCTTTTAGGCATTCCTCTGCGAATCACCATTGGGGATAAGAGCCTTGCCAAAGGTGAATTGGAATATAAACTTAGAAGAAGCGGCGAAGCGGGAACAATTTCCGCAGAGAATCCTCTGGATGCCATTGAAGATTTATTAAACAGGGCCGACGCGCCGGACCATGAATAAAACGAAAGATAATAGAAATAAAAAAACCGTCCTGAAGTTCAGGACGGTTTTTGGTGTTTTGGGCATAAACGTTTTCAATCATCGGAATCGACCGATTTAAAAACGGTGGTCAAAAATACGGGTTGATTTTTTTTCACTGCGAGGCAGTGCACCGATTTCCACCGGCTTTACCTCGACGGTGATACCGATTTTATTTTTAAATTGGTTGCGGATCTCACGTTTTAAATCATCCGTATCTGTGCTGGTATTTTTTTCCACAAAGAGGGTGCAGGAATCCTTACCGTCAATTCGGTTAATTACAAATTGATATTCGCTGGAAGCATCCTTTATTTTAGCTAATATCGTCTCAATCTGGCTGGGAAAAATATTGACTCCTTTGACTTTGACCATATCGTCTGTACGCCCCGCAATCGTATCGATGCGAGGATATTGGCTGCCGCAAGGACATTCTCCGGGGATGATTCTTGTTAGGTCATGGGTACGGTAACGAATCAAGGGAGCGCCTTGTTTTCGTAAGGTGGTAATGACAAGTTCCCCCATTTCCCCGTCGGGCAGAACTTCACCGGTCTTAGGGTTGACGATTTCGAAATAGATGTAATCATCCCACATATGCATACCACAGTCATAATCGCAGCTAATGCCGATGCCCGGACCGTAAATTTCCGTAAGACCGTAAATATCGTAAAGAGATATTCCTAATTCTGTGGCAATCCGCTTCCGCATTTTTTCTCCCCAGCGTTCCGAACCGATCACGCCTTTTTTTAGATGGATTTTATCTCCCAGTCCCCGTTTAGCGATTTCTTCCGCTAGCAGTAGCGCATAGGAGGACGTTGCGCAAAGAACAGTGGATTTCAGATCTACCATCATTTTGAGCTGTTTGTCGGTATTCCCCGGCCCCATGGGGATGGTCATGGCGCCTAGGTGTTCGGCGCCGTTTTGAAAGCCGATGCCCGCTGTCCATAAGCCATAACCCGGAGTAATGTGAATCCGATCCGAAGAAGTAATTCCCGCCATCTCATAACAGCGCTGAAACATTTTTGCCCAGTCTTCCACGTCCTGGGCAGTGTAGGGAATGATTACCGGAGTACCGGTCGTGCCGGAGGAAGAATGAATCCGTACAATCTCCTCCTCGGGCACTGCCTGAAGCCCCAAGGGATAGGCATCTCGCAGATCGCCTTTCCGGGTAAAAGGAAGTTTCTCGAAATCCTCTTGACTTTGTATGGCGTCGATATCAATGCCTTCCAGTTTGTTTTTGTAAAAGCAATCCATAGAGGTAAGTCTTTTTAATTGCTTTTTGATCAACTGGAGTTGACTTTCTTTCATTTCCATCTAACAATTGCTCCTTTGATCAGTTCACTTCTTCTGCAGCCAATGAGACTGCTTGCAAATTCATCTTATGATATTTTGAAGGAATACGCTTCATGATTGCATTTTTCAATTCATCGGTGGTTATGCCTAATTTTCCCGATGCTACCGCTGCGCCCAGTAACGCCAGATTCAATACTTTAGGAGAACCGCAGCGATGACATATATCTTCGCCGTCGATGAACACGACATTTTTTACTTTGGAACGGATTGCCGCCACCATGGTTTTCCCACAATAGGGATTCCCTGACAGCGAAGCTGTGATGGGCTGTACTGCCTTGGTGTTGACAATGGCAATGCCGTTTTCTTTTAAATAGGGAAGACAGCGAAGGGCTTCCCCGGGTTCAAATCCGATCAGCACATCAGCTTGACCTAGAGGGATTAATGGGGAATGAATGGTACCGCCGATCCTGACATGACTTACCACACAGCCGCCTCGTTGGGCCATACCGATGGTTTCAGCAGTGCGTACATTTTCATTTTTTTCCATGGCGGCAAAGGCGATCAGTTTTGACGCCAAAACAGTTCCTTGACCGCCGACGCCGCAAAGCAAACAATTTTTGGTCATTGGCGATCACTCCCTTCTTCTATTGCATTGGTGGGGCAGACCTGAGCACATAAACCGCAGCCAAAGCAGAGCGACGGCTCAATCATTACCTGATCTCCCTCCAAAGCCATGGCCGGGCAGCCCAAAGCTTTGATACATTTTTTACACTGAATACAGGATTCGGTGACATGATAACGTCTTTTCGCTTTAGTCACGGCAATGCATGGAGATTTGAATATGATAGCGCGAACGCCGCTGCCTTCCGCTGCCTTTTTAACAGCTTCCGTTGCCGCAGAAAGATCCAATGGATTGATTGTCTCGACGGAGGAAACCCCAATTGCTTCCAATATTTTAGCAATATCTGCCGGTTTGTGAACATTCCCCATCATGGTGCGTCCTGTTCCGGGATGCGGTTGATGACCCGTCATCGCGGTGGTAGAGTTGTCCAAAACGATGAGAATAATATCTGTCTCGTTATATACGGCGTTGATCACTCCGGGTAAACCTGAGGCGAAAAACGTGGAATCGCCGATGAAAGCAAAATTTAGCGTGTCCGGTTCGATGCGATGAAGTCCCTGTGCCATGGTGACGTCGGCTCCCATGCAAAGACAAGTATCCACCATATCCAAGGGCATGGCGTTACCCAAGGTATAGCAACCGATATCCCCGCAAAATACAGCTTTCTTTCCCCGAACCCCTTGTTTTACTGCATAAAAGGATGCCCTGTGGGGACAGCCGGCACAAAGCACCGGCGGCCGTATCGGTAATGGTGGCGTGTCCGTTACTTTCTGTTTTGCGTCGTTTATGTTCTCTGCGTCCTCTGCGTCCTCTGCG
>CAJFVQ010000100.1 GCA_904420535.1 Candidatus Cryptoclostridium obscurum
TAGACCACTGAAAGGAGACGATTACTATGGAAAAAATCAAATTGCCTCAGGCTTCTAAACTAACTTCCCCTAACCCTGTATCAGTTGTGTGTACGGAAAAACCGGACGGTTCCACAAACCTTGCCACTGTCTCTTGGTGGATGTATCTTTCTTTTCATCCAAATATGATCGCCTACGCCATGGCGAAGACCTCCTACAGTGGAGAAATGGTAAGAAAAAACAAAAAGGTAATCCTCGCCATCCCCGGTACGGAAATTGCCGAGGCTGTTCTCGGCTGTGGCAGCACCACAGGCCGCGATACTGACAAAATCGCAAAATTCGGCATCGAAATGGTAAATGTGGAAGGCAGCTCCATTCAAATTCCCAAACACAGTCGCGTGGCCATCGTGTGCAATTTGAAGGAATATCACGAAGTTGGCGACCACTATCTTTACATCTGTGATGTAGAGCAGGTCTACGGCAATGAAGGAGAAAAAGCCCTCTTTGCCTGGAATGGATATTCCCAGCTTCGCTCGGTAGAATAAAGGAGGAGAAACATGGATTTTTTACAGCTTGCGGCAGATCGCTATTCGGTTCGTTCTTTCTCCGATCGCCCCATTGAGCAAGAAAAGATGGAACGAATTTTAAAAGCCGGAGAACTTGCTCCTACGGCGGTTAATTTCCAACCGCAAAAAATTTATATTCTCAAAAGCAAAGAAGCCCTTGGGAAAATTCGTTCGCTCACTCGTTTTGTTTATGATGCGCCTGTAGTTTTACTTTTCTGCGCAGATCTCTCGAAGGCGTGGAAAAGTTCTGTGGAACATGGCTACAATACCGGTGAAATGGATGTGAGCATCGTCTGCACCCATATGATGTTGGAAGCATGGGAACTGGGAATCGGCTCTGTATGGGTGCGCGGCTTTGATACAAGGCAAGTGGCAAAAGCCTTTGATCTACCTAATAATATCAAACCAATCTGTTTATTGCCGATCGGTTATCCGAGCGCGGACTCTGTTCCTTATGCGCAGTGGCACAATACATACCGCCCGTTGAGTGAACTGGTGGAAGAACTCTAAACAACAAAAAATTTGGTATGTGCTATCGGAATCATTAGGGTATGATGAAGCTCTAATTATCCATAAACAAAATCATAATGATATGAAAGTGATGGAACGCAACACGAAAAGACTATGAAAAAATCCCGCGCGCCGCACAACTATATGCGGATGGCTGCGGCAAAAGGCAACGGCGGAATGATGAAACCAGCGTGCTACCATCAACGGCGATCCCATTCAGACCCTTTCTGATGGTGCAACACAGGCTGCCCGGCCGATTCGAAAGCCCGTGTCGATGTGTTGGATGTGGTGAATGACGTTGCGGTCATCCGAATCACTCTGGAAAATCACTTTGGAGCAGACTATGTGGATTTCCATGTCATAAAGAAGGATGAGAATGGGGGGAAGGTGTTTACCAAGGCTTAAGATATCAGAAACAGCCTAAATTCTGGGAAGCGAATAATATCTTGACCTACAAAAAGAATCTAAGATGGAAATAGTGATTGCCGCACGACGGCTAAAACAACGTGACAGATTTGCAATCTGCCACGTTGTGGTGGGGCGCCATCTGTCAAAAACATTGAAGCCAGCAGTATCATCAAAAACCAATTCAAGTATCCCATTGGGAATCAACAGCACAGCTCTCTATTGACTGCCGATGGGATTTTGTTTTCAATCAACAGACACCGCTTCGTATTTTTGTTGTCAACTATCTGTTTTCATGTTAATATAAAATTAATTGTAGAAATGTACCCTATTTGTTAATAAACATGGGAATAAAATTGCGGCATCATAAAAAGTACCAACACCCCTCGGAAGCTCAGCAATTTATCGCAATTCTTATTGTGACTGTAGAACAATACTTTTTTATTCTACCACGCCGATTATCGTATCAATTCGGCAAAACATAACCATCATCTCGATTATGATGAAAACAAAAGGAGGTATCTCATGGTTCGTTATCAGCCCCAAAATTCACTAAAATCCCCGCGATTTTCTGGAATCAAAACGTTTATGCGTCTACCCCATGTGCAAACCACGGAAGATGTCGATTTTGTCATCGTTGGCTTACCCTTTGATTCCTGCGCATCTTATCGTCCAGGATCCCGCTTCGGCCCCTCTTCCATTCGAGAAATGTCATGCCTGGCAGCGAAACCTTACAACCCTGAACTGGAAGTTGGTATTTTCGATTACTGTTCCGGTGTAGACTTCGGTGATCTCGGTTCTGTCCCCGGTTATATTGAGGAATCTTTTGATCTCATTACCGAGGGAATGATACCCTTTTTCCAAAAAGGAATTGTCCCGGTGGCCATGGGAGGAGACCATAGCGTCACATTGCCGGAATTAAGAGCTTGTGCCAAAATCAATGGCCCGGTAGCATTGATTCATTTTGATGCCCACTATGATACCATCCCAGAGTATTTCGGTAAACCTTATAGCCATGGCACCCCTTTTTATCATGCCGCAAAAGAGGGCCTAGTGGATCCTTCCCATTCGATCCAAGTAGGAATCAGGGAAAACCTCTACAGTGATGAAGACTTGAACAATTCCCGCAATTTAGGATATGAAGTCCTCAAAGCAGTACAGTGCCATCAAATGACTTCCGATGAAATTGTTGCTCAAATTAAAAGCAGAGTCGGCAATCACAAGGCATTTCTCACCTTTGATATCGACTTTTTGGATCCCGCTTCGGCGCCAGGAACAGGAACGCCGGTTTTAGGGGGACTAAATACAGCAAAAACATTAGAAATCATCCGAGGCTTGGCAGACTTAAATATCATCGGTTATGATTTGGTGGAAGTCGCCCCTCAATACGATCCCAGCGGTATTACGGCCATTACCGGAGCGGGACTTCTCTGTGAATTTTTAGGACACTTGGCCCATAAGAAAAAAAACAACATTGTTTACCAACGCTAAAACTTTAATGTCTCAATTGATCAAAGAAAATTGATTACATAAGATTCCGGGTCTACCATCGATTCGGAATCTTTAATTTTTAGGAAAAGTTTATAAAAAAAGGCGCTCCAAATATGGAGCGCCTAATATCAAAATAATAGGTATGCGAATCGTCAATTATTGAAAGCTTAAAGTAGACCTTTGGCCTGTAATTCTTCGGCTTCAGCATCTGCATCTGCCAAAATTGATTTCAGCTCACGCTGCATTTCTTCCGGCAAAGGATCAACCTTGTAATTTTCCAAAATATCATGGGACTTTTCATAAGCGCGTTCCACAATATCCGTACCACCTTCTTCCTGCCATACCCTTCTGGTACGACGGTCAATCAGTTCCGTCTGAGAGAGCTGGCGCATATTCTTGAACGTATGTTCCCGGGTGATAAATTCGCCGCCGGGTCCTACCTCGGCGATTAAATCAGCCTGCATGGTTTCATCGTTCAATTCAATACCGCCAACAACTCGTTTAATCATGCGAGCAAATTCATTGTGCATGACCATTTGGGCATAATCCCATGTAAGCGCGCTATCTAACATGCCCAAACCGTAAATCAGATTGGCACCTGCCAAAGCTGGAATCACACCGGTCAGGGTCATTTCATGAGCACTTTGAGCATCGGGTAGTTTACTATCACACTAACCACCGCCAACCCAGCTCGGGAATCCATAGAACTGAGCAAGTTTCGCAGTAGCAGCACTCATCAAAGCCAATTCAGGGCAGCCAAACGATGCCAAACCAGTTTTCAAGTCCATAATACCGGTAGAGCTACCATAGACAAGAGAATGACCGGGATCACATAATTGACCAAGGACAAACATACTGAGGATCTCTGCATTTACATTAATCATTGTACTTGCAATATTTACACAAGAAGTACCGCCGGGAAGGCTAATGGGATTCACCTTAGAAGGAAGACCCCATTTGCAGGCTTCAATTAAAGAATCGCAAGCATCTTTCGTATGGGTTAAGGGACTAATGGGATCCGTCGTGGTGGAAAACAGGGGACGCATACGAAACGCTTCTTTGCCACCGGCAACAACAGCTCCCATTTTACAAGCTGCCCGGACATTAATGGGTTTTGCCAAACCAATGAATCCATGCTTCTTTGTGTTATTGAGAAAGATTTCTACATTATGGACATCTCTGGTATGGGGATTCGCCTCTGAAGGGGACAATGCCCGCTCATAGCATACAACTTGGTCCATACTGTCAACAAACCGGGTAATATTGGCGACATCTTCCCTCGTTCCTTTACGAAGCTCCTTGGTGTAAGGGTCAATGATTTTAACAGCTTCACCAAAATTGAGAAAACCGGTACGATTACCACCAGCAATATAGTCATACTCCTCTTCTCTACCACAACAGCGCATCGTACTTGGAGTAAGATTAATAGCATTGTCTACAATGTATTCCGGAATTTTACAAATCTTACTCTCCCAGTCTACCACGCAACCATTGTCTTCCATAATATGCAGGGCTTCATCACTTTCAATCTTTACACCGGTGTTCCATAACACATCCATGGTAGCAAGATGAATATCGTAAAGCTCATCTTCGCTTAACAGGTTCAAACCCATACCTTCTATACGTTGGGAACCGGCATGCAGTGTTCTTCTTGCCATATTGGGGAACCTCCTTTTTCATTTTTTCTTGTGCCTTTTATTAATGCAATATTCATGCCAAAAAAATGTCCGCAAGCCATAGGTAAAATCAACACAAACAATACGCCCAATGGCACCAATGCATCACCAGGGAATCACGAATTTTTATCTTATAAAGAA
>CAJFVQ010000101.1 GCA_904420535.1 Candidatus Cryptoclostridium obscurum
GCCAAGGTTGAAGTCGAGAGTTCGAATCTCTTTGCCCGCTCCATATGTAAGCCCTGTACATATCGTACAGGGCTTCTTTGTTGTTGCGTTTGCTTAGTCCTGGATTCTCCTTTTATGTGGTTTGAAATATTTAAATAAATATTATAATTATAATAGGTCATGCCAATTACTATAAAGTTTTGTTGCATTGCCTCACTAAATTTTTGCGCAATGATTGATGGGATTGTTGAAAACTTTATTGCTCTAATTAGGAATTGTGGGAATCGTACTTTTCGTCTGCTGAGAGAGTGGCTCATTTGATCAAATTGTAAATTTTGATGAATAGTTTTCAATATTTTGGGTATCTTAATTTGTGTAGAAGCACCATTTCCATCCATCCATTCAATCAAAGAAAGAGATTCTTTCATATCTGTAAAGTTTGATCGGAATATGAAATGGATCTCAGCAAAATTGTCTCGCGTTTTACGCGAGGCATTTTTGTTTCCAGGCAAAATTGAAAATTTTTTATGAAAACTATTGACTTAGAGTTAGCTTTAAGTGCTAAACTGATAATATACCGTATAAGAACGTAATGATTTCCAAAGTGGTTTCTAATGATAGAATGCCATTAGATTGCTTATGATTTTAAGTCGCTATGATTTTAGGAGGTGTTTTTATGACAATTGCAGAAGTCAGTAAGGAGTATGATATTCCGGCTGGTACTTTACGTTATTATGAGCGCATTGGTTTGATTCCTCCGGTGCCTCGCAATGCATCGGGAATTCGCGATTATGATGAGGAGTCATGCGGTTGGATTCAATTGATGAAATGTATGCGGAAAGCTGGTGTTCAGATTGAGGCTTTAATTGAATACGTCGCCTTATTCCGTCAGGGGGATTCTACTGTGGAGGCAAGAAAAGAAATTTTGTTGGAACAGCGTGAGCGACTTCTTGAACGTATGGAAGATATGCAAAAATCTCTGGATCGTTTGAATGATAAAATAGACCATTATGAGAAAGGACTCATGGTAAAAGAGTCCCAAATTCGTGAACTCCAGAAGTCCAAACTCGCAAAATAAAAAACGTTTTGACAGCGATTATTAGAAAATTCCCAAAACGGCAAAAACTATGGGAATCTTGGTGATCCAGAAAAGCAATACGGTAGATTGGAGATTGACCCATAATATAAAAGCGATCATAGAAAGAGAGCGGCAGGCTTTTTGCCTGTCGCCCTTTTATTTTTTTGTACAGTCTAAAAAATTAGTTTCTCTTTGTGCACATGATTTTGTAATAACGCTTTTAATTTTCTGATCAATAATATTTTATAAAGTGAAGGTTCCATTTTCATCGGATTGTACCATGAGGATGTCTTCTTGCGCTCCAGTAACCGCGTTGAGGTAAATTAGGTAATCGTGATTTCCTTTGCTGACACGGAATTCATAACACAACGCTTCTTCACCGTTTTCCAGGGGAATTACTGCTTTTGTAATGCTGTCAGGCGTTAATCCTTCCGCTAATCTGGCAGTTGCTTCCTCAGTGGTCAGTTGTTGCTCTTCAAAACTTCTTTCTTTGTGATATTTCAAATAGCTTTTCGCGTCCATTCCCACGACTGTGCCATCAGACATATCCACGGTGACTTTTACCATTTCAGGATAGATAATAACATCTTGTTGATGGGAGATGAAAGTGATCGTAATGGTGTCTCCTTCTACCAAATAATAATTGGATACTAATTCACTGTATTCTGTTCGGCTCAAAAAATCTTCTGCTTTTGACACGCATTCTTCCGGTGCGAGGGCCGCCTCTTTTCCTTGACTTGATGCGGTGTACTGTACAGGATATCCACCTGTTCGACTGAAGTCAAAATAGCCGATTACTTCTCCCTCTGTTTCCGACGAGGATGTTTTTACGGCAACAGTATATACGGCGAACCCTGCGGTATCGCTGCTTTTACCGTAGGCCTCATATTGATAATTGTCGCCAAGAATCGTTTCCGCTTTCGCCAGTACTTCTTCCCAAGTTGATTCGTTGCCGCTGATTTCAATGGGCTCTCCACTTTCCAGGTGATCGGAAAAAGGACCGTCGTAAGTTAGTGAGGGGACTTCCTCCAGGCCGTTGGTGATTTCTGTCAAAGAGGCATTTGCGATACCTGCATTCTCGATCTCTCCATCATCAATTTTTTTATTTGCTGCTTGAATTGCTTTCCAGGAAAATGGATTTTCATCTTCCGAGGCTAACTGATGAAGTTCTTCGGAAACATTTTCTACTTCTTCATTCAAAGTTTCCAGTGTTTTTTGCTCCTCTGTCGTGAGGGACTCTCCATTGACAGCTTTTGTTAACAAGCTATGAGAAAAATTGCCCATCTGGTTGAGAAATTTTTCTGTCCGAAGCATTGCATTATGGTAGACAGGTAATTGACATAAATTCTCTTGGGCGATATAGGCTTCGGTGTTCATGTCGGAATAAAGACGTACGCGCCCGGCATCATCGGCAGTTACTAGAGACTTCCCCGATAATACTGAAAGTTTTTCTACGGAGTCCACTAAATCGTAAAAAGCCCGCGCGCGATCGTTTTCTACAGTGTTGCGGCTTTCATTTGATTCTGCTGTTTGGAAAAATCCCCAACCGAAACCAATGACAGTTAAAACCGATAAAAATAAAATCACAAAATTTTTATTCATAATATCCCCCTTATCTTGCGAAAACATGTTGGCCGTATTGAACTGTAATTTCTCTGGTCCAGACCCATTTGTTTACTTTTTTATAGGGATTCCAAAAGTAAAGGGAACCATAAGTGGGATCCCAGCCATTGAGAGCTGCCTGAGCTGCTTTCCTTGATTGTTGCCCGGCATTGCTGTTCATTCTCCCATTGCTTACTGATTCCAATGCACTGCTTTGGTAGATTACACCGCTAAGAGTATTGGGGAACTGGGAGTTTTTTACGCGATTTAACAATACAGCACCTACTGCTACTTTGCCAATATAGGGCTCTGCCTCGGCTTCTGCATGAATGGCTCTGGCCAACAATGTAACTTGATCGTTATAGGACATTGCATTGCCGCTGGATGCGGTGTATTCCAAAAGACTGGTGGTGGAGAATGCCTCTAGATCAGAAGGTGTAGTTGCATCATCGTAAACAATATAGAGTGATGATACAATCATAAATGCAATGGCCACCATTAGTTTCATATATTTTGCCATAAGAACCTCCGGTTTTGTTTTTGTTGGTTCTATTCTGACCGCTGGAATAGATTTTATTCGCACTTTGAAAGAAATGTCCTATTGATGTCAATCAATACTTTCCTGGTGGAAGCGGTTGGGATATTTTGGATTTGCGATGAATCGAAGATCAATTAATTGTGAATTTTTTCCTTCTTTTATTCATTTGGTGAGAAAGACAGTAAACGATATTAAATAGTATGGCATAGGGGCTAATGAAAACCTATTCTTTATAATTCGAGAAACAAAAAACTGATTTTACTTCTATTTTTTGAGAAAGAATGAAATCAGTTTTTTGTGGTTTTATAACATAAAATCAAATAAATATTTTTTATTGTTTCTTTTAAGAAATTATGATGGGCTTTGTTTGGTCAGACGGTCGGCGACTGAATGCTAATAAGATAAGCTGAAATGATGTCGATAAATTGGGAATTTGTCGGTTTTTCTTGTAATTCATAGCCGGCAATTTGACAAAGTAACTTACGGTTGCCATGGAGCCAACATGAATCTATAGCGGTTCTGATATTTCTCTCTACGCATTTTGGGGTTGTCTCGAATTCTTGGGCGACTGTATTATAAATTAGTTTCCCAATATTGAGCAGGCAGTCTGGGTCTTCGATGGCCAATTCCGTTGCTCTTTTCAGATAGCGAAAGCCGCGCAAATTTGCTGTTATGCCCAAAGTCCGCAATAATGATTGTAATTCAGTCATAATTGTATCACCCTATTGTATAAAATTTATAAGTAAGTCATATGGTTCATGCTTCTTCGCATGAAAGTTACGACAGGCGTTTTGAAAAATCAAATTAGAAAACCATGATGATCATATGGCATGAAAAGCGTTTTTTTGATTTGTATGTTTTATGACAACTAAATTTATGATTCCTAATTTTACCTTAAAAAACGGAATATTTCAATAGAAAAATCAATAAAATTCAAAATAATATTTATTTCGTGAAATGAATGTTATTTTGTTTGATTTTCTAAAATGAAATGATTTGCGTTCCGGTCATTGAAAGCTGACGCTTAATACGCATATCGTGAGGACAGTGGCCATAGGATGGTATGATTCTTCAAATGGTTCTAACATGATCAGGTTGGAACCATTATGATTGTCCTATATGATTAAAAATAACAAGGAGGGCGATGTATGGAAGATACCTTGGGGTTAGCTGCCATTCCTGCAATTACGGTGATTTGTTATTTAATTGCCGCTGCTATCAAAACGACAACACTCAATCGCAAATACTTGCCGGTAATTTGTGGGACTATTGGTGGAATTTTGGGTACAGTTGCAATGTATATTATGCCGGATTACCCTGCCAACGATGTTTTAACAGCGGCAGCAATTGGTATTGCTTCTGGTTTTGCTGCAACCGGTGTTCATCAAATTTTTAAGCAAATAAAAAAATAGATCAATCGGTAAATTCTTTATGTAAAAGCTTAGAAGCTTTTCAAAAAAGAATATCAAGTAGACGACTTCTCCTTCATGTGATAAACTTAAGCATACAGATGGGGGAAGGAGATAGAGATATGAAGTTTGCTTTTATTATTATGGGAAGTTTTGATTCGGAAAAAGATCGGGCTAAAATTCATCAAGGGAAGGCCCAAATCATCGGTGTGTCCAGCATTGAGGAAGCCTGCGCTGTGGCACAGGAATTATATCAAAGCGGCATTGATTGCATTGAACTTTGCGGTGCATTTGGGGAGAAGGGGGCCGATAGGGTCATTACGGCAACCAGTGGCAAAATACCTGTGGGATATGTTGTCCATTTGCCGGAACAAGATCCTTTGTTTGACGCTCTTTTTGGCAGAAAGTAAACATTGATGAATGGTCGCTCAAAACGTATTCTCGGAATGTCATATTGATTGAAAAACACCTGTTAAACTATAAGTTTAACAGGTGTTTTATTTGGTACACCCTCAGGGGTTCGAACCCTGGACACCCTGATTAAGAGAGAGGTTCTATATATACCTTGAACAGGTGATTATATAAATGTTTTACAATGCGTTTACACGATTGATTTTTTCACGCGCCGAATTGATCATGTTGTTTGTTAC